>JBOHCK010000080.1:0-21522 GCA_050698755.1 Streptosporangiaceae bacterium | reverse complement strand
GTGGCCGGCCGGCCCGCCCTCGCCGGCCCGGCCGCTGCCGCGGGTTAGTGCGGCAGCGGCTCTGACAGCCTGTTGCTCTCGTCCTGGATGTCCACGGCGACCTTGGCCAGCGCCTCAGCGTGCAGGCGACCGTGGTGCGCGCAGAAGAGAAGCTCCCCCGAGTTGGCGAGGAGCACGCGAACATACGCCTGGGCGCCGCAGCGATCGCAGACGTCCAATGCGGTCAGCGGCTTGGTGGGAGCTAGTGCTCCAGTCATCGTCGCCTCCTCGCGTCAAGCCTCCGGGTTTCTTATCCGGATGGCTCCCGTTTCCTGCCCTGTACGTTCTGAATAACACATACCCACGCGCAGGCCTTCCCTATTCCAGGCCACGTACGCCACAAGCGAAACCGTTACCTGAGACACCAGGTTTACCGACGAACGCGTCAGTTTCCCGCTCGCTCCCAGGTTCGCATATATTCTCGAATTGTGGGCAGGTAAAGCGGTCGCCACGCCGGCTGGAGGGATTTAACCCTCCGGATCGCCGCGTGGCGTGAGGCCGCAGCCCGCCCGGGACGCTACCCTTCGGTGAGGCCCTCGCGTGGGGCTGCAGGCGGAAAGGAGACTCCTCGGCCGTGTCTACCCTGACCACCGCAGCCCGGATGCCCGCCGACGGCGCAGCCGGCGCCTACACGGCCAGGCACCTGACGGTCCTGGAGGGCCTGGACGCGGTGCGCAAGCGTCCCGGCATGTACATCGGGTCCACCGACAGCCGCGGGCTGCACCACTGCCTGTGGGAGATCTTCGACAATTCGGTCGACGAGGCGCTGGGCGGGCACTGCACCCGGATCGACGTGATCCTGCACGCGGACGGTTCCGCCGAGGTCAGGGACAACGGCCGGGGCATCCCGGTCGACGTCGAGCGCAAGACCAAGCTCTCCGGCGTGGAGCTGGTGATGACCAGGCTGCACGCGGGCGGCAAGTTCGGCGGCGGGTCGTACACGGCCTCCGGCGGGCTGCACGGCGTGGGCGCCTCCGTGGTCAACGCGCTGGCGTCCCGGCTGGACATGGAGGTGGACCGGGACGGGCAGACCTGGGCGGCCAGCTTCCGCCGCGGCGTGACCGGCGAGTTCGCCGGCCCGGGCCCTGACGCGGAGTTCACCAAGAAGGCGGGCCTGCGCGCGGTCGGCCGGGTGACCAAGAAGACCACGGGGACCAGGACCAGGTTCTGGCCGGACCGGCAGGTCTTCCTGCGCGACGCCCGGATCAGTTTTGACGTGGTGTCCGAGCGGGCCAGGCAGACCGCCTACCTGGTGCCCGGCCTGACCATCGCCATCCGCGAGGAGACCCCGGCGATCCTGGACGGCGAGGGGACGACGCGCGAGGCGGAGTTCCGCTTCGCGGGCGGGATCAGCGAGTTCTGCGCGCACCTGACCTCAGGCGATCCGGTCACCGACCCGATCCGGCTGACCGGCTCGGGTAACTTCACCGAGACCATCCCGGTCCTTGACGACCGCGGGCACATGACCCCCACCGACGTGGAGCGGGAGCTCATGGTCGACGTGGCGGTCCAGTGGGGGGCGGGCTACGACAACGTGGTCCGCTCGTTCGTGAACGTCATCGCCACCCCGCACGGCGGTACCCACGTCACCGGCTTCGAGCGGGCCATGGTCCGGACGCTCAACGAGCAGCTCCGCGCGGCCAGGATGCTGAAGAACGGCGACGTGACCAAGGAAGACGTCCTCGAGGGCCTGGTTGCGGTGGTCTCGGTCCGGCTGCCCGAGCCGCAGTTCGAGGGGCAGACCAAGGAGGTGCTCGGCACCCCCGCCGCGTCCAGGATCGTCGCGCAGGTGGTCGGCGCCCAGCTGAAGTCCTACTTCGAGTCGCCGCCGCGCGGCGCCAAGCAGCAGGCCCGCTCGGTCCTTGACAAGGTGCTCGCGGCGGCGCAGGCGCGCATTGCCGCTCGTGAGCACCGCGACAACCAGCGTCGCAAGTCGGCGCTCGCTAGCTCGTCGCTCCCGGCCAAGCTGGTCGACTGCCGGTCGGCCGACGACCGCAGCGAGCTGTTCATCGTGGAGGGCGACTCCGCGCTCGGCACCGCCAAGCTGGCCAGGAACTCGGAGTTCCAGGCGCTGCTCCCGATCCGGGGCAAGATCCTCAACGTGCAGAAGGCGTCGCTCGCGGACATGCTGAAGAACTCCGAGTGCGCCGCGATCATCCAGGTCATCGGCGCGGGCTCGGGGAGCTCGTTCGACCTGGACTCGGCCAGGTACCAGCGGATCATCTTCATGGCCGACGCCGACGTGGACGGCGCCCACATCCGCACCCTCCTGCTGACCCTGTTCCACCGGTACCTGCGGCCTCTGCTCCAGGCGGGCCGGGTCTTCGCCGCGGTGCCGCCGCTGCACCGGATCGAGCTGTCCAACCCGCGCAAGGGCCAGGAAAAGTACCGGTACACCTACTCCGACGCGGAGCTGAACCGGACGCTGCTTGAGCTGGAGCGGCGCGGCCAGCGGTGGAAGGAGCCGGTGCAGCGGTACAAGGGCCTGGGCGAGATGGACGCCGGCCAGCTCGCCGAGACCACCATGGACCCCAGGCACCGCACGCTGCGCCGGATCAAGATCGAGGACGCCGCCTCGGCCGCCGAGATATTCAGCCTGCTGATGGGCAACGAGGTGGCCCCCCGCCGCGATTTCATCGTCAGCGGCGCGGCCGAGCTCGATCCGTCGCGCATCGACATCTGACTACCCAGAAACCTGCCGCGGGCATCTACCAGCCTCGATCCACGACACGCCCGAAAAATGATCGACGCAGCGTTACCGGGTGATCGTATTAAGTCTGGTTAACATTACTCTTCGTGACTAAGGCGACTCTCGTGGCACAATTCCTGCGGGCCCGGGCATGGTGGCGGCTTGACATGGCGGGCGCCCCGGCGCTGCACGTCACGCGCAGCGTCGTGTCCCTGCTCGATGCGGCCTGTTACCTGGAGCGTATCCCCGATGCCGACCCGCAGATCGCGGCGCTCGACGCGGCCGGGTGCTTCCGGGGTGGGGCCTTCGATCCCGGCCCCGGGGGCTGGCCCATCGTCACGGAATGGCAGCTCGCCGATCAGAGCACCGCGGGCCCGGCGGATCTGCTAGCCGAACTCGTCCGGGTCGCGCCCGCCCGGCGCCGGACCCCGGCCGGAGCGCAGGCCTCGCAGGCCGCGCAGACCGCCCAGGCCCTGCTGGACCGGCGTCCGCCGCGGGCCGGGTTCCCGGCCAGGCACGCGGCCAGGCGGCCGTCAGAGCAGCGCCAGGACCTGCACCACTCATTACGGGAGCTACGGGACACGCCCAGCGCTGCCGACCACAAAGAGATTACGGGTGAGCGCGACGCCGGACCCATCGCGCCTGCCCACCGGGTCGGGCAGGTCGACCGGGGCGCCCGAATCGGTGGCGCCGACCGCCGGGGCAGGCCCGGCCCAGGCCATGACCAGCACGTCCTCGCCCTTGAGGAAGCGATGGCAGCGGACACCGCCGGTCGCCCGGCCCTTGCCGGGGAATTCGTGCAGCGGGGTCACCTTGATGCTGCGCCCCGCCGCGCCGGGGAGCGCCCCCGCGCTGCCGGCCACCGTGACCACGACGGCGGGGGAGTAGGTACCAGGCGGCCCGACGGGTACCCCCGCCGCCGCGGCCTCGTCCACCGCGCCGAACCACACCACAGAGGTCCCCGCCGCCAGGCGGATCCCGGCCATCCCGCCCGCGGCCCGGCCCTGCGGGCGCACCGAGGACGCGGAGAAGCGCAGCAGCTGTGCGTCGCTGGTGATGAACACCAGCTCCGCCGACTCGCCGTCTAGCTGGGCCGCGCCCACGACCCGGTCGCCGTCCCGCAGCGCGATCAGCTCGAACTCGTTCCGGTTCTGCGGGTACTCCGGAAGCACCCGCTTGACCACGCCCTCGGCCGTGCCCAGCGCGACGCCGGCCCCAGGCGTGTCCACCGCGCACAGCGCGACCACCGTCTCACCCCGCTCGAGCTCGGCGAACTCCGTGGCCGGCGTGCCGCCGGCCAGGGCGGCGGCGCCCGCGCCGGACGGGAGCGCCGGGATCTCGAGCACGTTCACCTTGACCAGCCGCCCCGCGGACGTCACCACCCCGATCGTGCCCCGGGCCGTGGTCCGGACCGCGGAGACGATCACGTCGTGCGCGGACCGGCTCAGCCCGCCCAGGGGGGGAACCAACGCTCGTTCGGGATAATCATCGCCAGCGCCGCCTGAGACCCGCGCCACCAGGCCGGCCCCGCCCAGCAGGACCACACACGGGTCGTCGGCCACCTCGAGCGGGACCGCGGCGGCAGGCGCCTCGACGCCCCCCTCGAGCAGGACCGTCCGGCGCGGCGTGCCGAACTTGCGGGCCACCTCGGCCAGTTCCTCGCTGACTAGCTCGCGCAGCTTGACGTCGGAGTCCAGGATCTCGGTCAGCGCCGCGATCTCGGCCCGCAGCGTCTCCTGCTCGCGCTCGAGTTCCAGCCGGTCGTACCTGGTCAGCCGCCGCAGCGGGGTGTCCAGGATGTACTGGGCCTGGACGACGGACAGGTCGAAGACCGTCATCAGCCGTTCCCTGGCCGCGGCCGCGTCCTCGCTGGACCTGATGACCTGGATCACCTCGTCGATGTTGAGCAGCGCGACGAGCAGGCCGTCGACCAGGTGCACCCGCTCGGCACGCTTGCGCCGCCGGTAGTCGGTGCGGCGCCTGGTCACCTCGAGCCGGTGCGCGACGTAGATCTCGAGCAGCTCGCGCAGCCCCAGGACCCGGGGCTGGCCGTCGACCAGCGCGACGTTGTTGATCCCGAAGGTCTCCTCCATCGGCGTGAGCCGGTACAGCTCGGCCAGCACCGCGTCGGGGTTGAACCCCGCCCGAACCTCGACCACCAGGTGCAGGCCGCGCTGGCGGTCGGTCAGGTCCTTCAGGTCGGCGATGCCGTTGAGCTTCTTGGCCTGGACCAGGTCCTTGATCCGGGCGATGACCTTTTCCGGGCCGATGGTGTAGGGGAGCTCGGTGATGACGATGCCGGTGCGCCGCGGGTTGATCTGCTCGATGCGGGCAGCCGCCCTGGTGCGGAAGAGGCCGCGGCCGGTCTCGTACGCCTCCCTGATCCCGTCCAGGCCGACGATCCGGCCGCCGGTGGGCAGGTCGGGGCCCGGAACGTAACGCATCAAATCAGCCAGGCTGGCGTCCGGGTGGCCGATCAGGTGCCGCGCCGCGGCGATGACCTCGGTCAGGTTGTGCGGCGCCATGTTCGTGGCCATGCCGACCGCGATGCCGGACGTGCCGTTGACCAGCAGGTTGGGCAGGCCTGCGGGCAGCACGTCGGGCTGGGTCTCGCTGCCGTCGTAGTTCGGGACGAATTCGACGGTGTCCTCGTCGATGGAGGTGACCATCTCCATCGCGGCCGCCGTCAGCCGCGCCTCGGTGTAGCGCATCGCGGCGGGCTCGTCGTCCCCGCCCATGCTGCCGAAGTTCCCGTGCCCGTCCACCAGCGGCAGCCGCATCGCCCACGGCTGGGCCATCCTGGCCAGCGCGTCGTAGATCGCCGAGTCGCCGTGCGGGTGCAGCCGGCCCATCACTTCGCCGACCACCCGGGCGCACTTGACGTGGGCGCGGTCCGGGCGCAGGCTCATCTCGTTCATCTGGTACAGGATCCGGCGCTGGACCGGCTTGAGGCCGTCCCGCGCGTCGGGCAGCGCCCGGGAGTAGATGACGCTGTAGGCGTACTCGAGGTAGCTGCCGCGCATCTCCTCGGTCACGTCGACGTCGACGATGTTCTCTTCGAAATCCTCGGTGGTTCCTGGGCCATGGGGAGGCGTGGCACCGTTTCGTCCGGCTGGCATGACGTCATTGTGCCGTGCGCCCGGGCCTTACGGGCGGCACGCGTCGGCGGAGCGTCGGCGTTTCGCTCGCGTTTTCCGCGTAATGCACGTGCAGAACGCTCCGTTCGCCCATCATGGTCTGGTGGACCACGAGACCGAGGTGCTGCAGGGGTTCCTCGACGCCGAACGCGAGCACGTCCTCGGCATCCTGGCGGGACTCTCCGAGGAGCAACTGCGCCGGCCGGTGCTGCCGTCCGGGTGGAGCTGCCTGAGCATGGTCAGGCACCTCGCGCTGGACGACGAGCACTACTGGTTCCAGTGCGTCGTCGCGGGCGAGTCGTTCGACTCCGTGCCGGGTGACAACGCGTGGCAGCTGGAGCCCGGCGAGACGGCTGAGGACATCTTCGCCCTGTACCGGGACGAGATCGCCCGCTCGAACGCCATCATCGCGGCCACCCCGCTCCTCGAGCCCCCGCGGCAGCTTGACCCGCACTGGGGGGAGTGGGGGAAGCGCTTCACCGACCTCAGGTTCGTCATGCTGCACGTGTTCAAGGAGACCGCGTGTCACGCGGGTCACTTGGACGCGGCCGCCGAACTCCTCGACGGCAGGCAGTGGATCGTCCTCGGGTGACTAGCCGGACCCGGTGTCAGGGAGGGAGGGAACCATGAAGTTCAAGATCGTCGCGGTCGGCGTCGCCGCCGCGGCGCTTGGCTTCGCCGCGGCCGGAGCGGTCGCCGTGGCCGGCTCGGCGGCAGCGCAGCCGTCCGCGCACGACAGCCAGCTCAAATCCGGATCGCCGCAGCTCAGCGGGTCACGTCTGCAGACGGGACTGCTTCCGGCCTCGGCCTTCGGGGTCGGCTTCACGCTCGGCACCGCGCTCAACACCGGTAACGGGCTGCTGACCACCCCGACCGCCCAGAACATACCCGTCACGAGCTGCGGCACGTTCGAGGGCAAGATCTACGTCTCGGGCTTCGGGAACACCGCGGGCGCGCTGGACAAGTACGTCAACCCGAACGCCGCGATGCAGCGCCCCGAAGCGATCATCCAGGGGTTCCAGGACGTCATCCAGTTCGCCACCGCCAGCGCGGCGACCACGTTCTTCACCGCGGCGCGCGCGAAGTACACGGCCTGCCAGTCCTTCTCCGAGCCCAACCCCACCGACACCAATCCCGGCGGCGGCACCTTCCAGATCAGCACCCTCGGGGTGTCGAAGACCACCGTCAGCGGTGATGCGGCCTTCTCGGTCACCCAGCAGATCGCGCTGTCAGAGACCCCGGGCGTCACGGAGTTCGTCGACGTGCTCTACGCCGTCGCCGGCACGGACGTGTACAGCATGTGGCAGCAGAGCGGCACGAACGACGAGCCCTCCCCGACGCTCATGGGCAACCTGATCAAAAAGATCCAGGCGCTGTACCCGCACTGATTAGTGCCGTGATCGCTAACGCTTGCTGACCGTAACGATTCCGTATCGCCCCGGTCGTAGGCTCGCCTCGAGCACGGCAAGGGACCGGGAGAGCCACTGCCGTAGCGGCCATCCTGGCCGGCAAACGCAGCCTGTCACAAATGTAGTTGGCCGCTCTGCCGCTGCTCACCGGAGGTTCACGTCACGGACAAACCGCGCAGAACAGCAGTTGCCCCCGTATATCCCCGCGGCCATCAGCCGCCACAAAAACGTGACCTTTTCATCCTGATCAGTTGTGTTATGAAAGTCCATAAGCGTCTCTTGCCGTCACTCCCGCCCAAAGAGGCCCAGACGGCTCGCGCTCGAGGAGGGGACAGATGAAATTCAGGACGGTCATGGTCGCTGGCGCCGTCGCGGCCCTGTCGTTCGCCGCGGCAGGCCCAGCGGCAGCGCAGACCCTGGGGCACCCGGTCCAGCGTGTGCCGGCATCGTCACCGCAGGTCACCGGGGCACGGCTGCTGTCGGGACTCCTGTCGCCCTCGGCGTTCGGGAATGGCTTCACGTTCGGGGCCTCGCTCAACTCGGGCGGCAAGCTGGCGTCAACCCACGCCAACAAGCATGTGTCCGGTATGAGCTGCAGCGCTTTCGAGGGCAGCGAGTGGGTCACAGGCTTCGGTAATACGGCTGGCGCGGCCGAGGAATACAAGAACCCGAGCCCCGGTAACGTGGCCCTTGACTACGGGTTCGAGGACGTGCTTCAGTTCGCCTCCACTGCGGCCGCCGCCACGTATTTCAATCAGGCTGACACCAAGTACACGTCCTGCAGGGAATTCACCGAGCCCAACCCGGGCGACACCAGGCCTGGTGGCGGCACGTATCAGGTGAACGTCCTAGGGGTGTCGAAGACGACCGTCCGCGGCGATCGGGGGTACAAAGTCACCCAGCAGATCGCGGAGTCGGAGCGGCCCGGGGTCACGTTGTATATCAACGTCCTCTACGTTGTCGCCGGCGCGAACGTGTACAGCCTGTGGCAGGTGAATGGCACGAACGACGAGCCCTCCACCACGGCCATGGGCAGCCTGATCCACCGGATCCAGGGGCTTTACTGATCGCAGATAACTCAGACGGACACATATCGGAGCATTAGCGCCGATTGTGCCCGGTAAATACCAGAAGCGTAGTTACTGACGTGGGGTGGGGATTGGCGTGCTGCAGGGACTCCAGCCCGGGGACCCGCGGGTCATCGGGCCTTACGCGCTAGTCGGGCAGCTGGGCAGCGGCGGCATGGGCCGGGTGTTCCTGGGTCGTTCCATGGGTGGCAGGCTCGTCGCCGTCAAGGTAATCCGCAGCGACCTGGCCTCCGACCCGGACTTCCGGGCCCGGTTCCGGCGCGAGGTCGCGGCCGCGCGCAGAGTGAGCGGCCTGTATACGGCCGTGGTGGTGGACGCCGACGCGGATGCGGAGGAACCGTGGCTGGCCACCGCCTACGTGGCCGGGCCTTCGCTGTCCGAGGCCGTGCACGACCACGGACCCCTGCCTCCGCGGTCGGCGCTGGCGCTGGCCGCGGGCCTCGCGGAAAGCCTGGTCGCGATCCACAAGGTGGGTGTGGTGCACCGGGATCTCAAGCCGTCCAACGTGCTGCTGGCCGAGGACGGGCCGCGGCTGATCGACTTCGGGATCTCCCGGGCGGCGGAGTCGACGTCGGTGACCCGGGCCGGCTTCGTCATCGGCTCGCCTGGCTTCATGTCCCCCGAACAGGCCCAGGGCACTGAGGTCGGCCCGCCCAGCGACATGTTCAGCCTCGGCGCGGTCCTGGCCTTCGCCGCGACCGGCGAGGCGCCGTTCGGCGGCGGGTCAACCGCCGCCCTGGTCTTCCGGGTCGTCTTCGCCCCTCCGCAGCTGGATGCGGTGCCGGACGAGCTCCGCCCGCTGGTCGAGCGGTGCCTGGCCAAGGACCCCGCCCAGCGGCCTTCGGCCGGTGAGCTGCTGACCGAGATCGGAGCCATGCAGCCGGAGGCCGGCTGGCTGCCCGATCCCGTCACTGGCGCCCTCGCGGGAAGCCAGGCGCAGGTGGTCACCGCGCCGCCGCCGCCGCTGCCTGCCGCCGAGGCGCAGCCGGTCACCGCGCCGCCGCCCCCGCCTGCCGCCGAGCCCGAGCCCGAGGCCGCGGTCGAGGCCGTAGAGCCGTCGGCCGAGCCCGTGCCCCAGGCCGGAGAGCCGTCGGCCGAACCGTCCGACACTAGCCCGACCATTACCGGGTACGCGCCCTTCATCGCGGCCGAGCCCGAGGCCGTAGCACCCGAGGCCAAGACGGTAACCCCGGACCCCGCGACCGTCCCCCCGGAGGCCGAGAGAGTCGTGCCGGAAGCCGATACCGGGCCCACCAGGCTCGGGCCGGCCGCGCCCGAGACCGGAGCAGGACCGGAGCCGGCCACCGGGCCCGGACTCGTCAGGGAACCACAACCCGAACCGGTGCCGGTGGCCGCCCCGCTGCCGTGGGCCGACCTCCAGCGCCCCCGGCGGCCCCGCGTGCGGCGGCCAGCGGTGGTAGGGGCGGTGGCCGCCGCGGTCATCCTGATCGCGTCTGGTGCGACCGCGCTGGCCCTGAGCGGGTCCGGCCACCCGTCCTCGTCGGCCGGCAAGAAGCCGACCATCATCGCGCTGGCCACGCCGACGGCCATCACCACCTCATTGAGTCAGTCGCCCACGACCCAGCCCTCACCGATCGCCGCCCGGACTAGCCACCATCCCTCCGCCGCACCGAGCCGGCGACCGACCGTACAGCCCAGCACGCAGCCCGCTGCACAGCCCACCACGCACGCCCCGGCCCCGGCGACGAGTTCGCCGGCACCCAGGCCGAAGCCGACGACGCCGAAGCCGACGCATGCGCCGCCGCCCGCGACGTACAGCTTCAGTGCCAGCGGCGCCAGCGAGGTCTCCTGCGGGGACGTCGGCTCGGTGCAGTCCTCCGACGGCGCATCGGTGCAGTTCGGCTTCAACAACAACAGCAAGGGCACCGTGGTGGTCGAGGGGATAAGCACGTCCGGCGCCCTGGTCTACGACGCGACGCTCTCCCCGGGCGGTCAGTACGCGATTGGCACCAACGTAGGCGCGTACCTGGTGGTGGATAAGTCCGGCGGGGGCTGCCTGGCCGTCTTCCACGTCAACGGCTCGGGCCAGGTGACCATCAGCTAGCCAAAGGGGTTCACGTCGCGGCGAAGCCGCCGTCCACGTACAGCGTCTGGCCGGTGACGTAGTCGCTGGCCCGGGAGGCCAGGAACACGGCCGCCCCGGCGAAGTCCGCGGGCTCGCCGTTGCGGCCCATCATGGTCCGCGCCGCCATGGCCGCCCAGCGGACCGGGTCGCCGGCCACCGCCGCGGTCAGCGGCGTCGCGACGAACCCCGGGCACAGCGCGTTGCAGCACACCCCGGACCGGGCCCACGCCTCGGACTGCGAGCGGGTCAGCGCGGCCAGGCCGGCCTTGGACGCCCCGTACGCCCCGCTGTGGCCGAACGCCCGTTGCGCCTGCTGCGAGGTCACGTTGATGATCCGCCCCCAGCCGCGCGCCGCCATCAAGGGCCCGAAGCGCTGGCCGAGCAGGAACGGCGCGGTCAGGTTGACTGCCATGGTCACGTCCCACTCGGGGACGGCCAGCGCCTCCAGGGGCGGCCGCAGGTTGATCCCCGCGCAGTTGACCAGGATGTCCGGCGGCCCGAACTCCGCGGCGGCCGCCGTCGCCGCCCCGTCCACCGCGGAACGGTCCCCGAGGTCGGCGCTGACCCACGCGGCCTGGGCTCCCGAGGCGCGCAGCCGCCCGGCCGCCGCGCCGAGCCGCTCCGCGTCCCGCGCGACCAGCACCACCCGCGCCCCGGCCCGGGCCAGCGCGAACGCCATCTCCGCGCCGATCCCCGAGCTGCCGCCGGTGACCACGGCCACCCGCCCGTCGAGCGAGAACAGCTCGCGGAGGTAATCGGTGTCCGTCAAAGCACGGGGCGGGCGCCGATGAGGTTGAGCGCGTGCGCGGCCAGCCGGCAGCCGCTGGCCAGCGCCTCGCCCGGCGGCTTCTTGTCCAGCCACGGCGGGATGAACCCGGCGATGAACGCGTCACCGGCGCCGGTCCCGTCCACCACCCGGTCGGCGGGCGGCGCGGGCACCCGCACCGGCGGCCGGCCGTTCGCGTAGAACAGCGCGCCCTCCGCGCCGAGCTTGACCACCACGTGCGGGTACCACGCGGTCAGCACCCGGGCGGCCTGCTCGGGGTCATCCCGCCCGGTGAGCACCTTGGCCTGGCGGACGTTGACGAACAGCAGCACGGCCCCGGAGGACAGTTCGAGGAACGGCTCGGCTCCGGCCCGCTCCAGCGGAGCGGCGGACGCCGCGTCGACCGATGCGGTCATCCCGGTCCGCCGCGAGTAGTCGATCGCGGCCAGCCCCGCCGACCGCGCTCCCTCCGACAGCAGCGTGTACCCGGAGACGTGCACGTGGGCACCGGGCACGAACAGGTCGCCCGGCAGGTCGTCGGGGGACAGCGCCGCGTTCGCGCCCGGGTCGGAGAGCATGGTCCGCTCGCCCTTGTGCGTGACCATGACGACGCAGGTGCCCGTGGGCCGCTCGGGGTCCATGACCAGCCGGGCGTCGACGCCGTACCCCATCAGCTCCATGTCGCGGTTCCGACCGGCGATGTCCGCGCCCCGCCGCCCGACGAACGCGACGTCGCCGCCGTCGGCCGCCATCCAGGCCGCGATGTTGGCCCCGGACCCGCCGCCGTGCATGGTTACGGCCGCGGGCGTGTCGCTGCCGCGCGCCAGCGGGAGCATAGCGTGGGCAACCGTGTCCGTCATCAGGTCGCCAATGACAACCACGCGCGCCATACTCGTCATCACCCCAATGCTGTCCTAGCCCTGGCGGCGTCCCCCGGATTACCCGCCTGCTGAAGGCAGCCGCCAAGACAGCCTGATATCGGCGGCGTGGTGCGGGTCGGCCAGCCGTCCGCAGGACTTCCTACGGTAGCGGTCGCGACCACCGCTGGCCAGCGCGTGTAACGACCGGCCCGGCCGTACGGGTGCGGAACACGCTCCGCTAACCGGATTGTCACCGGACCGTTATGCCGCCGCGTCCGTCACCCCGGTGCCAGCGGCAGGATCCGCCCCGCGATCACCAGTTCGGCCTCGTCCGACTCGGCGGCCAGCCGCTGGTTGAGCCGCCCAAGCTCGTCGCGGAACCGCCGCCCGGCTGGTGTCGCCGGCACCACGCCCAGGCCGGCCTCGTCGCTGACCGCCACCACGTGCGCCCCGGTCTGCCGCCACGCGGCCACCAGCTCGCCGGTCCGTTCCGCGAGCCGCTCCGCCCACCCGTCCGCCTCGTCCCAGGCGCCGCACTCGCCGAGCACCGCCGCCAGCCAGGTCCCGATCCCGTCGACCAGCAGCGCCCCGTCCGCCGCAGCCAGCACCCCCGCCACGTCGGTCGTCTCAACCGTCCGCCACCAGGCCGGCCGCCGCGCCCGGTGCGCGGCCACCCGCGCCGCCCAGTCCGGATCGGGCCGGTCCGGATCCGGGTCGGGCCCGCGCGCGCCCGCGGCCACGTAGGTTACGTCGGGCTCGCCCGCCAGCCGCAGCTCCGCCCGCTCCGATTTGCCCGAACGCGCCCCGCCCAGCACCAGCACGCGCCACGGCCCAGAAAGTGCCTTTTTTCCCGAACGAGCGTTGGTGACCGCCTCGCCTTCGCCTGGCACTGCCGCATTCCAGAACCGGCAGCGCTGCCGGAGTTCGGCTTCCGAGGGCACCCGGTGGTCGGCGAACGCGACGGCCGTGACCGTGTTCCCGGTGACCAGCCCCCGCGCCCGGAGCAGGCCGAGCTGAGCCGGCTCGCCCAGCAGGTCGAGGAACGCGAGGTCATACGGCTCCGCCCCGTCCGGCGGCACCGGCACCGCGCCGGGCCCCGCCGGGTACAGCAGCCGCCCCCCGTCCGGCGCCGTCACGTCCCAGCCCCCCAGCCCGCCGGACCCGGCGTCCCATCCCCCCAGCCCGCCGGACCCGGCGTCCCATCCCCCCAGCCCGCCGGACCCCACGCCCGCGCGCCCCGGCGTGCCGGACCCTGCCGCGCCCCGCGCGTCGGGCAGCCGTCGGACCAGGTACCCCGCCGCCGCGGGTTCGGTTTCCCCGGCCACCAGCCTCAGCACCCCATCGACGACTATGGCCGACCTCTTACGTGCGCTTCCGTCCGCGGCCGTGCGCAGGCAGGAAGCGCACCGGCAGCCGGGTTCCGGCCAGCCGTGCGCGCCTCCCGTCCCCTCGATCAGGACCTGCATCAGCCGAGGAACGACAGGCGTACCTGGCGCTCGGGGTTGTCCACGTTGAGGTCGACGAGGGCGACGGACTGCCAGGTGCCCAGGGCAAGGCGGCCGCCGATCACCGGGATCGTGGCGTACGGCGCCACGAAGGCGGGCATGACGTGCGTCCGGCCGTGCCCGGGGGACCCGTGCGCGTGCCGCCAGCGATCATCGGCGGGCAGCAGCGCGGCGAGGGCGGCCAGGAGGTCACCGTCGCTGCCCGCGCCGAGCTCGAGCAGCGCGATGCCCGCGGTGGCGTGCGGCACGAACACGTGCAGCAGCCCGTCGCCCCCGTCCGCTGCCGTGCTCGCGAAGCCCGCGCAGTCCGCGGTGATGTCCAGGACCGTTTCCCGCCCGCCGGTGCGGACCGAGATGATCTGCGTCTTCATGACGGGGATCATAGGGGCCCGGCCCGTGGCACGATGGAAGGCCCAGGACCTGATGCGGAGGTCGGCTATGACCGAAGTCCCCTCGGCAGCGGGGACGCGGCTGCGGCTGGCCCGGCAGGCCCGCGGCCTGTCCCAGCAGCAGCTCGCCGGGATGGCGGCCGTGACCAGGCAGGCCGTGTCGGCCGTCGAGTCCGGGCATTCGGACCCCTCGCTGCGGGTCGCCCTGGCCCTGTCCCGCGCGCTCGGGGTGACGGTCGAGGATCTGTTCGGCCCCGGCGACCCGGCCGACCCGGTCCAGGCCAGGCCGGTCGCCCCGGTCGGCGGGGATGGTTCGCGGGTCGTGCTCGCGACGGTCGCCGACACATTCGTGGCGCTGCCCCTGCGCGGGGACACGGTGAACAAGACCGGGTTCGGCCCGGCCGGCGGGCTGGTCGTCGGCGGAGGGCCCGGGGAGCCGGTCGCGGTGCGCCCCATCGGGCCGCCCAGGCCCACGCTGGTGGTGGCGGGCTGCGATCCGGCGCTCCCGCTGCTGGAGACGCCGCTGGCGCTGCTCGACTCGCCCGTCGGGTTCGCCTGGTGGCCGTGCGGGAACGCCGAGGCGGTGCGCCTGGCCGCCGCGGGCCTCGTCCACGTCGCGGGCGTGCACCGGGCCGCGGACGAGCCTGGCCCCGCGGGCGACGCGAACGGTATTCCCGGCGGCGCCGAGGTGGTGGGGTTCACCTCCTGGCGGGAGGGCCTGGTAGTCCGCCCGGGCACCCAGGTCGCCGGGCTCGGAGATGTGGCCAGGCACGGCCTGCGCCTGGTGAACCGCGAGCCGGGCGCCCAGGCCCGTGCGCTGCTGGACCGTGAGCGGCTGCGCCTGCGCCTGGAACCCGCCGAACTCCCTGGCTACGACAGCCAGGCGGCCGGGCACCTCCAGGTCGCCGCGGCGGTCGCGGGCCGGCTCGCCGACGCGGGCGTGTCAAGCGAGCCGGCCGCGCTGGCGTACGGGCTGGCGTTCATCCCGCTCGCCGACGAGCGTTTCGACCTGGTCCTGCCCGCCAGGCACGCCGCTTCCCGTGAGATCCAGGGACTGCTGAAGGTGCTGGCCTCGCCGTGGCTGCTGGCCCAGCTAGCCAGCCTCCCCGGCTACGACCCCAGCGGCTGCGGAGAGCGTTCCTGAGCGGTCAGTGGCCGTAGACGGGGATGATCACGGCCCGCGCGATCGTGTGGAAACGCAGGTTGAACCCGGCCACGGCCGGTGAGATCTCGTCGTTTACGTCCAGGGAGTCCACGTCGAGCGCGTGGACGGCGAACACGTAGCGGTGCGGCGGGTCCCCGGCCGGCGGGGCCGCGCCGCCGAAGTCCTTGGCGCCGTAGTCGTTGCGGACGTGGAACGCGCCGCCGGGCAGGCCGGAACCGTCGGTGCCGGCCGCGCCCGTCTCGAGCTCAGTCACCGAGGCGGGGATGCCGAGCACGACCCAGTGCCAGAACCCCGAGCCGGTCGGCGCGTCCGGGTCGAAGCAGGTGACCGCGAAGCTCTTGGTCTCGGCGGGGAAGCCCGACCACCGCAGCGAAGGCGAGATGTTCCCGCCGGTCATCCCGAACCCGTCGAAGACCTGGTGGTCAGACATCATCTCGTCGTGCGCGACGTCGTCGCTCTCCAGGTCGAACGACGGCACCTCAGGATGGAAGTCATAAGGCAGCGGCGGGCGATCGGTCATGGCTCAGCTCCTCATCGAGACGGGGATCTCCGGGGTCGGCGTGGACGCGTCCCACGCTATCGAAGCCCGGGACGGATGATCACGTTTGGGGTTACCGCCTGCCTGGACCGTCTGAAGTTCTCCTACGGTGGAAGCGTGAGGCAGCAGCCGGATAACCGGCTCCGCAAGGCCCGCAGGCGGACGCGCCGCCGGGCCATGCAGCTCGTGCTGGCCAGGATGCGCCGCCGCGCGCAGCGCAGGATGGCCGGCCGGATCCGCGTGGGCACCGCCGGGGCGTCCCCGCGGCTGCGGCGCTGGGTGCTCGCCCTGGTGCTGGTCGGCGTGGCCCTGGTGCCATACCCGGCGCAGAGCGCGGCGAGCGGGCCGCCCGCCCCCGCCTGCCGGTCCGGCTGCCGGTCCGGGGTCGTACCGAGCATGGTCGCCTGGAGCAGGCCGCTGCCCGGGTCGTGGGACGTGGTTTCCGGGCTGACCGGGACGGTGCCCGCGGCCGGGCTGGCCTACGTGTCCGTCGGTCACGGCGTCGCGGCCCTGGGGATCGGCCTGACCGTGTACGGGTACTCGGCCAGGACCGGTGCCCCGCTGTGGACCCAGGCGCTGACCGGCTTCCCCGCTGGCGCGGCCATCGTGTCGGTCCGCACCTGGCCGGGTGAGGTCACCGCGGGCGTCTCCTACACCCGCGCGGGGCACCTGCAGCGCACCGAGGTGGTCATCTCCGCCGCCTCGGGCAGCCCGACGGGCCGCTACCCCGCGGCCCCGTTCGGCGGCGCCGTCGAGGGCACCGCGCAGTACACGGTCATCGTCGGCGCCACCGCGGTGACCAGCTACGACAACGCCACCGGGCACATCCGCTGGCAGCGGCCGACCGGGCCGGTCGAGCAGGTCTGGCGGACCGACGGCAGCTCGCTGTACGTGGCGGAGTCGGCCAGCGGATTCCTGGGCTCGGCGCCGGTCACCGCGCTGCGCAGGATCGACCTGGCGACCGGCGCGGAGTACGTGGTCCAGCCGCTGGTAGAGCAGTCCTTCCCCGGCACGCTCAGCGCCGCGTTCGATGGCGTGGTGCTGTTCTCCTCCGCGAGCGGGGTGACCGCGTACAACGGCACCACGGGGGAGCGGCTGTGGTTCATCGGCGGAGCGGTGCCCGAGGGGACCGATCCGCACCGGCAGCGGATCTACCTCACCAAGGGATCGAACCTGATCGGCGTGAACCCGCTGACCGGCCGGATCACGGCGACCGCCTCCGGTTCCGCGGTCAACGGGTCGGCGGGCGTGTACGTGGTCAGGGACGGCGTGGCCCTCGGGCTCGACCAGGGTGCGGGCGGGGAGGCGTGGGGCTACGACGTCAGCGCGCAGCGGGTGACGCTGGCCGCGCCCGGGCTGCCGTGGCCGCACTACTTCGTCGACCCCGACGGCGTGGGCGGCAGCGCCGACCCGGCCAGCAGCACGGTGGTCATCGCGGCCTGCACCCAGCTGGGCCCGGCCAGTCCCGTCACGCCGGGGACGGCCTCGTCCCCGGCCCCGCTGTCCACCCCGAGCTCCGCCCTGACCACTCCGGGTACCCCGGCGTCCGGCTCCGCGAGCGCCACCCCCAGCGCCGGCGCCAGCCCGTCGCCCTCGCGGCCCGCTGGCCAGGGGTGCTTGCACCCGGAGCTGGTCGCCCTCAGCCTGTAACGGCGCGAGGGGTATAACCGGCGCATGGGCGCGCCAGGGCGGGGGAGGTTGAGGTGGCGATGAACCTGGTACAACGGGCCGTCAGGGCCGCGGACCAACTGCAGCAGCGGCACGCCTGGCTCGCCGTGCCGGTCGCCGTGTGGAAGAAGTTCGGCGATGACCGGGCGGGGAACCTGGCCGCGCTGGTCGCCTACTACGCCTTCGTCGCCATCTTCCCGCTGCTGCTCGTCCTGGTGACCGTGCTCGACATCGTCCTGAAGAACGACGCCGGGCTGAGGCAGCGGGTGCTGAACGCCGCGCTGACCCAGTACCCGGTGGTCGGCCCGGACCTTGAGCACAGCATCGGCCGGCCGCACGAGACCGGGATCGCGCTCGTGATCGGCCTGCTCGGCACGTTCATCGGGGCGCGCGGGGTGGCGAGCGCGCTGCAGAACGCGCTCAACTCGGCGTGGGAGATCCCCTTCGACCGCCGGCCCCGGTTCCCGTGGTCGTGGCTGCGCAGCTTCGCCCTGATGTTCGTGATCGGCGTGGGCTTCATCGTCACGACCAGCCTGACCACGCTGGCGGGCGGCGCGGGGCGCGTGCTGCCCGGCGCCGGCGCGCACGTGCTGGCCGTGGCGGTGTCGCTGGTGCTGAACTTCGGGCTGTTCTGGCTCGGGTTCAGGCTGGCCACTGCGCACGAGGTCACCTGGAAGCAGTTGCGCCTCGGCGCGGTGATGAGCGCGATCGTCTGGCAGGTCCTGCAGACCTTCGGCGGTTACTTCCTGTCCCACCAGCTTGCTCACGCCTCGCCGCTGTACGGCACGTTCGCGCTCGTGCTGGGGCTCATCACGTGGTTCTATCTCCAGGCCGAGCTGACCTTGTACGCGGTGGAGATTAACGTGGTACGGGCGTACCGGCTGTGGCCGCGGAGCATCGCGCCGCCGCCGTACACCGAGCAGGACCGCCGCGCGTACGAGCTGTACGCGGATGTGGAAAAGCGGCGCAAGCAGAGGACATCATGGTCGAAGTGACCGGAGCCGGCGGAGGTGAGGACGATCGCGAGACGACGCCAGGCTGAGGAGGACGCGCCGCGGGTGATCATCTGCGGGGCGGGCTTCGGCGGGCTTTCCGCCATCTCGCGGCTCACTCGCGCGGGAATGCACGTAACCCTGGTAGACGGCCACCTGTACAGCACGTTCCAGCCGCTGCTCTACCAGGTCGCCACGGGCGGGCTGAACCCCGGCGACGTCGCCTACCCGGCGGGCGGATTCGCCCGGCGGTACGGGGCGATCTTCCGGCGTGGCGAGCTGGCCGTGATCGACCCGGCGTCGCGCACGGTCAAGCTGGACAACGGCCTCGAGCTCGGGTACGACTACCTCATCCTCGCCACCGGTGTGTCGGCCTCGTACTACGGCATCAAGGGGGCCGCTGAGCACTCGTTCGGCCTGTACACCCGCACCGACGCGATCGCGCTGCGCGACCACATCATGGCGGCCTTCGAGCGGCTGAGCGTGGAGGACGGCGACCTGTCCATCACCGTGGTCGGCGGCGGCGCCACAGGCGTGGAGCTGGCAGGCACGGCCGCCGAGCTGCGCGCCACCGTCCTCGGTGCCACCTTCCCCGACGTCGACCCGGCCCGCGTACACGTCCGGCTGGTAGAAGCGACGCCGTCGCTGCTCGGGCCGTTCCACCCCAAGCTGCGCGAGTACGCCCGGGCGCAACTGGCCGATCGCGACGTCGACATCAGGCTGAACACGCGGATCGAGGAGGTCACCGCCACGCAGCTGCTGCTCGCCGGCGGGGAAGCGGTGCCCGCCGACGTCGCTGTGTGGGCGGCCGGCGTGGCCGCGTCCGGAGCGGTGGCGGGCTGGGGCCTGCCGCAGGGCAAGAACGGCCGCATCATCGTCGGGCCCGACCTGCGGGTGCAGGGCCAGGACCGGATCTTCGCCGTCGGCGACATCGCGATCGACCCCGACGACCCCACCCCGCAGCTCGCCCAGCCGGCCCTGCAGATGGGCCGTCACGCCGCCGCGCAGATCGTCCGGCTGGAAGGCAAGGCCGCCACCGTCCCCTTCAAGTACCACGACAAGGGGACGATGGCCACCATCGGCCGCAGGTCCGCCGTGGTCCAGCTGGCCGGCGGGCTGCGGATGCGCGGCACGCTCGCCTGGCTGGCCTGGTTCGCCCTGCACCTGGTCTACCTGCTCGGCGGCCGCAACCGCGTGTCGACCCTGATCAACCTCACCTACCGCTACGTCGCCTGGGGCCACGGCGGCGCGGTCATCGTCGGAGACGAGCCGCCGCAGCCCTAACCGCAATGGCCGCATCCACTACGGTCACGATCGCAGCGATCATCACCGCACCGACCGGAGCCGCACCGTCCCCGGCCACGGCCACGGCCGCCACAGCACTCGTCATCGTCATCCCCGCACGAGGGGAGCAGAACAGGACCGACGCCGGGAATCGTCTGGGCCCGGGCCCGGGCCAGCAGGGCCGCGGCCGCTTCCCTGGCACTTTCCCCGCAACGGGCCATCCGGGCCGCGATCAGCCCGGTCACGATGGGGGCCGAGAAGGACGTCCCGCTCCACTGCGCCAGACCGGAAAATATTCTGGGCATCCCGCCGCTAGCGGGCGGGATCTGGCAGGTGTACGTCCCCAGGCCAAGGGCGTTGATGAGCTTCTGGCCCGGCGCGTACACGTCGACCCAGCCGCCGTAGTCACTGAACCACGCGCGACTACGCCAGTCGGCCGCGAGCGCCCCGACGCTGATCACTCCGGGGAATGCGCCCGGCCACGACGGCCGCCGGGTGTCGTTGTTACCCGCCGGGGCCACGCAGACCACGCCCTTGTACGACGCGAGCAACTCCAGCCAGGTTTCCAGCGCTATTAGCTGGACGTTGTTCCTGGTCATGCACGAAGCCGTCAGGTGGAGGATCTCGAAGCCGAAGCCGAACGCCTGGTTGAGCCTGCGCACGAAGTCCGATTCCAGCGCGCTTCCCGCGATGTTGAAGATGTTGGCCACGTGGACCTGCGCTTCCGGCGCCATACACCGCAGTACGCCCGCGACGAACGTTCCGTGTCCCCCGTAGGGAAGGATCGTGCCGCTCGGGTAACTGCTGGTCCGCGGGTCGTCATCGCCTCGGACGCCGTCCAGCCAAGGAAACATGGCCCCCGCATCGTGGAGCAGCCCGGTGTCGGCTACGAAGATCCGGACCCTGGCGCCGCCGTCCCGGCAGACCGCGGGGTAGGGTCCGGTCCCGGCCCAGACCTGCTCCGGCTCCGTGGCCGAGCACGGACCGATCGCTCCGTTGGCAGCGGTCACCACCTGATCAGGCGTGGCGATTCCCACCCCGAGTTCGTCATCGATGAGGTTCAGCAGGTCGAGCACGTCGGGCCGCTCACCCTCAGCGGTCCCGCGATCGCCCTCAGGGGTTCCCCAGTCGTCGCTGGCGTGGTCACCGTGACGAGGGTTCAAGCAGAGGAGCACGACGTCCCGGACGACGCGCGTGAGCTGATACTCGGTGACCTCCTGGCCCCTGAGTATGTCCAGTACCCCTCTTTGCTTGCTGGGGCCCTCGGTGTTCTGCGGTTCGCGGAGGTTCCCTCCGTCCCCGCCGAGATACTGCTCGCGGGTCAGAATGTGATCCTTGGCGTGCATGAAGGCGATGCCGTGAGGGTCCACGGAGGGCTCTTCCACCGCCAGGTCGCGAGCGGCGCCGATTTCGATCCCTTCCTTGCGGAACGCGCGGACGATGGTAGTGGCCTCCGCGCGGGCCGTATCCGCAAGCTGACTCTCCCAGGAACTCTCTTCTGTCCTGTCCCAGGAAACCTTTTCTGTCACTGTGCCCTCCCGGAATTGATCATTTACTCGATCTAACCGCGCGCACTCCGATGCATCTACGGAGGCACTGGCGCGGCGTCTTAATACATGGACCGTGCGAATCTCGGGACCTAAAATCGGCTTATGGCGGGGGAAAACCGCGCCGACGACTCAGGTCCGCGCGATGCGGACGACTTGCTCCCGCTGGCTTTGTCCCGCCCCCGGGAGGCGATGGTAAAAGCGCGTGCCGTCCTCGCTGGACAGCCGGGCCCGTACGAGGCGTCGGTGGCTCATCAGGCAGCGGCGATTGTCACGCGTGAATTCGGTGATGTCGAAGCCGGGGTCCGTGAGTTGCGCATGGCGCTGCGCCTGGCGCGGCAGGCGCGCTCGGCCGAGCGC
>JBOHCK010000079.1:0-21659 GCA_050698755.1 Streptosporangiaceae bacterium | reverse complement strand
GCGCAAGAGGGCGGAAAGCGCCTCGCGCCCAGGCGTATCAACCACCGGCTCAACCCAGCCCTGAGGCGGCAGCCCGACTCGCGCCGCTGGTCAGAATCGACCGTACGGGTCGATCTCCACCCTGGCCGGGTCGTTCGGATCGATCACTACCGAGAGCCGCGTACCGGGCGTGGCCACCGCGGCCCTGCCTTCCGGAGTGGGCACGCTGAGCGTGGTGCGCGTGTGGTGTAGACGGAGCCGTCGGCCCGCCTGACCTCCAGCGTCAGGTCGACAGCGGAGCCGGGAGCGGCATATCCAGGCCGCGGCGCGGCGTCCTGGGCGGCGAGCACGATCGCGCTGGCCACCTCGCCCCGGCCCGCTGGGGACTGCGCCGGCTGGGCGGGGGTGAACCCGCCCAGCGGGCCGGCGCCGGAAACCTGCCGGTCGGTCCACGAGACCTGCGGGAAGCCGGTCGCATCCTGGCCGTACGGCTGCGCGCCCCACTGACCACCCTGGCCGTACGACGGCACGCCAGCAGGGGCAGAGGGCTGGGCACCACCCTGACCGTACGACGGCCCGCCAGTGGGGTCGAACGGCTGGGCACCACCCTGGCCATACGGCGATCCGGCAGCGGGGTCGAACGGCTGGGCACCGCCCTGGCCATACGACGGCCCGCCCGCGGCGCCGTACGGCTGCCCGGAGGCCCGGCCAAGTGCCAGGGGCGAGACGTGCTCGCCGATCATCACGGCGTCCGCCGAAGTGACCCGGTCGTGGGCAGCGCCGAGGTCCTCCACGAGGACGTCGAAATGAACCCGTGACGCGTCGTCTACGCGCGGTGAGGCACTGCCCTGGAAGGAGAGCCGCTGACCGTGCGGAGGCGGCTCCAGCGTGACCCATCCCTGATACCACTCCACCGGCGTGCCGCCGAGCAGGCCGGCCCAGAATCGCGCCAGCGCCCACGGGTCGGCGCAGTCCAGCACCACTTCCCTGATCCAGCCGATCGCTTCGCTCATCGGATCATGATGGCCGGCCTGCCCTCAGCCCCGCACCGCCACGAAGATCAGCTCCGGGCGGCCCTGGCCGGGCGGACGGCGATCCCAGTCACCCCACACGCGCTCCACCGTGAACCCGGCGCGAGTCAGCGCCTGGGTCAGCTCGGTCCGGGTGCGGAATCTCAGTTCGCTTTCCGACACCAGTTCCTCGCCGGTGGCCAGGAACCTGTAGTGCACCTCGCAGCGAACGCGCGCGCCGTCGCGGGCCACCTCGGTGACCTGATACCACCAATCGAACTCCCCGCCCGCGCCGTCGTCGGCGATCCGCAGGGAATCGCGCCGCGTCCAGGCCTCCCAGCCCCGGGCGGCGGGATCGCGGGACTCGAACGCCACCCGCCCGCCCGGCCGGAGCGCCTCACGGGTCGCGTCGAGCGTCGCCTGCCAGCGCACATCGTCGGCGATCACCTGGGCGACGTGCCCCGACATGATGGCCAGGTCGGCCCTCCCGGTGCCCAGCGCATCCGCCTCGCCGTCGATCCAGCGGACCTGCCCGCCGCCGCGCCGCCGCCTGGCCACTTCCAGCATGGCGGCCGCGGGGTCGACGCCGGTCACTGCGTGACCGCGCCGGGCGAGTTCGCAGGCCAGCAGCCCGGTGCCGCATCCGATGTCGACGACCGAGGAGGCGGCCAGCTCGGCCGCCAGCTCGAGGTAGAAATCCGTGTCGGCACGGTCCGGACCGAGCGCGTCGTAGACGGCGGCCATCCGCGGGTCGGTGAACTCCCTGAAGGCGGTCACGACGGCCGGCGGGTCAGCTGGCCGGGGCGTAGGTGAGGTGGACGACGCCGGTGCCGAACGCCTCGGATCCGGCGAGCTTCATCGGCACCTGGCCGTCAGGCTCGCTGAACAGCCGCTTGCCGCTGCCCAGCACGACCGGGAAGACGAGCAGGTCGAGCTGGTCGAGCAGGCCCTGCCGGAGCAGCCAGCTGACCGGGGTGGAGCTGCCGCTCATGCCGATGGTCTGGCCTGGCTGCTGCTTCAGCTCACTGATCTGGCCGGCGACGTCGACCCGCTGACCGCTGATCAGCGTCGAGTTCTGCCAGTCGGCCGAGGAGAGCGTGTCCGACACGACGTACTTCGGGGTGTTGTTCATCTGGTCGGCCATGCCGCCGGACTGGCCGCCGAAGGCGGCGGCGAACCCCTCGTAGGTCACGCGGCCGAGCAGCATAGCGTCGTTCGGCGCCATCAGCTTTCCGACGGCCTGCCCGACCTCATCGTTGAAGTACGCTCCCGTCCACTTCTCCGGTGCCTCCACCACGCCATCGAGTGAGATGAACAGGCCGGCGGTGATCTTTCGCATGACTGGGTTCCCTTCTAGGCGCGGGTGTTGAAGAAGCTGGTCAGCACGGGGGCGATGGCCTGAGCCTTGACCATGTGGTTCTGGCCGGTCAGCGTGCGGTACGTCGAGTCCGGCAGCGCGTCGGCCAGCGCGCGCGTCCCGTTGGCCATCCAGGCGGGGCTCTTCCCGCCGACGGCGACCAGGGTCGGCGCCTTGACGTCGGCCCACGCCCCCGCGGTGAACGGCGTTCCGCGTTGATGGTCCGCCAGGATCGTGATGTCGTAGACGAGCGTGGGGGCGGCCGCCTTGAGCTTTCCCCAGACCGGGGTGAGCGGCATCACCGAGGTGAAGATCGCCGGCGTGCCCACGAAACTCATGAACATCTTGACCGCGTCGCCCTTGCGTCCCGCGGAGACCAGGCTGGTCAGCCGGGGCAGGTAATCGTCCGGCAGGGGCGTCCGGGTGTCATCGATGATGAACGGTGGCTCGTATGCCGACAGCTTCACGATCGCGGGGATGCGCTTGGCCGCCTCCAGGGCTAGGGCGGCGCCAGACGACGTGCCGTGCACGTACACGGCGTCGCCCGCCTGCGCGACCAGTGCCTCGAGGTCGTCGACCTCGCGATCCGGCGAGTAGGGAGCGGTATCGCCGCTTTCGCCGCGGCCGCGGCGGTCGTACGTGTAAACGGTGAAGTCCGGGGCCAGTTGCTCGGCGAGCCTGGGCATGGGGCCGAACTGCCTGCTGCACAGGGCGCCGTCCACCAGGATCAGCGGCGGCCCCTGGCCGGCCCGGGTGAACGCGATCGTCGTTCCGTCGGCTGAGCGAACGGTGTCCATGATGTCCTCCGCAAGGGTGAGTGCGTGAATCGTCAGGCGAGGGTCTGGCTGAGCCAGGAGGTCCAGGCCTCCCGGGCTCGTTCGGGATCCACCGGGGTGCCGAACAGCTGGTGGGCCACCATGACGGGCTTGCCGAAGCCGCGCAGGAACCGGTAGAGCGCATCTTGCGTCCGAACGCCGATGGTGTGGGCGTTCGCGAAGTAGACGACGCCGTCCACGGACCCGATGCCATCGGCGGCGAACCGGACCACGTCACCGCGGGTCGGCGAGCCGGTCAGCCCGAGCCCCCGGCAGAGGAGTTCCCGGTCACGGGTCCATTGCGTGCCCGGCGGGCCGAACGCCGTGACCGGCATCGCGAACCGGCCAGCGAAGTGCGCCAGGTACTCGACCAGGGTGCGGAAGTACAGCTCGCCGCCCAGCTGCATGGCCTCGAACTCCTCCGCCCAGTCGTCGCCGGGGATGAAACCGCTGGTGACGGTGCGCAGTACCGCGCTGCCGCCCGCGCGCCCCTCGACCAGGAACTCGTAAGCGATGAAGCGCCCGTCGGGTGCCTGGCCGCTGCGGTAGGCGAACCAGCGGGGCGGATCCCAGCCGGTGATCTCCAGCTCGGGCGCATACTCCCCGAGCACCGTGCGGACGGTCCCCCCGGCCCCGGAGCGGACCTCGCTGCGGCCCATGAACCACGAGTCGATCCCCGGCCCCGTCGCGATCGCGGCCCATACCTGGTCCGGGCTCGCGGGCACGTCGGCCGTATAGTCCTGTGCGAATGGCTGGCCCATCATGCTTCCTTGCCCTCGGCGTCCGGCCGGGCCGCGACGCTCGGATGAATGGCGACGACCAGATGGTGGTCACGCCCGCCCTCGGCCCGCTCGTCGTGGTACTTCGCCACCAGCGAGGTCACGGCTTGCATCAGCTCGGTGGTGAAGGCGGCGCGATCGGCGGCCGTGGCAAACCGCACCGTGCCGTCCATCGCGAACGTGGCGAGCTTCTTCTGGGCCCGGGCGGCCCCGGTGATCAGGTCACCGACGTCCCGGATGAGCTGCGCGGCCAGGGCGAGCAGCCAGCCGGCGGACAGGCGGTCCGGGGCGCGCGCCGGGTCGGGGGCGACGGCCGCCAGCGCGGCCGGCGAGATCACATACGACGCCGCCGCGGCCCGCAGCAGCCGCTCCGTCACGTTGCCCTTCCGGCGCTCCTCCACCAGCTCGACCAGGCCGTGCTGCTCCAGGGTCCGCAGGTGGTAGTTCACCTTCTGCCGGGGCAGGCCGGCCGCGGCCGCGAGCATAGCCGCCGACCTCGGCTCGGTCAGCTGGGCCAGCAGCCGGGCCCGTGCAGGTTCGAGGACGACTTCCGCCGCCGCTGGATCATCGATCACTGCCACATCAAGCATGAAGCTAGTCTGTCATCCGACAAATATTCTTGTCAAGAAAATTTCTCTTGTCGGATGGGCATTGGGAGGTCCGACGGGATTTGTCGGATGGCACAGGGATCTCCTACTGGATGAGGCTCAGGTCTCCCAAATGTCGCAGGCTTCCCGGTATGCGATCACCTCAATTCACACAGGCACCATGAGTCGCTGCAGCTATGTCACTGTTTGGGGTTTGTGGGCCACAACCACCGTCTATCGGGGCTTGTGGCCCACAAGCCCCGTTCGGGCCGGGCGTAGCGGGCCGGGATGCGGCAAGTGAGGAGTGCGGGGGGTAAGGAGCCGGGGTCGTGAGGAGCGCGGGTAATAAGGAGCGCGGGGGGCGCGGGGCGCGGGGGGCGCGGGGGGTGCGGGGCGCGGGGCGCGCGGGGGGTGAGGAGCGCGGGGGGTGAGGGGCTGGGGCTGGGGCCGGGTTGGGAGGGCGCCTCAGTGAGGGGTTGGGACCGGGGTAGGGAGGGGCGCCTTAGTGGGGGGTCGCGGTCAGGCGGGTGCGGCGGGATAGTTCGGTGTGGCCGGCGACGCGCATGGCGGGGACGGGGGCGGGCTCGATGCCGGTCATGAGCTCGACTTGGCGGGCGGCCTGGTGCAAGAGCAGGTCGAATCCGCTGATCACGGCGGCACCAGACTTGGCCCCGGCCTGGGCCAAGAGAGTTGGCCAGGGGCTGTAGACCACGTCGAGCACGGCTGCGGGAAGGAGGCTCCCGGCCAACGCTCGTTCGGCATAAAAGTCAGCGGCACCGGCGGGGACGGTGGAAATCAGCAGATCGCCGGCGCGGACCTGCGACCCGAACGGGCGGAGCTCCACCGCCACGCCCAGGCGGTCCGCGACGGCCAGCAGGTCGCCGGCCCTGGCCTGGTCACGGACGTGCACGACCGCGGCCGCCAGGCCGGTTGCGCGGAGCGCGGCCAGCGTGGCGCAGGCCGTCGCGCCGGCGCCGATGATCGTGGCGCTGGCCGGGGTGCCCGCCCCGGCCTCGGCCAGGGCCGCCACCATGCCGGGGACGTCGGTGTTGTACCCGTGCCGCTCGCCGTCGGCGAAGACGACCGTGTTCGCGCAGCCGACGTCGGCTGCGAGCGGCTCGGTGTGATCCAGCAGCGGCAGGACCGCCCGTTTCAGCGGCATGGTCAGCGACAGTCCCGCCCACCGGCCGTCGCACGAGGCAATGAAGCCGGGCAGCCCGGCCTCGTCGCACTCGATCGCCGTGTAGGTCCAGCCTTCCAGGCCGAGCGCGGCGTAGGCGGCGGTGTGCAGCGCCGGCGACAGCGAGTGGGCGATCGGCGAGCCGAGGACCGCCGCCCGCACGGTCAGCCCTGGCCCAGGTTGTGCTCGAGCTCGGCCCGGTACTGCTCGAACTGCGACTCGCTCGCGGTGAACAGCGTCAGGCCCGTCTTCGGGTTCACGGTCACGAAGTACAGCCAGTTTCCCGGCGCGGGGTGGAGGACCGCCTCGATCGCCGAGGCCCCTGGGCTGTCGATCGGGCCTGGCGTCAGTCCCTTGTATTTGTAGGTGTTGTACGGCGAGGTGCTGTTCAGCTGCTGGTCGCTGGCGATGATGCCGTACGTCTTCAGGCCGTACAGGACGGTGCTGTCCAGCTGGAGCGGGATGTTCTGGGCTAGCCGGTTGTAGATCACCCGGGCGATCTTCGGGTAGTCGGAGACCCGGCCGCCCTCGGCCTGGACCAGGCTGGCCATGATGATCACCTGGTCTTCGGAGAGGTGCACTTGCCTCGCCGCCGCCGCGAGGTTGAGCGAGGCCGCCTCCTGGTCGAACCGCTGCACCATGCCGGTCAGCACGCCGAGCGCCGTTTCGTGCGGCAGCACCTCGTACGTCGCCGGGAAGAGGTAGCCCTCGGGGTTGCCCTTCGCGTAAGCGGGCAGGTGCAGCTGCGCGGGGTCCCTGAGCACCTGGTCGTAGGCGCTGGACGCGAGGCCGGACTTCGTGCCTAGCCACGCCACGATCTGGCTCAGCCGCCAGCCCTCGGGGATCGTGACCGTGATCTGGACCAGGTTCTTCGGGTTGAGCAGCACCGCGTAGGCCAGCGAGGCCTTCATGTGCTCGTGCAGCTTGTAGAAGCCGGGCACCAGGCCGCCCGTGTCCGAGCTGTGTTCGGCCGCCAGGACAAAGGCGCGGGCGCTGGCTACCACGCCGAGTTCGGTCAGCTTCGGGCCCAGGCTGGTCGCCGTGTCGCCGGATGCGACCTGGACGACGACCTCGCCGGTGCCCGGACCCGAGTAGTCGGCGGGGTGGTACCGCTCCATGTAGAGGTGGAAGGCGTAGTAGCCGCCTACCGCGAGCGGTATGAGGATGACCACCAGGGCGAACAAGGGCGCGAGCCAGCGGAACCTGCGGCGGCGCGGCGGCTTGGGCGGACGGCCCTTCGGACCGCGGCGGGTCCGGCCCGTCCGGCGGCCCGGCTCGTCCGCGTACTGCCAGTCGTCGTGGTCGTCTCGGTCGTCCTGGTCGCCGAAGCCGGGGACGAAGCGGTGGCCGGTGTCGTGGCGGTCTTCGTCCTCGTACTGGTCGTACACGTCCGCGTCCTCGTACCGGCCCGGGTGGGTCTCGTCGCGGCCGGGACCTGAAGGGTGCGGCTGGTAGCTCGCGCTCGCGGGCACCTCTGGTTGCCAGCCGGCGGCCTCCGGGCGGGAGAGCCGCTGGGTCCTGGTCCACGGGGAGTCCTGGCCGTACTGCGGGTCCTGGCGCCGCGGATCCTGGCGCCGGGGATCCTGGTGGCGCGGATCCTGGCGCCGCGGATCGGCGTCCATGGGATCCTGGTGCATCGTCTCGTAGCCGGGTGGCGGCGTAGGCCTAGGCCTGCGGGACGATGCGGGGCTCCGCGGGTCCCTGAGTCCCCTTGGGTCCTGGAAGTCTCTGGGGTCCCGGTGAACCTGCGGGTCCTGGAAGAGCCTCGGGTCGACAGGCCCGCGCGAGCCTGGGGGCCAGGCGCCGCCGTTCTCGCTCACCTGCCGGCCTCTCTTTTCGTGCCCACGAGCTCACCAGGGGGGTTACCGGTGGCTCGTTCGGCGTCCAGGGCGGACTGTAGCAGCACGGCGGCTGCCGCGGCGTCGACTACCTGGCGGCGGGCGCGGGAATCCCGGCCGCCGCGGCGCAGCGCGTCGTGAGCCTGCGTGGTGGTGAACCGCTCATCGACCAGCCGCACCGGGATGGGAGCGACCCGGCCGGCCAGGTCGGCGGCGAAGCTCCGCGCGCCGTGGGCCGCCGTGCCATCCCGGCCCGACAGCGAGGTGGGCAGGCCGACGATGACTTCGATCGCGTCCTGGGTGGCGGCCAGCTTCGCTAGTTCATCCAGGTCGCCTCGGCCGGACGCCAGGACCGTCAGCGGGCTGGCGAGGATGCCGCCGGGGTCGCTGCGCGCGACGCCGACGCGGACCGAGCCCACGTCGACCGCGAGACGCACGCCCTGTCTCACCGGCCGGGACCCTTGAACCCCGGCCTGGCTAGGGCGTAGCAGCATGGCAATACGTTACCTACCGGATCCTCGGTATATCCCGCAAAGCGCCGCGAACAGCCTCAAACGCATCATTGATCACAGCAGTATGGCGATCCTCGGTGATGGGAGCCCCGCCGCCCTGGGCGACGTCCGGCTTACCGCCCCCGCCGCCACCGAGCGCCCGCGCGGCGATCCCTACCAGGACCCCGGCCGACAGGCCTGCCTCCTGGCCTGGTTCGTTGACCGCGATGACCACGACCGGCCGGTCCGACGGGATTCCGACGACCATCACCACGGCCGGGCGGCCCCTGGGCATCCGGCCGCGCACGTCGAGCGCCAGCGTGCGGATGTCGTCCGATTCGGTCCCCTCAGAGACGCGGTGCGTGACCAGCGCCGTCCCGTTGACGTCTTCCGCGCCTTCGGCGACGTCCCTGGCCGACTCGAGCAGGCGCGCCGCCCGGAGGCGTTGCAGGTCGCGTTCGGCGTCTCTGAGCCTGGTCACGAGCGAGGAGATCCGCTCGGGCAGCTGCTCGCGGGGCGTCTTGAACTGCTCGCTGAGCTGGCTGACGAGCACGGATTCCCTGGCCAGGAAGCGGAACGCGTCCAGGCCGACCAGCGCCTCGATCCTGCGCACGCTTGAGCCGATCGACGCCTCGCTGAGGATCTTGACCAGGCCGAGCTGACCGGACCTGGCCACGTGGGTGCCACCGCACAGCTCGCGCGAGTAGTCACCGACCTCGACGATCCGGACCCGGTCGCCGTACTTCTCCCCGAACAGAGCGAGCGCGCCCATCTCACGCGCCTCCTCCTGGGAGGTGTAGAAGGCACGCACGTCCAGGTCGCCGATCAGGACCGCGTTGACCTCGTCCTCGGTGTCCCGCAGCACCGACACGGGAACCGCACCGGAAGCGGTGAAGTCGAATCTGAGCCGGCCAGGCGAGTTCTCCGAGCCCGCCTGCGCGGCCGACTCTCCCAGCGCGCCGCGCAGCGCGCGGTGTACCAGGTGGGTCGCGGTGTGCGACCGGGAAAGCGCCCGGCGCCGCTCGATGTCGATCTCCGCGAACGCGGGCGCGCCCGCCATCACCTCGCCGGCCTTGACCCGGCCGCGGTGCACGATGAGGCCGGGCATCGGCGTCTGCACGTCGAAGACCTCGATCTCACCGCTGGTCATGATGATGCGGCCGGCGTCGGACAGCTGCCCACCGCCCTCGGCGTAGAACGGGGTGCGGTCGAGGACCACGTCCACGTCGGTGCCCTGGCCCGCCGACGGCACCGGCGCGCCGTTCACGAGCAGGCCGAGGATCGTCGCCTCGCCCGCCACCTCGTCGTAGCCGGTAAAGGTGACCGCACCGGACCGCTCGAGCATCTCCGCCAGGACCGAGACGTCGGAGTTGCCCGTCTTCTTCTCGGCCGCGTCCTTCTTCGCGCGTTCCCGCTGCTCGCCCATCAGGCGGCGGAACCCTTCCTCGTCGACGGACAGGCCCTGCTCCGCCGCCATCTCCAGGGTCAGGTCGATCGGGAAGCCGTAGGTATCGTGCAGCTGGAAGGCCTGGGCACCGGACAGCGTGCGCAGGCTCTTGCGCTTGTTCTCCTCGACCGCCGCCTCGAAGATCGCCGTGCCGGTGCGCAGCGTGCTGCTGAACGCTGACTCCTCCCCGTCGATGACGGTGTGGATGTTCGCCGCGTCGCGGCGCAGCTCCGGATACAGCTCCCCCATGGCCTCGATCGCGACCGTGGTGAGATCGTGCATGTACCGCTCGCCGGACGGACCGCCGCCGCGCTGGCCTCCGGCCAGCAGGCGCAGGTTCCTGATGCTGCGCCGCACGATGCGCCGCAGCACGTACCCGCGGCCCTCGTTGCTGGGCAGCACGCCGTCCTCGATCAGCATCACCGCGCTGCGCACGTGATCGGCGATGACCCGCAGGGACACGTCGGTCCGCTGGTCACGCCCGTAGCTCTGCTCGGTCAGCTCCGCCGCCCGGTCCAGGATCTTCCACGTGGTGTCGATCTCGTACAGGTTGTCGACGCCCTGCAGGATCGACGCCATCCGCTCCAGGCCCATCCCGGTGTCGACGTTCTTCGACGGCAGCGGGCCCTCGATGTCGAAGTCGTCCTTGGCCCGGACCTTGCTCAGCTGGTCCTGCATGAAGACCAGGTTCCAGACCTCGAGGAACCGGTCCTCGTCCGCTTCGGGTCCGCCGTCACGGCCGTATTCGGGGCCGCGGTCGTAGTAGATCTCCGAGCACGGGCCGCCGGGGCCCGGCACGCCCATGTGCCAGTAGTTGTCCGCCAGCCCGCGACGCTGGATCCGGTTCTCTGGCAGGCCGATCTCATCCCGCCAGATCGCGAACGCCTCGTCGTCGCCGTGCAGGACCGTCGCCCAGAGCTTGCTCTCCGGGAACGCGAAGCCGCCGTCGGCCTCGGACCTGGTCAGCAGCTCCCAGGCGTAGTGGATCGCCCCCTGCTTGAAGTAATCGCCGAACGACCAGTTGCCGAGCATCTGGAAGAACGTCGCGTGCCGGGTGGTCTTGCCTACTTCCTCGATGTCCAGCGTGCGTACGACCTTCTGCACGTCCGCCACGCGCCGGTACGGCGGCGTGCGCTGGCCGAGCAGGTACGGCTTGAACGGCTGCATGCCCGCGATGACGAACAGCACCGTGGGATCGTCGGCGACCAGGGAGGCCGAGGGCACGATGGCGTGCCCTTGCTGCTTGAAGTACGCAAGGAAGCGGCGGGCGATCTCTGCCGACTCCATCAGTGGCCATCCTTGGGTCGAGGGTCGTGGTTGGTTGGAGTCCTCCGGCGCCGGGCGGGCGGGAGGTCTCGTGCTCCGAGGGTAGGGCCTTCGGGCGGGGAATGCCGAGCCATATACAGGTCCATGCCTTCCCGCACGTCGCGCGCGAACCGGATGGTCTGCCTGGCCATCCTCTGCGCGTCCAGGCTGGGCCCGCCAGGGCTTGGCCTTTCCAGGCTCGGCGCTCCCCCGCGGGTAAGCCTGCCCGAGACGCGCCGGCCGACCGCGGAGACACGCCGGTAACCGGCGATCCCGGCGACCGCCCCGACCGTCAGCCAGAACCCCCGGCGGATCACCGCGCGGCCTTCCCGCCGCGGGCCAGCTCACCGCGCTGGATGACCCGGCCGGGCAGCGTGCGCCTGGACCCCCGTTCCGCCCGGCGCAGGCCTACGGCGTGGCGGACGCCGTAGGCCAGAGCGGCGGTCCGGCCCACCGGACCGGCGGCGATCATGCGGCCGAGGCCGGCGAGCGTGGTCACCTGCCCGGCGAGTTCGGCCATTCCGGCGCCTAGTTCGTCCATGCTGGCGGTGACGGACTCGGTCCTGTCGAGCTGCTTTCCGGCCCGGTCGACGGCTTCCTGCGCCCCGTCGACCGCCGCCTGCGCCCGCTGGAGAAGCACGTCACTGCGCTCGCGCAGGTTGGCCACCAGGCTCGTGGACTCGGACAGGAACCGGCCGAGCCGGAGAAGCACGACCGTCCCGACGCACACCAGCAGCGCCCAGAAGACAGCTGCGATCAGCGCGGCCAGTTCCGCCACGTTCATGACGGGCCCGTCCGCCTCATGGCTACTCCTTTGCCGGTTGCCTGGCCCTTTGCGCGAGGATGGCCCGGATCCGCCTGGCGCGTTCCGCGACGCGGGCCTCTAGGCCATGCTCGGACGGCTCGTAGTAGGTGCGGTCCGCCACCGGGTCCGGGGCGTAACGCTGCGCGACGAGGCCGTCGTCGAAGTCGTGCGGGTACAGGTAACCCTCACCGTGCCCGACCTTGCCCGCCCCAGGATAGTGCGCGTCGCGCAGGTGCGCGGGCACAGCGCCAAGCAGGCCGGCCCGGACGTCCGCCTCGGCCGCGCTGATCGCCTTGATGACCGCGTTGGACTTCGGCGCCATCGAGATATGGATCACCGCTTGCGCCAGGTTAATCCTGGCCTCGGGCAGTCCGATGAACTCGACCGCTTGCGCGGCGGCGACGGCGGTCTGCAGCGCGGTGGGGTCGGCCATCCCCACGTCCTCGCTGGCGTGCACGATGAGCCGCCTGGCGATGAACCGCGGGTCCTCCCCCGCCGCGATCATCCTGGCCAGGTAGTGCAGCGCCGCGTCCACATCGCTGCCGCGCATGGACTTGATGAAGGCGCTGATCACGTCGTAGTGCTGGTCGCCATCGCGGTCGTAGCGGACCGCGGCGCGGTCTACTGCGCGCTCGAGCGTCGCGACGTCGATCAGGCCGGCCTCGGGCAGGCCGAGCGCGGCGGCCTCCAGGTACGTCAGCGCCCGCCGCGCGTCGCCGCCCGCCAGCCGGACCAGGTGGTCGGTGGCCTCGACGTCCAGCGCGACGCGGCCGCCCAGCCCGCGCGGGTCGGCCAGCGCGCGCCCGATGACCTCGCGGACGTCGTCGTCAGACAGCGGCTGCAGGGTCAGCAGCAGCGACCGGGACAGCAGCGGTGACACGACCGAGAAGAACGGGTTCTCCGTGGTCGCGCCGATGAACGACACCCACCGGTTCTCCACCGCGGGCAGCAGCGCGTCCTGCTGGGTCTTGGAGAACCTGTGCACCTCGTCGATGAACAGCACGGTCTGCGTGCCGCTCATCCCGAGGGTCCGGCGGGCCGCGTCGACGGCGGCCCGCACATCCTTGACTCCGGCGTTGACGGCCGACAGTTCGACGAACCTTCGCCTGGTCACCTGGCTCACCACGTAGGCCAGGGTCGTCTTGCCGGTGCCGGCCGGGCCCCACAGGAGCAGGGACATCGGCGCGTCGTTGTCGATCAGCTTGCGGAACGGCGTGCCCTCACTGGTCAGGTGCCGCTGCCCGATCACCTCGTCCAGGCGGCGCGGCCGCATCCGCACGGCCAGCGGCGCGGCCGCATCCGCGGCCGCGTCCTCCGCCTCGTCGAACAGGCTCGCGGAGTGGCCTGTGTCTGCTCCGGCCATCCTCCGACCCTATCTCGGCCCGTGCAGCACTTTCTCATGCCGAAACGTGAGTTTTCCACAGACAGATGGCTGCGCACGGCGTTGTCCACAGGCCCCCGGGTTTGTCCCGCGACCACGCCTCCTGCCCGGCAGCTTGGACTTTCATGTCAACCGAGCTGCCTTCGCCGTCCCACGAGCTGCTAGTCGTTCAGGGTCATGCGATTGCCCGGCGGCAGAGCGGAAGCTGCGGCATCGACCCGCGCGCGATGCTTAGCAAGGTGAATAACGGCAGATGGCAGCGCCTTCAGCGAGGTGTGTACGCGGCCTTCTCCGGGGAGCCTGCCCGGGAAACGGTGCTGTGGGCCGCTCTGCTGCGGCTTGGCCCGGATGCCGTTCTGAGCCACCACACAGCGGCCGAACGCCACGGCCTAATAGACGAGCCCAGCTCGATCATCAGCATTACGGTGCCAGCGTCCCGGCACCCAGCGCAGACGAAGATCCCAGGCGTGGTCATCCATCGCTCAGACGCGATCCTGCGGACCAGGCACCCCGCCATGCTCCCGCCGTGTACCCGGGTCGAAGACACGGTGCTCGACCTAATCCAGACGGCACGGACCTTCGACGACGCCTACGCGTGGATCTGCCGGGCCATCGGGCGCCGACGTACCACCGCGGACCGGATCCGTCTAGCTATGGGGGCCCGCAAGAAGATGCGCTGGCGCGGGGAGATCGAGGTCGCGCTCGGCGACGCCGATGGCGGTGCTCTGTCAGTGCTGGAATACCGTTACGTCCGCCGGGTGGAACACCCTCACGGCCTGCCCGTGGCTCGGCGGCAGGCCAGGATCAGGCAGGGCACGGGTAACAGGTATCTCGATAACTTCTACGAGGAGTACGGGGTGTGCGCGGAACTCGATGGGACCGCTGCGCATCCGGCCGACGAGCAATGGCGCGATAAGCGGCGCGACAACGCCAATGCGGTCAACGGCATCGTCACGCTGAGGTTCGGGCTTCCCGATCTAGGTGATCGCCGATGCGAGACCGCCGCAACCGTGGCCGCCCTGCTGCGTCTGCGGGGATGGCCCGGCTCCGCTCACGCGTGCACGGCCGGCTGCGCGGTGGCGGCAGTTCCATGATCATGGCCAGTTCCGGTCGCTATCTGGTCCGAACTGGCCACGATCATGAAGTCTGGGCGGGCTTGGCGTCGATGCCGGCTTCGAGGCGCTGGGCGGGCGTGATCGTGGTGGGGGCGCCGGTCAGGGGGTCCAGGCCGGAGGCGGCCTTGGGGAACGCGATCACGTCGCGGATCGTGGGCGCCCCGGCCAGCAGCATGCACACCCGGTCCCAGCCGAACGCGATGCCGCCGTGCGGCGGCGGCCCGTACTTGAACGCGTCGAGCAAGAAGCCGAACTGTGCCTGGGCCTCGGCCGGAGACAGCCCGATCACGTCGAAGACGGCCTGCTGGACCGAGGACTGGTGAATACGGATCGACCCGCCGCCGATCTCGTAGCCGTTGCACACGATGTCGTAGGCGTCGGCTAGCGCGCCGCCCGGCTCGGTGGTGAACTTGTCCGCCCATTCGGGCAGCGGAGCCGTGAAGGGGTGGTGGACCGACGTCCACCCGCCGGAGGAGTCCTCCTCGAACATCGGCGCGTCGACGACCCACAGGAACGACCACGCCGACTCGTCGATCAGGCCGCACCGGCGCCCGATCTCCAGGCGTGCGGCGCCGAGCAGTTCGCGTGCCGCCATGGCCGGGCCTGCCGCGAAGAACACGCAGTCGCCCGGCCTGGCACCGACCGCGCCGGGCAGCCCGGACCTCTCCGCCTCCGACAGGTTCTTGGCTACCGGGCCCGACACCTCGCCCGCCTCGCCGATCAGGGCGTACGCGAGTCCGCGCGCGCCGCGCGACCTCGCCCACTCCTGCCAGCCGTCGAGCTGTTTGCGGGTTTGCGCGGCGCCGCCCGGCATCACTACGGCCCCGACGTGCTGCGCCTGGAACACCCGGAACTCGGTCGCCGTGAAGTACTCGGTCAGGTCGGTGAGCTCGCAGGAGAACCGCAGGTCGGGCTTGTCCGAGCCGAACCGGTCCATCGCGTCCGCATAGGTCATCCTGGGCAGCGGCGTGGGTACCTGGTAGCCGACCAGCTCGCCCCACAGCCGCGAGACCACGTCCTCGGCGACGTCGATGATGTCCTGCCTGGTGACAAACGACATCTCGATGTCGATCTGGGTGAACTCAGGCTGCCTGTCCTTGCGGAAATCCTCGTCCCTGAAGCACCGGGCCAGCTGGTAGTAGCGCTCGAGCCCGCCCACCATGAGCAGTTGCTTGAACAGCTGCGGCGACTGCGGCAGCGCGTACCAGTTACCCGGGCGCAGCCGCGCGGGAACCAGGAAGTCGCGCGCCCCTTCCGGGGTGGACCTGGTCAGGTACGGCGTCTCCACGTTCACGAAGCGGTGCTCGCGCATCACGTCGGAAAGCAGGTAGGCGGCCTGCGACCGGATTCGCAGCGCCCGGGCGGTGTCCTCCCGCCTGATGTCCAGGTAGCGGTACTTGAGCCGGACGTCCTCGCTGATCTCGGCGGACCCCTCGATGGGGAACGGGAGCGCCTCCGCCTCGCTGAGCACCTCCACCGCTTCCGCGACGACCTCGACGTGGCCTGTGGGCAGCTCCGGGTTCTCGTTCCCGGCCGGCCGGACACGCACTGTGCCGGTCACCAGCACGCAGAATTCGGCCCTGACGTCATGCGCGCCAGTCCCTTCCTCGCCCCGCCACACGACCTGCACGATGCCGCTCGCGTCCCGCAGGTCGATGAAGACCACGCCGCCGTGGTCCCGGCGCCTGGCCACCCACCCGGCGAGCACCACGCCTTCCCCCGCGTCGTCCGCCCGCAGCGTCCCCGCCTCATGGGTGCGGATCATCGAATCCAAGCCCCTTCCATCCGGCGGTCTTTCCGCCTACTAGATGCCAGTCAATTACCTTAAATTCCGCGGACAGGCCCCGATTCGGGCGCCAGGCCGGCCAGGAAGGGATTCGCGAGGCGCTCCGCGCCGATGGTCGTGGCCGGACCGTGCCCTGACAGCACCAGCGTGTCGTCGGGCAAGGTCAGGCAGACCCTGGCCAGGCTGTGCAGGATCGTCTGGTAGTCCCCGCCGGGCAGGTCGGTCCGCCCGATCGACCCGGCGAACAGCAGGTCACCGGAAAACAAGGCGCCGTCCGCGGTCGGGTCCCCATCTGCTCGCCCGGCCCGGTCAGTTCCGCTTTTACCTGGCGACGTAATCGGTGCTTCCGGCAAGCGGAATGTGACCGAGCCTTCGGTATGTCCTGGTGCGTGATTCACGATGATCTCGAGCCCCACCAGGCTCAGGGTCATCCCATCCGTGAGTTCTTTCACGTCATCCGGCTCGGTGAATTTCAGCCCGCCGAACAGTTGCTGTCCCACCCCGAGCGGGAATCCCTTGGCCGGGTCGCTGAGCAAGACGCGGTCGGCCGGGTGGATGTAGGCCGGGATGCCCCGGGCTCCGCAGACCGGGGCGACGGACCATACGTGGTCGAGGTGGCCGTGCGTCAGCAGCACCGCGGCGGGGCTGAGCCGGTGGGCGGCCAGGACCTCCTCGATGCCGCGTTCGGCGTCCTGGCCGGGGTCGATGATCACGCACTGCTCGCCCGCAGCGGGCGCAATGACATAACAGTTGGCCGCGAACGACCCGGCTGGGAACCCGGCGACGAGCACAGACGTCCTTTCTCACGGTACGGTGTCTCAGGCTACCGAGGCTCCGGCACGGCCGCGAACCGATAACGAAGGGTGCCGATCCCGTCATCTGGCAGGTACCATTCGCGAACGATCGCGAACTTTCGCTGTTTCGCCATCGGGGTATGCGCCGTGCGGCGGGCCTGCCCGAAGGTGACGGCCAAGTGAAGGCGAGCGGTAGCAAAGACAATACGTAAGGCCAAGGAGGGTACGACCGGTGGCGGGTAGAAGCGAACGCCAGCGCAGGCAAGCCAGGGAGAAGTACCGCCGCCAGCAGGAGCTGCGAGTGGCCCGGCAGCGCCGGGTCCGCAAGCGGGCGCTCGCCGTGATGAGCGGGGTGGCCGCATTGGGACTCCTCGCGGCGCTGCTGGTGGTGTTCCTGCCCGGCGGCAGCGGGAAGACGAAGGCGTCGGCGACTAGTTCGCCCACCGCCACGGCATCGTCCTCGGCCTCGGCCTCGCCCAGCGCCACGGCGGCGACCGTGGCCGAGCCGGCGCACCACTGCACCTATACGAAGACGTCGGGATCGACGCCTTCGAACCTCAAGGTGACCCTGCCGCCGGCCACGCCGGACTTTACCGCCAGCTACACCGCCACGCTCAACACCAACCTGGGCCCGATCAAGTTCAACCTGCTCAACAGCAAGGCCACCTGCACGGTCAACTCCTTCGTCCACCTCGCGGAGACCGGCTACTTCAATAACACCCAGTGCCACAGGCTGGTGACGAGCGGCATTTTCGTGCTGCAGTGCGGCGACCCCTACTCCACCGCTACCACCAAGCTGACCTGCAGTGAAACCAGCAGCGTGGGCACCGGGACGCCGGGCTATGAGTACCTCAGCGAGAACCTCACGGGTGCCAAATACACGCCGGGGGTGGTCGCGATGGCCAACGAAGGCACCGCCACCAGTAACGGCAGCCAGTTCTTCATCGTGTACAAGGACAGCTCCTCGGCGCTGACGGCCTCGTATACGCCGTTCGCCACGGTTTCTTCTGGACTGGATATCGTCCAGAATGTGGCCAAGGACGGATACTCGTGTCAATATGCCCAGGCGGGCGGCGGCGCTCCGAAGGAGAAGGTCATTATCCAGAGCGTGAAAATTAGCAAAACCTGACGAGCACATAACGCAGGAGGATCTCCGTGACTACCGCCTACCACGAATGGGGCCGGGTAGACACCGACGGGACGGTCTATGTCCGTACCGCGGACGGCGAGCGGGTGATCGGCTCCTGGCAGGCGGGAAGCCCTGAGGAGGCGCTGGCCTTCTTCCAGCGTAAGTACGAGGCGCTCGAGACCGAGGTGGTCCTGCTCGAGCAGCGCATCACCGCCACCGACATGCCCCCCGCGCAGGCCGCCGCCACGGTCCAGCGCCTGGTCCTGAGCATCACCGGAGCCAACGCGCTCGGCGATCTCGACGGGCTTCGGGCCCGCCTGGAGCGCCTGACCGAGGATGTCGGACAGCGCCGGGAAGAGGTCAGGGCGGCCAGGGAGCACGCGCGCGTGCAGGCCAGGGACGTCAAGGAGCGGATCGTCGCCGAGGCCGAGCAGATCGCCGGCGAGGCGACGCACTGGAAGAGCAGCGGCGAGCGGATGCGCGAGCTGCTCGAGGAGTGGAAGGCGGCCCCGCACGCCGAGCGGGCCGCCGAGGCCGCCCTGTGGAAGCGCTTGTCCGCGGCGAGGAACGCGTTTACCAAGCGGCGCAAGGCGTACTTCGCCACCCTGGAGGCTGAGCGGGAGGACGTCAAGGCGCGTAAGGAGAAGCTGGTCGCCGACGCCGAGGCGCTGTCCTCCTCCACCGATTGGGGCCCGACCACCAGCGCGTTCCGCGAGCTGATGCGCCAGTGGAAGGCGGCCGGGCGGGCGGACAGGGATACCGAAGCCGAGCTGTGGAAGCGGTTCAGGGGGGCCCAGGACAAGTTCTTCAACGCCCGATCGGAGGTGTTCTCCGCCAAGGACGCGGCGCTCCGCGACCACGCGGAGGCCAAGCAGCAGCTGCTGGATTCGGCCCAGGCGTTGCTGCCGGTCACCGACATCCGGGCCGCCAAGTCCGCGCTGCGCGGCATCCAGGAGCGCTGGGAGCAGATCGGCGCGGTGCCGCGGGACGCGCGCGAGCACCTGGAGTCGGGGTTGCGCCGCGTTGAGGAGGCGGTCCGCAAGGCGGAGGAGACCCAGTGGCGCAGGTCGAACCCGGAGGCGCTGGCCCGGGCCGAGGGGACGGTGGCCCAGCTCCGGGCGACCATCGCCCAGCTGGAGAGCCAGCTGGCCAGCGCGCGTGAGCGGGACGACGCGAGCGCCGTGAGCAGCGCGGAGGAGGCGCTGACGGCCCGCCGCGCGTGGCTCGAGGAGGCGGAGCACACACTGGCGGAGTTCAGCGGCTGACTGGTGATACGCCCGGAGCTAGGTAGCCGGGCACACGTGCTGGCGGAGTTCAGCGGCTGACTGGTGATGCGCCCGAAGCTAGGAAGCCGGGCACACGTGCTGGCGGAGTTCAGCGGCTGACTGGTGATGCGCCCGAAGCTAGGTAGCCGGGCACACGTGCTGGCGGAGTTCAGCGGCTAACTGGTGACGCGGCCGGCGCTAGGAAGCCGGGCACACCATTGGCCGAGTTCAGCGGTTAGCTGGTGACGCGGTAGACGTCGTAGACGCCGTCGATGGCGCGGACGGCGCGCAGGACGTGACCTAGGTGCTTCGGGTCGCCCATCTCGAACGTGAAGCGGCTGACCGCCACCCGGTCCCGGCTGGTGGTGACGTTCGCAGCCAGGATGTTGACGTGGTGATCCGATAGCACCCTGGTGACGTCGGAGAGCAGATGCGTCCGGTCGAGAGCCTCCACCTGGATGCCTACCAGGAACACCGACCCCTCCGTGGGGGCCCAGTGCACGTCGACCATCCGCTCCCGCTGGGTGTCGTTCAGGTGAGCCAGGTTCATGCAGTCCGTCCGGTGCACAGAAACGCCGTGGCCGTGGGTGACGAACCCGGTGATCTGGTCACCAGGAACTGGCGTGCAGCACCGCGACAGGCGGACCCAGACATCCGGCGCGCCTGTGACCTCCACGCCGGAATCCGGAAGCGCGCGCGGCTGCGGCGCCTTGGTCGGCAGCATGGTCTCGGCGAGGTCCTCCTGGGCGCCCGCTACCCCGCCGACCGACCTGACCAGCTTCTCGACCACCGACTGGGCGCTGACCCGGCCCTCGCCGACCGCCGCGTACAGACCTGACACGTCCGGGTAGCGCAGGTCGCGCGCCAGGTTGAGGAGCGTGTCGGCGGTCGCGAGCCGCTGCAGGGGCAGCCCCTGCTTGCGCATGGCCTTCGCGATCTGGTCCTTGCCCGCCTCGACCGCAGCTTCCCTGCGTTCCTTGGAGAACCACTGCCGGATCTTGTTCCGCGCGCGGGGGCTCTGGACGAACTTGAGCCAGTCCCGGCTCGGCCCCGTCTCGGCGGTCTTGGCGGTGAGGATCTCCACGGTGTCGCCGTTGCCGAGTGCGGAGTCCAGCGGCACCAGGCGGCCGTTGACCTTAGCGCCGATCGTCCGGTGCCCGACCTCGGTGTGGATGGCGTAAGCGAAGTCCACCGGGGTCGAGCCCTGCGGCAGCGGGATCACATCGCCGCGAGGGGTGAACACGTAGACCTCGGCGGCCGCCAGGTCGAAGCGGAGTGACTCGAGGAACTCCGCCGGGTCCTCGGTCTCTCGCTGCCAGTCGACCAACTGCCGCAGCCACGCCATCTCCTGGGTGTCGTCCTTGGCGCCGTTGGCCCGGCCGCCGACGACCGCCTCCTCCTTGTACTTCCAGTGCGCCGCGACCCCGTATTCCGACCGCTGGTGCATGCGCCAGGTGCGGATCTGCAGCTCCACCGGCTTGCCGTCCGGGCCGATGACCGTGGTGTGCAGCGACTGGTACATGTTGAACTTCGGCATCGCGATGTAGTCCTTGAACCGCCCGGGGACGGGGTTCCACCGCGCGTGCAGGGTCCCCAGCGCCGCGTAGCAGTCGCGGACCGAATCGACCAGGACCCGGATGCCCATCAGGTCGTAGATCTCATCGAAGCCGACGTCCCTGGCGATCATCTTCTGGTAGATCGAGTAATAGTGCTTCGGCCGGCCGGTGACCCTCGCCTTGATCTTGGCCTCGTCCAGGTCGCGGCGGACGTCCTCGATCACGTCCTGGAGGAAGGCCTCGCGCCGCGGCGCCCGGCTGGAAACCAGGCGGACGATCTCGTCGAAGCGCTTCGGGTACAGCGTCGCGAAGGCGAGGTCCTCTAGCTCCCACTTCACCGTGTTCATGCCGAGCCGGTGCGCGAGCGGGGCGTAGATCTCCAGGACCTCCCGCGACTTGCGCTCCTGCTTCTCGCGCGCCAGGTAGCGCAGCGTCCGCATGTTGTGCAGCCGGTCGGCGAGCTTGATCACCAGCACGCGGATGTCGCGGGACATGGCGACCACCATCTTGCGGACGGTCTCCGCCTCGGCTGACTCGCCGTACTTGACCTTGTCCAGCTTGGTGACGCCGTCCACGAGCGCGGCGACGTCCTCGCCAAAGTCGGCGCGCAGCTGGGTCAGCTTGTAGGGGGTGTCCTCGATCGAGTCGTGCAGCAGCGCGGCGCAGATCGTCTGGCTGGGCATGCCAAGCTCGGCCAGAATGGTGGCCACCGCCAGCGGGTGGGTGATGAACGGGTCACCGCTCAGCCGCTTCTGATCTTTGTGCCAGTGGGCCGCGGTTTCGTAGGCGCGCTCGATCATCCGGACGTCGGCCTTGGGGTGCGTCGCGCGCACGGTCTTGATCAGGGGCTCGAGCACCGGGTTGATCGTTGCCCCGCGCTGCGCCCCGAGCCGGGCCAGCCGGCGGCGTACCCCCACGCTGGACGCCGCGACGTCCGCGGCCTGGCCTTGCACCGCCGCTACGGCCGCCCTCGCCCGGCCCCCGGTCCTGGCCTGGCTCCTGGCGGGACGGGCGGGAGCCTCGTCTTCGGCCGCGGAGCG
>JBOHCK010000078.1:0-21720 GCA_050698755.1 Streptosporangiaceae bacterium | reverse complement strand
CGGCGCGCCGGGCCGGCCGGACCCAGCGGATCCGCCTCGGCCAGGCGGCGCTCGAGCGCGCGCAGCAGGAGCGGGTGCGGCCCCAGGGTGGCGCCGTAGCTCACCCGGAGCCGCGGGAACTCACCGGCCGCGCGGGGGATGTCCGTCTTGCTGTGGTAGGCCGCCGTCAGCAGCAGCGGCAGCACCGTCACCCTGGCGCGCCCGATCGCGCTCATGACCTGCGGCAGCGACGGCGCGGCGTGGCCCAGGTAGGCGGTGCGCACCTCCGGCAGGTCCAGGCCGCGGGCGGCGGCCCGGTCCGCGGCGACGGCCATCAGGTCCGTGATGGTGGCCGCGGCGCGCGGGTCCGCGCTGCCGTGGGCGACCGCCACGACCACCTGATGCGACCCGTCGGGCCGCTCAGGCATGGATGCCGCACTCCGTCTTGCCCGTCCCGGCCCAGCGCCCGCTGCGCGGATCGGCTCCGGCCTCGACCCGGATCGTGCACGACGCGCAGCCGATCGAGGGGTACCCGTCGTACACGAGCGGGTTCACCAGGACGTTGTTGGTGGTGATGTAGTCGTCTACCTGCTTCTGCGTCCAGCTCACGATCGGGTTGACCTTGACCATCTCGCGCCGGTCGTCCCACTGCACGACCGGCGTCTTGCGGCGGTCGCTGGTCTCATCCCGGCGCACGCCGGTGATCCACGCGTCGTACTCGCCCAGGGCGCGCTCGAGGGGCTCGACCTTGCGCAGGTAGCAGCAAAGGTCGGGGTTGCGCCCGAACAGCCTCGGCCCAAGTTCGGCGTCCTGTTCCGCGACGGTCCGCGACGGGGTGACGTTGATCAGCCGGATCGGGTACACCACCGAGACCGCATCCCGGGTGCCGATCGTCTCCGCGAAGTGGTACCCGGTGTCGAGGAAGACCACGTCGATGCCGGGCTTGACGGCCGAGGCCAGGTGGATGATCACCGCGTCGGTCATCGATGAGGTGATGCAGATCCGCTCGTCGAACGTGTCAACCGCCCAGCTGATCACGTCTTCGGCAGGCGCGTCGGCGAGTTCCTCAGCGGCCTGCTCGGCGAGGGTTCGCATGAACTCGGGGTCCTCCAGGCTGATCTGCGCCAGGCCACTGCCATACTCAGGCACTACGGTAACGGGACTCACGCAGTGACTCCTATCCCGGAAAAGCGTAGCTGGAAACTTCTAGTGCAACTGCGGCAATGCCATTCGCCGTCGGTCGCGGTGCGCGGCTCGATGTCCTCATCGCCGCAGTAAGGGCAGTAGAAGGGGACCGCGCGTTCGGTCATGAAAGGTCCTCCTCGGCGGCCCGGGCCGCCCAGGCCGCGAAGCTCTCGCCAGGCTCCCGGCCCGCCTCGAACCGGCGCAGCACCCGCTCGACGTAATCGGGCAGCTCGTCGGCGGTGGTCTTGAGTCCCCGCACCTTCCTGCCGAAACCGGAACCCGTCCCGTCCCCGCCGTTCAGGCTGCCGCCCAGGTGGATCTGGAAGCCCTCGACCTGACGGCCGTCCGGGCCGGTGACCAGCGACCCCTTCAGGCCGATGTCGGCCGTCTGGATCCGGGCGCAAGAGTTCGGGCAGCCGTTCACGTTGATCGTGACCGGAGCGTCGAAGCCGGGCAGGCGCCGTTCCAGCTCGCCGATCAGGTCGCTGGCCCGCTGCTTGGTCTCCACGATGGCCAGCTTGCAGAACTCGATCCCGGTGCACGCCATCGTGTGCCTGCGGAACGCGGTGGGGTTGGCCGGCAGCCCGGCCGCGGCGAGCCCGGCCACCAGCTCGCCGGTGCGGGCGGGCGGCACGTCGAGGATGACCATCTTCTGCTCGGCCGTGGTGCGCACCCGGCCGCTGCCGTACCGGGCGGCCAGATCGGCGACGACGTCGAGCGCGTCGGCGGACAGCCTGCCGACCGTCGGCGCGAACCCGACGTAATAGCGCCCGTCCCGCTGCAGGTGCACGCCCACGTGGTCACGCACGCCGTCGCGCGGCGGGGCGGGCGCCGGCCCGTCGGGCAGCGCGTACCCCAGGTACTCCTTCTCGAGTACCTCGCGGAATCGCTCAGGGCCCCAGTCCGCGACGAGGAACTTCAGCCTGGCCCGGTGGCGCAGCCTCCGGTAGCCGTAGTCGCGGAACAGCCCGGTGACCCCGGCCCACACCTCGGGGACCTGGCCCGGCCTGACGAACGTGCCCAGGCGCTGGCCGATCATCGGGTTGGTGGACAGGCCGCCGCCAACCCACAGGTCGTAACCGGGCTCGCCGCCGTCGTCCAGGACGCCGGCGAACGCGACGTCGTTGATCTCGTGGACGGCGCACTGCGCCGCGCAGCCGCTGATCGATGACTTGAACTTGCGGGGCAGGTTCGAGAACGCCGGGTCGCCGATGTACCGGGAGCCGATCTCGTCGATCTCGGCGGTGGCGTCGATGATCTCGCCCGCGTCGATCCCGGCCAGCGGGCAGCCGAGCATGACCCGCGGCGTGTCGCCGCACGCCTCGGTGGTGCTCAGGCCCACCGCCTCCAGGGCGTCCCAGATGGCGGGGACGTTCTCGATCTCGACCCAGTGCAGCTGGATGTTCTGCCGGTCGGTCACGTCCGCCGTGCCGCGCGCGTACCGGCGCGAGACGTCCGCGATGACGCGCAGCCGCTCATGGTCGAGCTGCCCGCCGTCGATGCGGATCCGCATCATGAAGTAGCGGTCGTCGAGCTCCTCGGGCTCCAGGATCGCCGTCTTGCCGCCGTCGATGCCGGGCCGGCGCTGGGTGTAGAGCCCGTACCAGCGGAAACGGCCGCGCAGGTCGGCGGGGTCGATCGAGTCGAAGCCGTAGCGGCTATAGATGTCGATGATCCGCTGCCGGACGTTGAGCCCGTCGTCGTTCCGCTTGTTCTCCTCGTTCTTGTTGAGCGGCTCACGGTAGCCGAGCGCCCACTGGCCTTCACCCCGCCTGCGCGAGGTGCCTGTCGTAGTCGCGGTCTTGGACCCGGTCGCGACGGGCATCATGATTCCTTCGGGTTCGGCGAGCGCGTCACGAGAACCCGGGCTTTGCTGGCCGTGCTGATGGACGGCATGCCGCCAGGCCGACGGCTCAGCAGGAAGGCACCCGGTGTCGCGTGCGCGCCCGGTCAGATATCCGGGGCGGCGATCATCGGGTGGGGTGACAGATGGCGCTGCGGATGCGCTGGAAATCGACGTGCCTGCGCACGACGAGCAGCGGGTCCGTAACACCCATGGCAGCAGGATCACATCGAACGGACCCGGCTGTCCAGGGCAAGTCCGGCATGTGGACAGTACGACTCGTCACATGCGTGCCCATACCCTCGGCAACATGGCCGCTCCGGCGGCTATTCCTCAGCCCTGGCGGATCCAGGACAGCGACGGCTCGGCCCCGCCGGGCGCCGACTCCAGCGCAGGCTGATGCTGGCAGTCGCACCAGGTGCCGCCCGGGCAGTCTTCGTGGTGGTGCTTGCGGCACGGGACGCAAATCATGCCCCTATTCTGCCGCCCGGTTTGCGTGGGCTGTCCCGCGCTCATCCGGGTACATCCGGTGGCATGCTTCCCTTCGCCGACCGCCGCGCCGCGGGGCTGCTGCTCGCGGAAAGGGTGAACGAGGCGGTGGAACTAGATCATTGGCCCGAACGAGCGATGGTGCTCGCCCTGCCCAGAGGCGGGGTGGCCGTGGGGAAGCAGGTCGCCGCGGCGCTCGGGCTCCCGCTGGATGTCATCGTCACGCGGAAGATCGGCTACCCGCGCCAGCCCGAACTCGGCGTGGGAGCGATCGCCGAAGGGCTTACCCAGCCCGTCTACGATCCCGGGCTGCTCAACCGGCTGTCGCTGTCGCCCCCGGCCCTGGCGGCGGTCGCGGCCGAGGAGGAGGCCGAGCTGGCCCGGCGGGTGCGCGTCTACCGCGGCGGCCACCCGCTTCCGCTGGTGGCGGGCTGGTGCGTGATCGTGGTCGATGACGGCCTGGCCACGGGCGTCACCGCGCGCGCCGCCCTGCGCTCGCTGCGCGCCGCCCAGGCCGGGCATCTGGTCCTGGCGGTGCCGGTCGCGCCGGCCGCGGCCGCGGCTTCGCTGCGCGCGGAAGCCGACCAGGTGATCACCGTGGAAGCGCCCAGCCGGTTCACCTCGGTCGGGCAGTGTTACGCGTCGTTCGGGCAATTGACCGACGCCGACGTGCTGGCGCTGCTGGCCTAGCGGGAGGTTCTGCGGGCCTGGGTCCGGTTTGCGCTGTCCTAGGCGGCGTTGGCGCGGCGCATGCGGCGGCGGCGCTCGGCCGAGCGCTCATCCTCGTTCAAGCCGCCCCACGTGCCGTACTTCTCTGGCCGCGAGACGGCGTAGTTGAGGCAATCAAGGCGCACCGGGCAACCAGCGCAAATGCCCTTGGCCTTGCGCTCCCTGATATCACGCTCAGGCTGGCGCTCACCGTCAGGGCCGAAGAAGAGCAACAGGTCTTCGCCCTTGCACGCAGCAGCATCCTGCCAACCCCAGTTAGGGCGGGGAAGCATAGACGACGGCCGACGTACCTGAGACATGAGTCAATCACCTCAACCAAGAAGCATGGAAACGTGCGTTAGCGTAGAGCGTCAGGTTCATGAACACGCGTCCGCATACCAGTCCTGTCCGGGAACCTCCGTTGCAAGATACAACGCGTCTTTCCGACGACGTGTTCCCGTACGTAGGTAAGGCGACCGCGTAAGCGAGCGGTCACATATACCGAACGGCTGACGCCAGCGCTTCGGTTCACCCGTTATGTCCAACCGTCGCGCGGGCTGCTGCATGCCCGCCGATAATGATGCCATCTGACGTAGCCACCGCGCACGCGGGGTGGCTAAATTCACGATCTGATTTCCAGGTTTCATCGCGGCTCGAGTGGAGCCTCCTGGCAAAGTGCGTGACGAACTGGACAAAGGAAAGGGAGCACGCCACGATGGGCAGCATGTCAGCGTCGGACGCAGCGCCTCTGCCCCGGCTCGGAGAGGTTTTCTTTGACGTGCGGGGCAGTTCCCGCAGCATGCGCCTGAGCTGGTACGCCGATACCGGGATCTCCGTCTTCAGTGTCTGGCAGGGAGGAACCTGCACCGGCACGTTCCGGCTGCCCCGTGAGGAACTGCCGAGGCTGATCGAGGCCCTGCACCGGGGCATGCACGGCGCCGACCAGCGGGACCCCCGCGGCTACTCGCGTCAGCTGTCCGGTGACCCGACCGACCCCAGGCTGACGATGCTGCCCGGCTACGCAGGCGCGCGCGACGGCGACTTCACCGGCCCGGTAACCGGCGATTTCCGCGCGCTGCGACCCGATGACACCGATCGGGGGGCCGGCCCGCTGATGCTCGGCAGCGCGTCGCCCAGGGCCCTGCCTGCACCTCCGGCTGCCCTGCCTCCGGCTGCCCTGCCCCCGGTTGCATTGCCCCCGGTTGCATTGCCCCCGGGCAGTTACCGCGACCAGCCGCGGTACCCCGAACCGGCTCAGTACCCCGAACCGGCCCAGTACGCCCAGCCAGCCCAGTATGCCGAGCAGGGCTACGGGTACGGCGAGCAAGGCGCCTACCCCGACCGGGGGTACGAAGAGCAGTCGTACCAGGGACAGGAGTCCGGGTACTACGCGGGCCGCGGCTACGACCAGGGTGACCAGCGTTACGACGACCACGGCTACCCGCAGCAGGCCTACCAGGACTACCAGGCTCAGGGCTACCCCGAGCGCGGCCGTCACGAGCCGGGTAGCTACCAAGAGCAGGGCTACGGACGTTACGGGCACGCCGATCCGCCCAAGCACGCTCAGGGCGTCGAGGCCCGCGCGAACTACCCGGGCCCCGACGGCGCACCGGGGTCGGGGAGTCTCGCCGCGTACGCCGACCCGGGTTACCAGCACCAGCGCGGGCCCGCGGAGCGGAACTACCAGGAACCGGCGGGCCAGGCCTTCGCGGACCAGGGCTACGACGCGTACCGCTACGCCGAGCGGGACTACCGCGGCCAGGGGTACCCGGGCCCGGAGGAATCCGGCCAGGCCTACCCGGAGCGGGATTACGGCAGCTACCCCGGAGGGGACCAGGCGGGCCACGGCTACCAGGCCGGCTACTCCGGCACCGCCCATGACGGCAACGCGGCCTACGGCCCCGAAGGCCGCGACGGGACCGGTTACGGCAACGCGGCCTACGGCAACGCAGGCCACGACGGCACCGGCTACGGCAATGCCGGCCACGACGGGGCCGGTTACGGCAATGCCGGCCACGACGGGGCCGGTTACGGAAATGCCGGCCACGACGGGGCCGGCTACGGCAATGCTGGCTACGCAGGTAGCGGGTACAGCGGGGCTAGCTACAGCGAGGGACGGTACGGCGCACCCGGCCACGAAAGCGGCGGATACCCCCGCGGCGGCTACGACGGCGCCTACCAGGACGGCGGCGGCTACTACGCCGGGGCTCACCAGGCGGCGGCGCAGTACGACGGCGGTCACTACGGGACCGCGTACGACGGGGGACCTTACGAGGGCGGCGGCTACGATCGCCGCGGATACGAAAGCGCCGGGTACGACGACGGTTCGGGCCGTTCGGGCGGCTACCGCCAGATGCCCGCGGGCCGCGGCCCGCGGGACCGGGCGCAGTACGAGGACCCGGACGTCACCCCCAGCCAGCCGACCTCGACCTTCCCCTACGACGGGGGTCCCCCGCCGGGCCGGGAATACCGGCGCCGCCGGGTCCGTTACTTACCTCGCCGGTGCGGCTGTGTCCCCGGGCCGCACCTACTGCCTTCGCGGACTACCGTTCGGCTGGAGCCGCGTTGTGCCTTTCGCCGAGAGGCGACCTCCGCACCGGTGGACGTGACAAGGGCCGGGCCCGGGCGAATCACTTGCCCGGGCGGCCGGCCCTTGTTGTGTACTCAGGCCGGTCCCGGTGGCGCGGGCTGCGGTTGCTCGGGGCCGCCCGGAGTGCCTGACTTGCCATCGGCGACGACGGGAGGCTGGACTGCGCTCCCGCTGGCAGCCGGGATGGGACCCACCACCGCGTTGAGTACCTGCGCGTTCGGGACCGACATCACGTTGCCGTCGGATACGACGCGGACGTAGGTGATCCCGATGTCGATCACGGTGCCATCGAGCGTGCCGCCGAGCGCCCCGGCCCTGAGCCGGATCGCGTCGCCCACCCGGAACGGCCTGGCGAACATGAGCACCAGGCCCGCGAACATGTTGCCCAGCGCCTGCTGCGCCGCGATCCCGACGAACACGCTGGTCAGCGCGCCGCCTAGGACGAGCTGGCCGACCGGCACGTCGAACAGGTCCAGGGTGATGGCCAGCGTGGCGAACGCGCCGACGATCAGGAAGGCGTACCCGACCACGGCGGAATGCGCGGTGCCCGCCCTCGGCTCGAGTAGCTGTCTCGACTGCCCGGCCAGCCCGTACGTGGCCATGGCCCCGAACACGCCGAACAGCGCGGCCGTGCCGTCCGCGATGATCTGGTTGGTCACGTGGCTCGCGGTGTAGAGCGTGTGAGAGTCGTGACGAGCCTGAGCCGAGATGACCGCGGCGGCGATCGCGAGCAGCAGGGCGATGATCGACTTCCACGGCCGCGTCTTGCGCCTGACCCGCCGTACCTGCGCCGACAGATCGGCCTGTATATCGTGCACTCCCGGCTCCTCTTTCCGGCACCATCCGGCCTAACGCTATCCGGCGGGAAGCGGACGCTGCCGGTGCTACCCGGATACGGGCCGAAGACTCACCTGGAGGAGGAAGCAAGCGGGGACCGGGCCGCAGCAGCCCGGTCCCCGCTTCGCTCGCCGTCGAGGGTTAGCGGATGAGCGCCTTGCCCACGGGAAACTTGAGCTTGCCGTTGGCGATGCCCGCCGAGACGAGGGCCGCCGATGCGTACCAGGCCACCAAGGCGGTGACGAGGCCGAGGTAGCCGCCGAACTTGACCGTCCCCGAACTGCCCGCGAAGTTACCGATGAACAAGATGATCTCGGTGATCTCCAGGGTGAGGAATACCAGGAACACCGCCATGTTCAGCTGCGAGCTGAGGATCAGCATGTAGGTGTTGAAGATGGCGAACGCCAGCAGGATCCAGGCTATGTCGTGCTGGGCCGCCGCGGCCGAGGGGGCGTGAGCCGCGACGAGCTCGACCCACAGGGCCAGGCCAAGCCAGAAGCCGCCGTAGGAAGAGAACGCGACGGCACCGAAGGTGTTCCTGTTCCGGAACTCCCACATGCCGGCGAGCAATTGCACGGTGCCGCCGTAGCCGAAGGCATAGCCGAGCCACGCGCTGCCCGTGGCCTTGGTCATCCAGCCGGCGTTCGCGGCGGACAACAGGAAGGTGGTCAGGGCAAAGGCGGCCAGCCCCAGGGGGGCGGGGTCGGCGATGCCCGTACCGGATACGGGAGTGGTGGTGGGCTGGACTTCGCGTTCTTCGCTGACGCTCAAATCGATCCCTCCTATGAGGAATGGTTCGTCCGGCTCCCGGCCTGCCGTGGCTGCAGCCGAGAGGGCGGGATGCCCGGCGTTGACTGCGTGGCTAGCATGACAAACTTTCGTCTCTCACGCCCGAACCTTCTTCTGGTCACTCCTGACTCAAATTGACCAGATGAAAGATTCGCCAACAGCGTAACGCTGCATGAGCTGCGGTGCGAGACCCAAAACATCTCACTTTTCGTAACCATCTGGAAGCAACCTTGCCGCATACCGGCAACCCCCTGGTTTCGGCTCGTTGCCTGCGCCCGGATGAGCGGTCGCTAATTGACGGCGCCGGTCCCCGCTAACCCGCCTAGTCAGGGGATGTCTGCGCAGGTCAGCGCCAGCGTGACCGGCCCTGCCGACGGGAATGGATACCAATCCATCAAGTCGATGGCCAACCACGGCATCACGAACTGGGGCATGCCGGAGATGACGTCCGAAACATTTGATGAGAAACTTTCGACCTGCACTCGGCCACCGGTATCAGCGGTATCCGCGCCAGTGGGCAGCGCGGCCTGCCCGCTTCGGTCTTCGGGCCAAGTGGTAGTTCGGCAAGCTGTGGTGAGCCACAAAGATCCGGGCCACCGAGCCCAGTGGGATCAGGCTCGCGCTGGGTAAGATCGAGGTGAGCACAGGGAAGGTTCTGCAGATGATCGACCGTCCGATCCGCGCCTCCGACCAGGAGCGGCAAAGCGTCGTGGATGTCCTCCGCGAAGCGTTCACGGACGGACGGCTGACCCTGGACGAATTCGAAGAGCGCATGACGGCGGCGTACGCCGCGAAGACCTGGACCGACCTGCGCCAGCTGACGCGCGACCTGCCGGTTGAGCCGCTACTGGGCACGGACCTCAGCCTCCGTCCGTCGGCCGTCCAGCCCCAGGTGATGACGTCAGCGGCCCCGCCGAACCGGCGCAGGCCCGCCCGGCCGCTCGGCCGGTTGCTGCCCGTCGTGTTCATCTGGATCCTGATCGCGGCCGCGGCGGGCTCGCCGGATACGGCCGCCGCACTCTCGGTGGTGTTCATCTGCCTGCTGGCCTGCCGGGTAGGCTACGGGGGGCGCTAGTAACCGCCAGTGAGGGCACCGCGGGCCGGAACGTGTCATTCGCCCGTTACGCTCACCTGACCCGCCAGCCGCGGCTACCATTAGTCACCCGGTGCGACGAAGAACGGCCGGCGCGCTGGATCATCCGGGGCCTGCGGAATCAGCGAAAGGGTCGGAGCTCATCCGGCAGGCTCGAGGAGTCGGGAGGCGGTCGTTGACCAACGCGACCACCGGTAGCGAGCGCATCGTTCCCGGTCAGGATCCGGCTGAGCAGGCGCGGAGCCCGCTGCTTCTGCGGCTCACCCGTCCGGCGGTGGCGCACTGGCAGTTCACCATCGTGGCGATCGCCGCGATCATGGTGCGGATCCTCGTGATGGTCGCCTACCCGCCGATCCTGTGGTTCAACGACTCCTACAACTACCTCTACGACGCCGTGTACCACATACCGGACCAGGTCCGGCCGAACGGCTACCCGCTCTTCCTCGACCTCCTGCTGCCGCTGCACAGCGTGTCTCCGATCGCGTGGCTGCAGGCCGCCATGGGCGTCGGCATGGGGGTGGCCATCTACGCGGTGCTCCGCCACCGCGGCCTGCCCTGGTGGGGTGCGATACTGCCCGCGCTGCCGGTCCTGTTCGACGCCTACGAGCTGCATCTCGAGCACATGGTCACCGCCGATCCGCTGTTCATCTTCCTGGTGACCGTGGCCGTGGTCTTCCTGTGCTGGAGCGACCGGCCCTCCGTCCTGGCCACGGCCGTAGCCGGGCTGATGATCGGGTACGCGAGCATCACCAGGTCCGTCGGCGAGCCGCTGCTCGTGGTGGTGTTCGTGGCCATGCTGGCCAGGCGCGTGGGCTGGCTCCGGCTGGGGTCCCTGGTGGTGGCCGGCGCCCTGCCGATCGCGGGATACGTGATCTGGTTCCATACCTGGTACGGCCAGTACGCGCTGTCCGACTCTGGCGCCTTCCTGTACAGCCGGGTCAGCTCGTTCGCCCTGTGCTCGCGGATCGACCCGCCCGCCCGCCTGCAGTTCCTCTGCGACACCACGCCGCCGAGCCTGCGCCCCGTAGCAGGGGAGTACGTGTGGGCGGACGTCGAGCTGGGGCGCGACGCGGACAAGAAGACCCCGTTGTACCTGTACAAGCACTCGTCGGACGTCTCGCTCCGGTTCAAGCCGAAGATCAGCGCCGAGACCGAGCAGTTCGCCAAGGACGCGATCCTGGCCCAGCCGGCCGACTACCTGCGTGTGGTGATGGACGACACGCTGCACACGTTCGGCTGGAACCGGCAGCCCGACCCGAATGACTACGAAGGGAACGGCTCGGCCTTCAACTTCGTGGGCAGCGGCACGCTGGACAAGCTGATCCCCTGGTGGGCCAATCCCGACAAGGACGACCCGCAGGCCAATCTGATGTACGCGGCCCGGCGAGACTTCGGCGGAGCCGGCCTCGGAAACACCCGGGCGGTACACCCCTTGGATCGGCTGGTCCAGATCTACGGGCGCTACATCTACCTGCGCGGCACCTTGCTCGCGATCATCGTGCTGATCGGCGCTGCGGGGATCGTAGCCCGCTGGCGCCGCTGGGGAGGCATCGCCCTGCTGCCCTGGCTGGTCGGGGCAGCGCTGATCCTGCTGCCGCCCATGACCGCCGGGTTCAGCTACCGGTACGTGCTGGCCGCGGTGCCTGCCGCCTGCCTGGCCGCCGGGCTGGCCTTCGCCCGGGGGCCGGGGGAGAAGTCAGTGGGCGCCCTGGCGGCCGATCTGCGGCGGCACTTTGGCGGCGGCGGCGGAGTCGAGCAGGAATAGCGTCCGCTGCCTGCCTCGGGCCCCCGCGGCGGGCACTTGCACCGGGCCCGCATCCGACAACGCCAGCGCGATGGCCTGCGCCTTATCCGCTCCCGAGGCGATGATCCAGATTTCCCGCGCGGCCTGGATCGACGGCAGGGTGAGGGTCAGCCGGGTCGGCGGCGGCTTGGGTGAGCCGCGGACCGCGACGACCGGCCGGTCGTCGTACAGTGCGGGCAGGCCGGGAAACAGGGACGCGACGTGCGCCTCGGGGCCGATGCCGAGCATCAGCACGTCGAAGGCGGGGACCGGTCCGTGATCCTCCGGCTTGGTCGCGGCGGCCAGCCATGACGCGTACCTGGCGGCGGCCGCCTCGGGGTCATCGCCGTCCGGCCCGTCGGGTCCCGGCATCGGGTGAACGCGGGCCGGGTCGGTGTCAACGTGATCGAGCAGCGCCGAGCGCGCGCCTGTCTCGTTCCGCTCCGGGTCGCCCGCGGGGACGAACCGCTCGTCCCCCCACCAGATGTCCAGGTGCCGCCAGTCGACGGCGTCCCTGGCCGGCGCGGCGCCCAGTTCGGCGAGCACCGCGGTGCCGATGCCGCCCCCGGTGAGCACCACCGAGGCGGACCCGCGCGCGGCCACCGAGTCGACCAGCCGGGTGACCAGGCGCGCGGCGACGGCCTTAGCAAGCAGCCCCCTGTCCCGGTGCACGAGCACCTCAGGGACGGTCACCGGCCGGGGCCGGCGGCGAGGGCGCGGAGCGTCTCCGCGTACACCTCGTCGGGCTCAAGCCTGCGCAGTTCCTCGGCAACCAGGTCGGCGGTCTCGCGCCGGTGCAGCGCCACGCGGCGTTCCGGGCGGCCGGGCCAGGACAGGGTGGCCATCCGGCCGTCCGGCCGGGAGATCATGACCCTCCCCTCCGGTGTCTCGAAGCTGACGCCGGTGATCCCGGGGCCGGCCGACTCGCCGCGCTGCACCTCGATGCCCAGGCGCAGCCCGAGCCAGGCCGCGATCAGGTCCGCGGTGGGGTTGGCGGGTTCGGCCAGGACCTCACCGCTGAGCAGTTCGGGGTAGGGCTGGTCGAGGGTGGCGGCGAGCAGGGAACGCCACGGCGTCGACCGGGTCCAGCTCAGGTCGGTGTCACCCGGGTGGTAGGCCTTGGCCAGGGTTACCAGCATGTCCCTGGGCGTGTCGCTCGAGGCCGCGTCCGTCACGCGGCGCTGCGCGACCGCGCCCAGCGGGTCGGTGCCCGGAGCGGGCGGCGCCTCGTCCGGCCACCAGGTGACCACGGGCACGTCGGGAGCGAGCAGCGGCGCGACCACCGAGTCGGCGTGCTGGCCGAGCGCGCCGTACATCCGCAGGACGATGGTCTCGCCGGGCCCCGTCTCGCCCACCCGGATCTCGGCATCGAGCCTGGATTCGGCCCTGGCCTTCCGGGTGATGACGGCCAGCACGCGGCTGGGATGCTCCCGCCCCGCCTGGTTGGCCGCCCGGACGGCGTCGTACTGCTCAGACTCATCGGTCACGATGATCAGCGTCAGCACCATGCCGGAGGTAGGGCCGCCCATACGCCGACGGGCCTGGGTCAGCGCCTCGTGGATCGAGCTGGTGGTCGTGTCGGCCAGATCTATCGTCATCGAAGCCTCCCTACAGGCGGCGCCATGCGCGCCCGTCCCTGGCCATCAGCGCGTCGGCGGACGCCGGGCCCGCCGAGCCCGCCGGATACTGGTCCGGCTTGAGGTGAGCCGCCCAGAAATCCTCCACCGGGTCGAGGATCCGCCAGCCGGCCTCCACCTCCTGCTGCCTGGGGAACAGCGGCGGGTCGCCGATCAGCACGTCGAGGAGCAGCCGCTCGTAGGCTTCGGGGCTCGATTCGGTGAAGGACTCGCCGTAGGCGAAGTCCATGTTCACGTCCCGTACCTCCATGGCCGTGCCCGGCACCTTCGAGCCGAACCTGACCGTGATGCCCTCGTCCGGCTGGATCCTGATGACCAGGGCGTTCTGGCCGAGCTCCTCGGTATCGGTGACGGAGAAGGGCAGGTGCGGCGCGCGCTGGAAGATCAGCGCGATCTCGGTCATCCGGCGCGGCAGCCGCTTGCCCGCCCGCAGGTAAAACGGAACCCCGGCCCAGCGCCTGGTGTCGACGCCGAGGCGAAGCGCCGCGTACGTCTCGGTCATGGAATCCGGGGGAATGCCGTCCTCCTGAAGGAACCCGTGGACCTGGCGTCCGCCCTGCCAGCCGGCCGCGTACTGCCCGCGCGCGGTACCCGTCGCCAGGTCCCCGGGCAGCGTGACCGCCGACAGCACCTTCTCCTTCTCCATGCGCAGCGAGTCCGCGTCGAACGCCACGGGCTCTTCCATCGCGGTCAGCGCCAGCAGCTGGAGCAGGTGGTTCTGGATCACGTCGCGCGCGGCGCCGATGCCGTCGTAGTAGCCGGCCCGCCCGCCGATGCCGATGTCCTCGGCCATCGTGATCTGGACGTGGTCCACGTAGCCGCGGTTCCAGATCGGCTCGTACATCTCGTTGGCGAAGCGCAGCGCGAGGATGTTCTGCACCGTCTCCTTGCCGAGATAGTGGTCGATGCGGAACACCGAAGACGGCGGGAAGACGCCGTCCAGGGTGGCGTTCAGCTCCCGCGCGCTGGCCAGGTCATGGCCGAACGGCTTCTCGATGACCACCCGCCGCCACCCGTGGCCGCCGGAGTCCGACAGACCGGACCGCTTGAGCTGCTGCACCACGGTGGGGAAGGACTTCGGCGGGATCGACAGGTAGAACGCGTAGTTCCCGTCGGTGCCCCGCTCGGCGTCGAGGTCCCTGACCGTCGCGGCCAGGCGGTCGAACGCCTTGTCGTCATCGAATTCGCCGGGGACGAACCTGACCCCCTCGCTGAGTTGCTCCCACACCGAATCGCGGAACGGGGTCCGCGCGTACTCCTTCACCGCCTGGTAGGTGACCTGGGCGAAATCCTCGTCTTGCCAGTCCCGGCGGGCGAAGCCGACGAACGAGAAGCCCGGCGGCAGCAGGCCGCGGTTGGCCAGGTCGTAGATGGCCGGCATGAGCTTCTTCCTGGCCAGGTCCCCGGTGACCCCGAACATGACCAGGACGCACGGCCCGGCGACCCTGGGGATGCGCCGGTCCCGCGGGTCGCGCAGCGGATTGCGCTTGCTGGCCGCCTCGGCCAGGTCCGCGATGACGCCGGGGCTGGCCGGGGCCAGCCCCTCCAGTTCCGTCGTCACGCGATGCCCATCTTCGTCCTGATCGTGTCGAGCAGCTCGTTCCAGGAGGCCTCGAACTTCGCGACGCCCTCGTTCTCAAGGACCTCTACCACGTCGTCGTAGCCGATCCCGAGCTCTTCCAGGTCGGCGAAGACCTGCCGCGAGGCGTCGTAGGTGCCGTGCACGGTGTCGCCGAGCAGCTTGCCGTGGTCCGCGGTGGCGCGGATCGTGCCCTCGGGCATGGTGTTCACCGTGTCGGCCACAACTAGCTCGACGACGTACATGGTGTCGCCGAACGACGGATCCTTGACGGACGTGGAGGCCCACAGCGGCCGCTGGACGTTCGCGCCCTTGGCGCGCAGCGCCGCCCAGCGCTCCGTGGCGAACCGCTGCTCGAAGAGCTCGTAGGCCAGGCGCGCGTTGGCCAGGGCCGCCTTGCCGCGCAGTTCGTGGGCCTCGGGCGTGCCCAGCTTGTCCAGCCGCGCGTCGACCTCGGTGTCCACGCGGCTGACGAAGAAGGACGCCACCGAGCGGAGGGAGGAAAGGTCGTGCCCGGCCGCGGCGGCCCCTTCGAGGCCCGCCATGAACGCGTCTATGACCTGGCCGTACCGCTCGAGCGCGAAGATCAGCGTGACGTTGACGCTGATCCCCTCCGACAGGCACTGCGTGATCGCGGGGAGCCCGGCCGGGGTGGCAGGGATCTTGATGAGCAGGTTCGGCCGGTTCACCATCCACCACAGCGCGCGCGCCTCGGCGATGGTCTTGGCCGTTTCGCCGGCCAGCCGGGGGTCGACCTCGAGCGACACCCGGCCGTCGAGGCCTCCCGTGGCGTCGTAGACCGGGCGGAACACGTCACACGCCCAGCGGATGTCATAGGTGGTGATCGCGCGCGAGGCCTCGTCCACCGCCACGCCGCGGATCTTCAGGTCCTCGATCTGATCGTCGTACGCGGACCCGGCCGAGAGCGACTTGGCGAAGATCGTGGGGTTAGAGGTCACGCCGACCACGTGCAAGTCGTCGATCAGTGCCTGCAGATTGCCGGTGCGCAGGCGGTCGCGGCTGATGTCATCCAGCCATACCGACACTCCGGCCTGGGATAGCTGCCCGAGAACGTCAACTGACACCGTTACTTTCCCTTCGCTACGGGCCGGGCCTGATTACTAGGCCCTGACCCGGGCCAGACTGTCGCGTGCGGCCTCGGCTACCCGGTCCGCTGTGAGACCAAACTCCTGGTAGATCTTCTGGTAAGCGGCGGATGCGCCAAAGTGGTCTACTCCGATTGAAGCGCCCGCATCGCCGACGAACAACCGCCAGGGCTCGGTGATGCCCGCCTCCACAGAAACCCGGGCGCGAATGGTCGCAGGCAGCACCTCGCGCCGGTAGGACTCGTCCTGAGCGGTGAACCACTCCACGCACGGCATCGACACCACCCGGGCCGAGATGCCCTCGGCGGCCAGCTGGTCGCGAGCCTCGAGCGCGATCTGGACCTCGCTGCCCGTGCCGATCAGGATCGCGTCGTCGCCGTCCGCGAGTACGTACGCGCCGCGGGCCACGCCCTCGGCGCTGGCCAGGCCCGACCCGGTGGAACGGTCGACCACGGGCAGGGTCTGCCTGGTCAGGCACAACGCAGACGGCAGGGCGCGCTCCAGGACGGTCCGCCAGGCCACGACGGTCTCGTTCGCGTCAGCGGGCCGGATCACCTCGAGCTGCGGTATGGCCCGCAGCGCCCACAGGTGCTCGATCGGCTGGTGGGTGGGCCCGTCCTCGCCGAGGCCGACGGAGTCGTGCGTCCACACGTAGGTGACCGGCAGTTGCATCAGCGCCGCGAGGCGGACCGAAGGCCGCATGTAGTCGCTGAACACCAGGAACGTCCCGCCGTAGGGGCGGGTGCCCCCGTGCAGCGCGATGCCGTTCAGGATGGCGCCCATCCCGTGCTCGCGGATGCCGAAGTGCATCGTCCGGCCGTACGGACCGCCCTGCCACATCTCGGTCTGGTGATCTATCGGGATGAACGAGGGCTGGCCGTCCATCGTCGTCAGGTTGCTCTCGGCCAGGTCGGCCGAGCCGCCCCATAGCTCGGGCAGCACAGAGGCCAGCGCGGTGAGGACGGTACCGGAGGCCTTGCGGGTGGCCATCGGCTTGGTGTCGGCCGGGAACGAGGGCAGGGCCTCGGTCCAGCCGCTGGGAAGCCGGCCCGCGGACAGCCGGTCGAGCAGCGCCCGCCGGTCCGGGTTGACCTCGCTCCACGCGGCGAAGGACTCCTCCCACTCCGAGTGCAGAGTTTTGCCGCGCTCCGCGACCTGGCGCGCCCGGCTGAGCGCCTCGTCCTCGACAGGGAAATCAACCGCGGGATCGAAGCCGAGGACTTCCTTGGTGGCCGCCACCTCGTCCGCGCCGAGCGCGGACCCGTGAGCGGCGCCGGTGTTCTGCTTGTGCGGGGCCGGCCAGCCGATGATCGTGGTGAGCGAGATGAACGAAGGCGCCTCCGTGTTTTCCCTGGCCGCCTGAAGTGCCTGGTAGAGCGCTTGGACGTCCTCGTGGTACCCGTTCGGGGTGCGCCAGGTCAGGCGCTGCACATGCCAGCCGTAGGCTTCGTAGCGGGCGGCGACGTCCTCGGACTTGGCGATGTGGGTGTCGTCCTCGATCGAGATGTAGTTGTTGTCGTACAGGACGATGAGGTTCCCGAGCCGGTGGTGCCCGGCCAGCGAGGCCACCTCGTGGCTGATGCCCTCCTCCATGTCCCCGTCGGAGACGAAGCAGTAGACGTGGTGGTCGAACGGGCTGCGTCCAGGCTCGGCCTCCGGGTCGTACAGGCCGCGCTCACGGCGCGCGGCCATGGCCATGCCGACGGCGTTACCGAGGCCCTGGCCCAGCGGTCCGGTGGTGGTCTCCACGCCCGGCGTCAGGCCGTGCTCGGGGTGCCCGGGCGTGATGCTGCCCCAGGTGCGGTAGGCCTTCAGGTCATCCAGGGTCAACCCGTACCCCGACAGGTACAGCTGGATGTACAGGGTGAGGCTCGAATGCCCGCACGACAGCACGAAGCGGTCACGGCCCAGCCACTTCGGATCTGACGGGTCGTGCCTGAGCAAACGCTGGAAGAGCAGGTAGGCCGCTGGGGCCAGGCTCATCGCCGTACCCGGGTGGCCGTTGCCGACCTTCTGGACTGAATCCATCGCGAGGACTCGGATGAGATCGACGGCGCGCTCGTCGGTCGCCGTCCAGTCAAGCTGGGGCTGATCGCTCACGCCTACGAGCCTATCGGTCGAGGGGCTCTGGCTGTCGATAGGGTGCGGCCTGCACCGGCTCCGGTGACGGCGGCGTCAGCGGGCCGCGGTCGCGCATGGCGAAGAACAGCCGCAGCACCGCGATCCACACCAGGACCGAGCCGGTCACGTGGACCCACACCAGCCCGGCGGGCAGGTGGGTGAAGTACTGGACGTAGCCGATGACCCCCTGGAGGCCGAGCGACGCGATCATGATCAGGCTCGCCCGCACCGCCCGCGGCGGCGCGCCTGACATCCGCAGCCCCACGACGAGCGCCACTGCCAGCCCGGCCATCAGCCACCCGACGTCGGCGTGCAGCTGGGTGACCCCCTCGAGCGGCAGCTTGTACCTGGGCGCCGCCGCATTTCCGGCCAGCGGGCCCGTCCCCGTCACGACCGTGCCCGCCGCGAGCATCAGCCCGGTGACCGCGACCAGGGCCGCGGACAGTATCCGCAAGTCGCTGCGCACGACGGGGGTCGGCGGGTCGTCACCCTCGGTGCACCGGACGTGCAGGACCACGGCGGCGGCGACGATCCCGGCGGACACCAGGAAATGCACCGAGACCGCGGCCGGGTTGAGCTTGGTCAGCACGACGATCCCGCCGATAGCCGCCTGCGCGAACACCCCGGCCGGCTGGATCGCCGCCAGCCAGACCAGGTCACGCCGCCTGGTTCCCTGGGGCCGGAAGCGCCAGGCCGCGATGAACACGAGGACCGTGATGACGACCAGCGGGAAGTTGAGCAGCCTGTTGCTGAACTCGATCCAGGTGTTGACTAGCGTCTGCCCGGCGTTCTTGCTGGCCACGATGTCGGCCGCACTGCACCGGGGCCAGTCGGGGCAGCCCAGGCCCGACGAGCTCAGCCTGACCGCCGCGCCGGTGGACATGATCACCGTGTCGGCGATGACCCCGGCCAGCGCGATCTGGCGCATCGACCGCGGCGTCGGCGACAGGACGGGCCTGGCGATCGGCCAGGTCTCCATTCTCGTCATACCGCGGGAGATCCGCGTGCGGAGATCGGCGGGCACGCCCTTATGGTAGAGCGGCCTGGGCCGCTCCCGCACAGGCGATCATCACGCAGCCGATCGCGACCCACTCCAGGACGCTCAGCCGCTGGCCGAGCATGACCAGCCCGATCAGCGCCGCCACCGCGGGCTCCAGGCTCATCCACACGCCGAACAGGCGCGTCGGCATCCGCCGCAGCGACTCGAGCTCAAGCCGGTAGGGGATGACCGAGGAGAGGATGCCGATCGCGGCCCCGGTGGCCAGGACGGCGGGCCTGAACACCGCGCTGCCCCCGGCGATCAGCGCGGGCGGTGAGACCAGGACGGCGGCGATGACCATCGCGATGGCCAGGCCGGCCGAGCCGGGGAAACGGCGCCCGGTCGCCGAGCTCAGCATGATGTAGGCGGCCCAGCACGCCCCGGCCAGCCCCGCGAACAGCACCCCGGCCACGTCCAGGTGCCCGTGCCCGGCCTGGGTCAGCAGGACGACCCCGATCGCCGCCAGGGCCACCCAGCCGAGGTCACGCAGGTGCCGCGAACCGACCACCGCCACGGCCAGCGGGCCGAGGAATTCGATGGTGACGGCCACGCCCAGCGGAATGCGAGAAAATGCCTGGTAGAACGAGAAGTTCATGACCGCGAGCGAGAGGCCGAACGCTCCGGTCACCGCGGCATCCGCGAACGCTCGGCGTTCCTTCAGGTCACGGAGCGAGCGCGCGAACCCGCGCCCGGAGAGCGCGACCATGGCCAGGGCGGAGATCCAAAGCCGCAGCCCGGTCACCGCCGCGGGCGGGATCGTCCCGAACAGCTTGTCGGCGAGCCCCGCCCCGAACTGCACCGAGACGATCCCGGTCATGATCATGGCGGCCGGCAGCGCCATCCCCGACCGGCCCACCCCTGACCGGATAATCCGGAAATGGACTATCCGGGATCGGGCTATCCGGGACGGGGATATCCGGTCCTGACCAGGCGCCGCCTCCTCCCGTACGGTGTCCCTCATTCCCATCTGAAGAACCGGGCGGCGAGGGCGATCGCCACAACGGCCCAGACCGCCAGGGTGACCGCGTTCCCCACGGGGAACGCCGTGTGGTGCTGCATCACGTCACGCAGGCCGGTCGATAGCGCGCCGGTCGGCAGCAGCTCCAGGGCGGACCGCGCCGACGCGGGGAACTTGGTCAGCGGGAAGACCACGCCACCCACCCCGAGCAGCACGATGTAGACGAGGTTGGCGCCGGCCAGGGTGGCCTCGGCCCGCAGCGTGCCGGCCATCAGCAGCGCCAGCCCGCTGAACGCGGCGGTGCCGAGCACGATGAGCAGCGGGGCGACCGCGATCGCGGCTGGGCTGGCGTCCGGCCGCCAGCCGATGGCCAGGCCGACGGCGATGATCAGCACGCCCTGGAGCAGTTCGACCGCGATCACGGTCGCGGTCTTGGCCGCGATCAGGCCGACGCGGGACAGGGGCGTGGCCCCCAGGCGCTTCAGGACGCCGTACCGCCGCTCGAAACCCGTCGCGATCGCCTGGCTGGTGAATGCCGTCGACATCACCGCCAGCGCGATGATCCCGGGCGTGAGGAAATCGACCCGGCTCAGGCCGGCCCCGAAGTTCACCAGCGGCTCGAGGCTGAACGCGGCGAGCAGGAGCAGCGGGATGATCAGGACGAGCACTAGCTGCTCGCCGTTGCGCAGCAGGGTCCTGGTCTCCAGCCCCGCCTGCGCCCCGATCATCCTGCGCATCGGCGCTGCACCCGGGGCCGGGGCAAACAGCAGTGGTCCCTCCGCGGATTCGGCCCCGCGGGCCAGCACGCTCACGTTCGCAGGTCCCGTCCGGTGAGCTCAAGGAAGACGTCCTCAAGCGTTCGGCTCTCGATGCGCAGGCTGTTGGCGAGCACGCCGCGCTCCGCGCACCAGGCGGTCACCGCGGCAAGCAGCAGCGGGTCCACCGTCCCGTGGGCCTCGATCACGTAATGACCAGCGGGGGATTCCTTGACCGCGCAGGCGGGCGGCAGCACGGTGAGCAGGCTGTCGATGTCCAGGCCTGCCTCGGCGCGGAACCTGAGCTGGCCGACCGTGCCGGTCAGCTGGGCCGGCGTGCCGGCCGCCACCAGCTGCCCGTGGTCGATGATGGCGACGTGATCGCACAGCCGTTCGGCTTCCTCCATGAAGTGCGTGGTGAGGATGACGCTCACGCCCTCGGAGCGCAGCCGGGCGATCAGCTCCCAGGTCGCGTGCCGGGCCTGCGGATCCATGCCGGCCGTCGGCTCGTCGAGGAAGACCAGCTCCGGGCGGCCGATGACGGCTGCGGCCAGGGATAGCCGCTGCTGCTGCCCGCCGGACAGGCGCTTGTACGGGATGCGCGCGACGGGGGTGAGCCCGACCAGGTCGAGCAGCGCCGCCGGATCCACCGGGCAGGCGTGAAAGCGGCTCAGCAGCCTGAGGTAGTCGGCCGCGGGCACGGCCGGGGGGATGCCGCCGGACTGGAGCATAACCCCGACCCGCGGCCGCAGGGCGCGGGCGTCCCGCACCGGGTCCCGCCCGAGGACGCGCACCGTGCCCTGGTCGGGGCGCCGGTAACCCTCGCAGATCTCGATCGTGGTGGTCTTACCCGCGCCGTTCGGCCCGAGGATGCCGGTCACCGCGCCGCGCGCGGCCGTCAGCGAGAGCCCGTCGACGGCGGCCGTCTGGCCGTACCGCTTGACGAGCCCGCTAACCGCCACGGCAGGTGCCGCAGGATCTGCCGGGGCCAGCGGGACTGTGCTCACGCACGCGAGTCTACGGTGGCAAGCCCTCGCCCACGCCACGTCCCATCATCGTGCGATTCGACCGCACCGGCCGGGTCGCTATGCTGCGCATGGACTAACGACGTGGTGCGCGATTAGCGTTGGGGTGTGCTGGCCTGGCGGGTTGGCTGGTGTGTGGTTACCGCTCGGCGGCGCGGTCGGAGACCAGGCCGGCGACGGCCAGGTAGGTCTCGTCGAAGTCTT
>JBOHCK010000077.1:0-22275 GCA_050698755.1 Streptosporangiaceae bacterium | reverse complement strand
CGGTGGAGCAGGGCTGGGGGGCGCCGGACCTGCTGGCCAGCTACGAGCCGGAGCGCCGCGGCGTGGCCGAGGCCACCGTGGCCAGCGCCGAGTCCAACAACCGCCTCCTGGCCGACGTGCTGCCGCGAGACGAGGCGGTGATCCAGCGCGCGAAGCGAGCCGAGTTTCACAGCCTGGGGCTGGTCCTCGGGTACTCGTACGCCGGGTCGCCGGTCATCCAGCCCGGCGCCCCGCTCGCCGCGGACCTAACCGGCCACCCGCCGTCGGCCGAGCCCGGCGCCAGCCGCGCCGTGGACGTGACCGCCTACACGCCGTCGGCCGAGCCGGGCGCGCGCCTGCCGCACCACTGGCTGCCGGACGGCTCGTCCCTGTACGACCGCCTCGGCCGCGGGTTCACCCTGGTCGGGCCAGTGAGCTCGCACGCCGACGGCGTCGCCGACCTGGTCCGGCGGGCCCGCCGCCGGCGAATCCCGCTGACGCTGGTGCAGGCACCGGCGTCCTACCCGTGGCGGGATGAGTTCCTCCTGGTCCGTCCCGACCAGCACATCGCCTGGCGGGTCGGCGACCCAGCCGGAATCGACCTCGAGACCGCGGCCGGGTTCCCGCCGGGACCTTAGTCCCGGTCCCCGGTGACCCTCTGCTCTACGGCCGGAAGGGCCCCGCCGGACACGCTGGCTAGCATGGCCCTCAACCTGAACCAGCCCGGCTCCTACCTGCACTGGAACGTCTTCACGATCTCGGTCGCGAACCTCGTCCTGATCGCGGTCATGGTCGTCATCTTCGGCGCCGCGCTGCTGCTGCCGTTCCCCGGCCGGCGCCGCCGCGCCGGGGAGGTCCGGGACGCGGACCCGGTGGAGGCCACGGGCGCAGCGGATCTCGTGGTGGCCGAGGGGGACGAGCGGATGTGGACGGCGCGGGTGCGCAGGCGCGCGCTGACCGCGCTGCCCCCGGGCAAGCTGCTGCCGGACCGCCAGCCGGCCTACGTCTCCTCGTGGATCTACGTGTTCGGCGTGGGCGCGCTGGCCGCGTTCGGGGTGGCGATCGTGAGCGGGTTCACGATCGCGCTGGGCGGGACCGACTGGTGGCACACCAACCCGGTCGGGCACTTCTTCAACAGCCTGCACCTGTGGAGCGTCGAGCTGTTCATGGCGCTGCTCGTCATCCACCTGTGGGGCAAGTTCTGGATGGCCGCCTGGCGGGGCCGGCGCACCCTGACCTGGATCACTGGCGTGGTCGCGTTCCTGGCCTCGATCGTCGAGTGCTTCACCGGGTACCTGTCCCAGCAGAACTTCGACTCCCAGTGGATCGCCACCAACGGCAAGGACGCGTTCAACGCGGCCGGGGTCGGCGCGTTCTTCAACCTGATGAACTTCGGCCAGATGCTGCTCTGGCACGTGGTGCTCATCCCGGTCATCCTGGTCGCGATCGTGGGCGCCCACGTGCTGCTGGTCCGCGTCCGCGGCGTCAGCCATCCGCTGCCGGCGAAGATGCCGCGCGGGAGGCTCGCCCTCAGCGCCCTGCGCAGGGCCGACCGGGCGCCGTGGCGCGGCCCGACCCGGCGCTACGACATCTTGAAGGAAGGCACTATCGCGTCCGTAGTGATTCTGGTCCTCACCGTCGGCCTGGCCGCCCTGCTGTCCTCGCCGGACGTCCCGCCGGTCACCGTGGCCAGCTGGGCCAAGGCGGCTCCCGCCGACTTCCTCGGCACCGCCGCCAGCGAGCTGACCGGCAACACCCTGACCGGCGGTTACGGCCCGCCGTACAACACCAGCGGCAGCCCGCAGAAGATCGGCTTCGCCCCGGCGGACTGGTTCGGCGTGACGCAGCCCATCAACACGGCCCGCGCCTTCGTGCTCAAGCCGCTGGCCGCCGTGGCGGCCACCAACCCGGCCCTGGCCTCGGCCCTGGCCACCTACAACGCCGCGCCGGTTACCCAGCAGAACACCTGGGCGACCAGCTACGGCAACGCCCTGACCAAGGTGACGTTCTCGGGCGGCAGCCCAGTCATCCCGCCCGCCAACGACGGTCCCGTTCCCGTCATGCTCGCTAACGAGCTGGTCCTGGCCCGCAGCGGCGCGATCGACGCGGACCTGATCGCGGCCCAGCCGTTCTACGGCACCAACTACACCCTGCCGCTGATGTTCCTCAACGACGGCATGTACTACTCCGGCCTGGCCGCCAGCATGAACCTGACCGGCAGCCAGTGGGGCGTCATGAACGAGACCGGCAGCTACCCCGGCCAGCCGTGGCTGTGGCTGTACCAGCTGTGGTACCAGCTGCCCGGCTTCCGGACCTCGGCCAACGCCGACCTGATCGCCATCTACCTGACCGGCGCGGCCACCGTGCTGCTGCTGTGCATCCCGTTCATCCCCGGCCTGCGCGACATCCCCAGGTGTATCCCGGTGCACCGGATCATCTGGCGCGACTGGAACAAGCAGCAGGCCGCCGGGTTCGCCAGCCACGCGGAGCCCGAACCCGCCGGGCAGAAGTAGGCCGCTACGATCGGGGCCGTGAACGGTGCTCAGGCCCTGATCGGCAGCCTGGTCGGCGCGGGCGTCGACGTGTGCTTCATGAACCCGGGTACGTCGGAGATGCACTTCGTCAGCGCCCTGGACTCCGTGCCCGAGATGCGCGGGGTCCTGGCGCTGTTCGAGGGCGTCGCGACCGGAGCCGCCGACGGGTACGCGCGCATCGCGGGCCGGCCGGCCGCGGTGCTGCTCCACCTGGGGCCCGGCCTGGCCAACGGGCTGGCCAACCTGCACCTGCTAACCCTCACCGGCGGCTCCATCGGGTTCGGCCTGCCGGTGGCCACCGGCGCGGCGATCGCGGCCCCGGACCGGCCCGTCGTGTCCCTGGAGGCCGACGGCAGCACCCTGTACACCATCCAGGCGCTGTGGACCCAGGCGCGCGAGCGGCTCGACGTCACTACGGTGCTGATCAACAACGCCGCCTACGCGATCCTGCGGATGGAACTGGCCCGCACCGCCGCGGGGCAGGCGGGCCCGCGCGCCGCGCGGATGCTCGACCTGTCCGGTCCGACCCCCGACTTCACGCAGATCAGCGCCGGGCTCGGGGTGCCCGCGGTCCGCGTCGCCACCGCCGAGGACCTTGACGCGGAACTGCGCCGGGCTTACGCCGAACCGGGACCGCACCTGATCGAGGCCATCGTCCCGCCGGTCGTCCCGCCCCCCTCGGGGACGGCCTGGTAACCGGGCCGCCCTCTCCAGAGGGCCTAGCCAGCGGCCCGCCCTCTCCAGAGGACCCAGTCGGCTGAGCTGGTCAGGCCTCGCTGAGCAGATCGGCGAGTTCGGCGTCGAAGTCGATGTAGTCCGTCTCCTGGCCCTCGGGGACGATCTGGTACGTGCGGCGCAGGAACGCGGCGATGGCCGGCGCGGGCGCCTCGAACTGCGCGTGCCCGAACGGTGAGGTCATCGCGATGTTGACGATGCCGTGCCCGGGGGCGGTTCCCTCCCCGCCCGCCTCCGGGTCACCCGATGCCGCTGATGGCCAGACCTGCACGTCGCCGATCCCCTCGCGAGAGTGCAGGGCTGCCGCGAGTAGTTCGCGGGCGAGGGTCCACTCCACCGGCTCACCGGTCCCGACGTGGAACGCCATCTTGACGGCGTACGGGTCGTCGCGGGTGTAGTGCAGGCTGGCCATCAGCGGCACGATCGTGTGCTCCGGCCGGACCAGCCCCAGGCTCAGTTCCGCTGAAACCGCGGTGCGAGTGCGGTCCATCGACTGTCACCCTCTTTCTGTCGTGGAACGGGCTCACCGCCTGGGGCCGTGGGTTACGGGCCCGGAGCGTGATTCGTCTTGCGATTACAGTCTCGTGCGCAGGTAGCCGGACGGTTTCCCGGTCGGGTGCAGAACGGTTGCAAACGATTGCTGCCTGAGGGTGGTCACCCCGTCACGGACCGGACACCGGCCCGGATCAGCGCAGGAGTTCCCTAGCGATCACCAGCTGCTGGATCTGGCTGGTCCCCTCGTAGATCCGGAACAGCCGGACGTCGCGGTACAGCCGCTCGACCGGTACCCCGCGGATGTACCCGGAGCCGCCGTGGATCTGGACCGCTCGGTCGGCGATCCGGCCCACGGCCTCGCTCGCGAAGTACTTGGCCGCCGACGGGGCGAGCCGGCGGTCGGTGCCCGCGTCGTACTGCCGGGCCGCGTCCAGGACCAGCGATCGCGCAGCGAGGTATTCGGTCTCAGAGTCGGCGAGCATGGCCTGGACGAGCTGGTATTCGCCGATCTTCCGGCCGCCCTGGGAGCGCTCCTTGGCGTAGGAGACGCTCTCGTCGATGAGCCGGGCCGAGACTCCGACGCACAAGCCCGCGATCGTCAGCCGGCCGTGCGCGAGGCTCTGCATGGCGGTCGCGTAGCCGGCTTGCGGTGCCTCGCCCACGAGCGCGTCCGCGGGCACGCGGACGCCGGTGAGCACGACGTCGGCCGTCCAGGCCCCCGCCTGGCCCATCTTGTGGTCCCGGGCCGCGACGGCCACCCCGTCGGTGTGCGCCGGCACGATGAACACCCCGATGCCCTTGCCGGGCGGCGCCTGCGGGTCGGTACGGGCGAACACCATGAACACCCCCGCCGCCGGGGCGTTGGTGATGTAGCGCTTGAGGCCGTCGATGACCCAGCCCCCGTCGTCGGCCCGCGCGGTGGTGACCAGCCTGCTCGGGTCCGATCCCGCGTCCGGCTCGGTCAGCGCGAACGACGCGACCACCTCGCCGGAGGCCAGCCGCGGGAGCCAGTGCTTGCGCTGCTCCTCGGTCCCTGCCGCGACCAGGACCTGCCCGGCGATCCCGTTGTTCGTCCCGAACAGTGACCGGAACGCCGGGCAGGTGTAGCCGAGCTCGATGGTCACCTGCACCTGCTGCTCGACCGACAGGCCGAGGCCGCCGTACTCGGTCGGCAGCGCGTACCCGTACAGGCCCATCTCCTTGGCCTGCGCGATCAGCGAGGCCGGGATCTCGTCGGTATCGTCGATCCAGGCCTCGGCCGGCATCACCTCGTGCCGCACGAAATCGCGGAGCACGTCGAGCAACTGGTCGAACTCGGCCTCGGTCACCATGACGCCAGTCTCGGACCAGCGCGGAACCGCTGTCCAGCCTTGACCAATCTGTTCGTGATTGCTAACGTTCGTGCTCTCTAACGCAAGGAGCGGAGATCATGGGTCAGCCTGAGGGCGCGGCCGACGAGGCGCTGCGGGCGATCGCCGAACCGCGCCGCCGGGCCATCCTGAAGCTGGTCGCGCACGACGAACTGGCCGCCGGGCAGATCGCCGAGGCGTTCGACATCACCAGGACCGCGGTCAGCCAGCACCTGACCGTGCTGAAGAACGCCGGGCTGCTAACCGAGCGCCGCGAAGGCACCCGCCGGCTCTACCGGGCCCGCGCGGAAGGGCTGGCCGCAGTGCGCGAGTTCCTCGATGACCTGTGGGCCGGCTCGCTGGACGCCGCCCGGGCGATCACCGAGGCCGAGCGCGGCATCACCGGCGACGACCAGGCTGAAGCCGCCAGCACCGGATAGCTCGCTTCCGGGCTAGCTAAGCCTGCCGGCCGGCCCCGGTCCGTGAGAAGTGCGTATGCGGCCGGTCGAGCAACCGTCCGTCGACGAAGGTGTCGACCATCTCGTTGTAGAACGCGATCATCCCGGCGATCGGCAGCAGCTCGCGGGTGGGGAAGTCGTACGCCCAGGCCAGGTCCTGATGGACGGTATCGCCGACCCGGACGGACCAGTATCCGCTGGTTACGCCCTTGTACGGGCACGCGGTCTCGGTGGCGCTCGGGATCAGGTGCGCGAAGTTGACGTGGATCCGGCTGACGTAATAGCGCGTCGGCAGCCCGGTCTCGAACACCATCACCGGTGACGGCGAGTCGGCCAGTACCAGCCCGCCCACCTCGACGCGAACCCGCCGGTCCGAGCGCACGGCGTCGACCCGCGAGTAGGGGTTACGCGGGTGCACGAAGACCTGCTCATCTTCCTCGAACCAGGCGTCCAGCGCCCCCCAGTCGAAGCGGACCGTGCCGGGCAGGCCGGTGATCGCGGACTCGGTGATCAGGCGGGCCGCCCGCGGCCGGTGCACCTCGCCGACCTGCAGGCCATGCACCTCGGCGACGCCGCGGCCGGTCTGCTGGGCCTGACCCTCCGGGACGAGCACGTCGCGGCGCACGTCGGAGACCGGGATGTAGTACTGGGGGTAGTAGGGCAGCTCCCAGACGTACCGCGCCCCGGTCGTGTCGAGGATCTTTTCGCCGTTCAGGTAGGCCCGGATGCGGCGCGGCACGGGTTCGACGTGGTTGACCTGGACGAAATGCGCCGGGTAATCGTTCACGGTGGCTCCTTCAGATCGTCACTAGACACGAGTAGATCGCGGAGTTCTTACTGGTCCCCACGGCGCTGCCCCAGGTGAGGGAGATGGCGCCGCCGGGCAGCAGGGCGATGCCGAAGGTGTCGCCCGGCCAGATCGCAGGGTTGCCGTAGGCGCCGGACACCTTGATCGCGGGCCCGAGCCAGCCGCGCTGGATGGAGAACGGGCGCAGGTAGGTGGCGTAGCCCGGCGCGGGCGCGCTGGTCTGCCACGCGACGTAGGCGAGCCCCGCCTGGCCCCCCGCCGACTCGACGATGTGCGAGGCATGGTCGGTGTCCGGCGTGACCCGCAGCGGCGCCGACCAGGTGCGCCCGCCGTCCTGCGAGTAGGTCAGCCAGCCGACGTCCCCGGCGGCGGTCTGGGTGTCCCAGGTGGCGTACAGGTTGCCCGCGGCGTCGGCGCTGATGTCCCCGTCTATCCACCAGTCGGGCACGGACAGCGTCCCCGCGCCGGGCCACAGCCGCTGCGGATCGGCGGGCCAGTGCGTCCCGTCCGCGGAGGAGGTGAAGTACTCATAGCCAGGGTGCACGGTGTCGGTGCCCGGGTCGGTCGGGTGAGCGACGTAGAGGACGTCGACGTCGCCGTCCGGGCTGACCACGAGCGGGGCGCTGTACCCGCCGCCGAGCGGGAACCCCGGCTCCAGGTGGACGATGGGACCCCAGGTCGCCCCGCCGTTGCCGGAGGTCTGGATGACGGCGTTCAGGTCGCCCTTGGCGTAAGCGCAACTGCCGCCCTTGCCGCACAGGGTCTTGACCTCGGCCGCGGAGGGGCCGTAATCCCAGGTCAGGAACAGCCGGTGGCCCGGGCCCGCGGCGATGAAGTCCCGGTCGCCCCAGTTGCCAGGCGCGGGCGGCAGGACCTCGTGCACCTGAGCGAAGCTCGCGCCGTGGTCGAGCGAGACGGCCACCACCGGGTGACCGGACACGACGGAGCGGCCGCTGGCGTGCATGAAGGCGGCGTAGATCGTTCCGTCGGCCGCCACGGTGATGGCGGGGTCCCAGCTCGCGCCCCGCGAGCCGGGTACGGTCAGCGCGGGTCCGAAGTGCCGGCCGGAGTCCGTCGAGCGGGCAAAGCCGATCCCGCCGCACCCGATCCACTCCGCGTAGACGTAGCCGGGCGGGGCAAAGGCCTCCTCGACCTCCGAGCTGTTGCCCGCGCACCCGGCGCTGATGTCCGTCATCGGGGTGACCCGCGGCCCGGTGGACGGCGAGGCCGAACCCGGCGCGCCCGTCGTGGTGCGCACCGCGGGCTCGGTCGCCCTCGAGGTGCAGGCCGACACGGCGGCCAGGGTCAGGACGACCAGCGCGACGCCGGCCGCCCTCGACCTGAGGCAGCGAGTGAACATCTATCACGCACGATATCCCGCCGTCTGAGCCGCGCTTCCGGTCGGCGGCGGTCAGGGATCGAAAGACCCGTGCCGGCCCGCGCCCGCGGCGAACCGGGCGGCGCCCGCGCCCGCCTCCTCCGTCAGCGGCACGCGCCCGTGCGCGAACTCGGCGGCGAGGGCCGCGGCCTCACCCAGGCCGTCGGCGTCCAGCACGGACGCGCGGTCGCTGCGCAGGCAGACCTGCGGGAACGAGGCGAGCTGGGCCGCTAGCTCCTGCGCCGCGGCCAGGGCCTGCCCCGCCGGGACCATGCGGTTGGCCAGCCCGATCGCCGCCGCCTCGGCGGCGTCCACGGCCCGCCCGGTCAAGATCAGGTCCATCGCCCGGCTGGTCCCGATGAGCCGGGGCAGCCGCACCGTCCCGCCGTCGATCAGCGGGACACCCCAGCGCCGGCAGAACACGCCGAACACGGCGGTCTCGTCGGCGACCCGCAGGTCACACCACAGGGCCAGCTCCAGCCCGCCGGCTACCGCGTACCCGGACACCGCCGCGATGACCGGCTTAGACAGCCGCAGCCGGGTCACGCCCATCGGCCCGTCCCCGTCCGGAGCCACCCGGTTGCCGCGCTCGGTCCCCATCGCGGTCAGGTCAGCTCCGGAGCAGAACACCCCGCCCTCGCCGTGCAGCACCGCCACGGCCGCCCCGGGATCCGCGTCGAACGCCCGGAAGGCCTGCGCCAGCGCGGCCGCGGTCGGCCCGTCGACCGCGTTGCGCCGCGCCGGCCGCTGCAGCAGGACCGTGCTGACCGCCCCCGACCGTTCCACCCGTACTGCCTGCTCGGACGTCATGGTTCTCCTGGGTTGTCCCGGCGGCGACGTTACCGTCCCGCCAACCTATAAGGTGGGCGGCGCGAAGCGAAGAGACCACGTGGAGGCGAGATGAAGCGATCGTGGCTGACCCGCGGGGCACTCGCGGCGGGAGCGGCCCTGCTCCTGCTCATCCCGGCGATCGCGGCGCAGGCGCGGCCGGCCGGCGACGGTCCCCCCGGATTTTGGTGGGGCACCGACAGCTTCCCGGTCTCGGTGCCGGGCAGCGCCCCGTACAGCATGCCGTACCTGGGCGGGGCCTATGGCGGGTACATCGGGATGACAGGGAACTGGGCGTACTGGCTGGGCTGCAAGGGCGGCTTCATCGCCTTCGACGCCACCGACGCGGCGAAGGCGCACGTCAACTTCACCAAGTACGGCAAGGGCGTCGGCGACGGCGCGTACTGGTTCATGGGCGGGCCAGGCGTGGATCCGAACTACAACGGCAGCACCGCCGAGGCCAGCGCCTGGGGCGCGCGGCAGGCCGCCCGGGCGCTGTCCGACATCGCCAGCCGCGCCTTCGACTTCAAGGTCGTCTGGATGGACGTCGAGCTACCGGGCATCGCGCCCGCGCCGGACAACGGGTGGAACAACGTCTACACCTCGGCGTGCAGCGGGGTGATCAGGCAGAACGGCATCCCGAACGCCGTGGACCGCGCCGATTTCAACGGGTTCGCCAACTACATCACCGCCCACTCCTCGTACAAGGTGGGGGTCTACTCCACCGCGAGCGTCTGGACCACGATCTTCGGCACCGGGACTTACTCGCTGATCCCGAACACCTACGAATGGACTTACGAGCCTGAGACCACCAGCTACACCAGCGCCTATCCGTCTGGCTGGTGCCTGAACCACGGATCCGGACCGTGCGCGCAGTTCTTCGGCGGCCAGACCAGCTCCAGCGGCCACGCGCTCATGTGGCAGTGGTCCGGCGGCGGCGGCGCCACCAACGGCATCGGCGGCTTCAACGGCGACCTGGACCAGATCGACTCGAGCCGCATGGGTTAGGCGTGCGCACCGCCCGGGCCGGCGCACCGATGGCCGGGGCCGCAGCTGGCCTCGGCCTAGGGCTGCTGGCGCTCGGGCCGGGGCTGGAGCGGGGTTTCCTGCTCAGCTACGACATGCTGTTCGTCCCCCGCGAGCCGTTCTCCGCGGCGCTGCCTGGTTCGGCCCCGCCGCGCGCGGTACCCAGCGACCTCGTGATCGCCGCCGCCTCCCGGGTCCTGCCCGCCGACGTCGTGCAGAAGGCGGTGCTGCTGGCGATCTTCGTCCTCGCCTGCGCCGGGGCGGTCGCCTTGCTGGACCGCGAGCCGCTGATCGCCCGGCTTGCGGCCGGGGTGTACTACGCGTGGAACCCGTACGTGGCCGAGCGGCTGATCATCGGCCAGTGGGCGCTGCTCCTGGGCTACGCGGGCCTGCCCTGGGTCCTGCGGGCGGTGCTCGCCCCCGACCTGACGTCGTGGCGGGGAGCCGCGCGGCTTGGTCTGGCGATGCTGCCCGCCGTTATCGGCGGGTTCGCCGCGATGACGGTCACCGCGCTCGTCGTGCTGCCCGGCGTCCTGCTCGCGGCCGACCTCCGCCGGATCGTGATCGGCCTGACCGCGCTGGTCTTGGGCAGCCTGCCGTGGTTCATCCCGTCCCTGCTGCACACGGTATACGTGGATCCTGCGAGCGTAGCGGCGTTCGCGGCCCGCGCGGATACGCCGTTCGGCAGCATTGGCAGCCTGCTGATGCTGGGCGGGGCATGGAACGCGCAGACGGTACCGAAGGCCTACGGGGGGGCGTGGTCCGTCCTATGGCTCGCCGTCGTCATCATCGCGCTGGCCGGATACGCGGCGATCGCCCGCCCGCAAGCCCGTGCGGGGGGGTCTGGGGGGGTTGTCCCCCCGGGTCAGCACCGCTGGCCCGGCCTGGGCGTGGCCGCCATCGCCGGGCTGGTGCTGGCCAGCATCGGGGTGACCGCTCCGGGCCGGGACCTGCTCAGGTCCCTGATCGGCGAGTGGCCGGGCTTCGCCGTACTCCGTGACGGCCAGCAGTTCGTGGCACCGCTGGCCCTCGCCGAAGCGGCCGGGCTGGGTGTCGCGGTCGGCTGGGTGATGACGCCGCGCGGGTCCCGGGGCGGCGCGGACGCGGCCGGGGAGCTGGCGCCGCGCGGGTCCCGGGGCGGCGCAGACGCGGCCGGGGCGATCCTGGGCGTCTTTGCCTTGCTCGCCCCCGTGCTGCTGCTGCCGGGCCTGGCCTGGGGCGCCGCGGGGCGGCTCCGCCCGGCCGACTACCCGGCCGGATGGCTCGCCGCGGCGCGCCTGATCGACGCCAGCCCGGCTGGCGGAGCCGTGCTGGTCCTGCCGTTCCAGACCTACCGCACGCCGTCCTGGAACCACGGCGAGGTCATGCTCGATCCCTGGTCCCGGCTGCTGTCGCGCCCGGTCATCTGGAACGACGGGAGCCGGGTCGGCGACGTCGAGTTGGCGCCCGACGACCCGCGCGCGCGTCGCCTCGACGGCGTCATCTGCGGCACCGGCCCGCTGACCGCCGCGCTGGCCGCGGCCGGGGTGAGGTTCGTGGTGGACGACGCGGACGGACCAGGACCCCAGGACCGGCCGGTCGGCGCGCGGCTGCCCGGAGCGGTCGTCCTGGTGGACCAGCCCGGGCTGACCGTGTACGAGCTGCCGGGCTAGCCCGCAGGATCGCCGGCGCGCAGGGAGCTGGCCCGGGCCGACGCGGCTTCCGCGGCGGCCGCGTCCCCGTGAGCTCGGTGGGCTTCGGCCAGCAGGGTAAGCGCCTCGGCTTCGCGGAGAGCTGCGCCCATCTCCCCGAAGGCGGCGCAGGCCTGCCGGGCCGCGACGGCCGCCTCGGCCGGGTCGCCGCTGGCCAGGGCTAGTTCGCTCAGCCCGAGCAAGGCCCGGGCGGCCGCCAGCGGTACGCCCGAGGCGTCGGACAGTTCCCTGGCGCGCTCCAGCGCGGCGCGGGCCCGGCCGAGTTCGCCCTGCCGGAGCAGCACGACGCCCAAGCCCCGCAGGACATGAGCCTGCCCGTTCTCGTCGCCGTTGTCGCGGACCTGGGCCAGCGCCCGTTCGAACATGCCGGCCGCCTCGGCCAGCTCGCCGGTCTCCAGGTACACCTCCCCCGCGGCGTACAGCACCTGCGCCTCGATCCTTCCGCACGGCACCTCTCGGACCAGCCGCAAGGCCTCGGCCAGCAGCTCACGAGCCGAACCTGGCGCACCCGACTCGAGCCTGCCCCGGGCCATGCTCTGCAGCACGTAGGCGACCGCCACCCGGTCGCCCGTCTCGCGGAAAATGGCCAGGGCCTGCTCATAGCCGCTGGCGGCTTCGCCGAGCCGCCCTGTGACGCGGTCGATGAACGCGATGTTGCGGGTCACCAGGGCGAAGCCATGGTCGTCACCGGCGTCCCGGAATAGCCGGGCGGCCGCATCGAACTCCCGGCGAGCAGGCTCGAACCGCCCCTGTTCCTGGTGGAGCGCTCCCATGGAGTACCGCACGGCCGCCTCGCCGCGGACATCCCGGGCGCCGCGGGCGGCCGGCAGGGCGATGCCGACGACCTCCCGCCAGTCGTCGAGATAGCTCCGGGCCTCGAACAGCACTTCCGCCGTCGTGGCCAGGCTCCAGCACAGCTCGACCAGCCCGGCCCCGGCCGCCTGGCGCACCCCCGAGATCAGCCCGGTCCGCTCCTGCTCATACCAGCCCAGCGGATCGCGGGCGAGCTGCCCGGCCAGCGCGGTGGGCACCGGCCACCCCGGCGGACGGCTGCGGACGAGCAGGGAGGAGCCGCCGTGGTACTGGTGACGAGCCAGGTCGGCGAGATAGAGCAGGGCACCGAGCGCGCGCTCAAGCGCGGCCGCCCGCTCGGCCGCCGGCTCCTCCGCGGTCAGGCGCTCCCGGGCGAACGCGCCGATCAGGTCGTGCAAACGGTACTTGCCAGGTGCGCCGGAAGCCTCGACCAGGTGGGCGTTGACCAGCTCGTCGAGCACGTCCTCGGCCCTGGCCGGCGGCTGGTCAAGCAGCGCGGCGGCCACCCAGCCGGAAAACACGGGGGCTTCAAGCACGGCCAGCCGCCGCAGCAACACCCTGGCCTGATCGCTGGCGCCCTGGTAGCTGAGCGAGATACTCGCCCGCACGCCCAGCTCGCCGTGCTCCAGCTCGTCGAGACGACGCGTCTGGTCGGCCAGCCGGTCGGCGAGCTGCTGGAAGTCGCGGTGCGGCTGAGCCGCCAGCCGCGCGCCGGCGATCCGCAGCGCCAGCGGGAGGTAGCCGCACTGGCGGGCGACCGCCGCGGCGGCCCGGGCCTGAGCCTGCACCCGACCGGGACCCGCGATGCGGTCAAGCAAGGTTAGGGACGGGCCCGCATCGAGCACGTTCGCCTCGATGCGGGTGGCGCCGGCCAGTCCGGCCAGCCTGCTCCGGCTGGTGATCAGCACCGCGGCGGAGCTGCTGCCAGGTAGCAGCGGGGAGACCTGGCGTTCGTCCGTCACGTCGTCCAGCACGACCAGCACCCTGCGGCCGGCCAGCAGGTCGCGGTACGCTTCGGCGCGCTCGTCCAGGCCGTCAGGGATATGCGGGCCAGGCACGCCCAGCGCCCGCAGGAACCGCTCGAGCACCTGTACCGCGCCCACCGGGTGGGCGGCCCCGGCGTGCAGATCGGCGAACAGCTGCCCGTCGCCGAACGAGGAGGCCACGCCGTGCGCCGCGTGCACGGCCAGGCTGGTCTTGCCCACGCCGCCCTGACCCGTGATCACCACCACCGGGACCGCTAGCCCGGTCTGGCCGGTCCCGGCCAGCCGACGATGGATCTGGCTGACCTGCTCGGCCCGGTCGGTGAAGTCAGCGATATCGGAGGGCAGCAGCCGCGGGACCCGCCGCCTGGCCGACGGCAGCACGACCGGACCGGCCGGTGGAACGAGGCTCGGGTTACCGACCAAGATGTCGTGCTCGAGGCGCTGCAGCGGCGCACCGGGCTCCAGGCCCAGCTCGCCGATCATCATCCGCCTGGTCTGCTGGTAGACCGCGAGCGCCTCGGCGGTCCGGCCGCAGCGGTACAGCGCGAGCATCAGCTGGCCGCGCAGGCGCTCGCGCAGCGGATACCGCCACGCCAGCTCCGTCAGCTCACCGACCAGCTCATGATGCCGGCCCAGGTCGAGTTCCACGGCGAGCCGGTCTTCGATGGCCGCGGCCCGCTGCTCATCGAGCCGGGCCGCCGCGGCCCGGATGAACAGGCTGTCGATGCCCTCCAGGGTCGGCCCGCGCCACAGCCGGAGCGCGTCGCGGTAGCTGGTCGCGGCCTGGTCCAGGTGACCGGAGTTGCGAGCGGCCCGGCCCGCCGCGACCAGCTCTTCGAACCTGCGGGAATCGAGCCGGCCGGCCTCCACCTGCAGGACATAGCCCTGCGCCTGTGTGGATATGGCGGCCGCCGGGACGTGCGCGGCCAGCAGCCGACGCAGGGCGGAGATGCTGATCTGCACCTGGGAACGCGCCGTCGGCGGCAGATCCTCGCCATAGATCGCTTCCTCCAGCCGGTCCACGCTGACCGCGCCGTTGGCGTTGAGCAGCAGCATGGCCAGCACGACCTGCTGCCGGCTACCACCAAGTTCCAGCCGGTGTTCGCCGATCCCAACCTCAAGCGGCCCGAGGATCCTGAACTCCGCCGCATCTCCGGTCGGCATGCACCCAGTGTGGCACTGGCCCGCCGGATCCGGTGTTCCGGCCATCTATCCGCTATCGGCCGGCGAAGGCCCGCCGAAAGCACCAGGGCGGAGCCTGGGGACAGCGCGGCCCGAAGGAGCGATCAGATGACGCCGACGACTGACCCGGCCCGGATGCGGGTGCCCTGGTCCCGGCTCCGGTCGGCGGTTTCCGCCGATGAACCACGCCTCGCGGCGGTCCTGACTGTCGCCGCCGCGGGCGGCCTGGCGGGCTGGCGGATCGCCTTGATCACCCACGGCGCCGCCCTGGCCGCGTTCGCCGTCACCGTCCTGCTGGGCCGGCACCTACCATGAACGGCCCAGGCCGGTGGGAGCAGCTGGCCCTGGAGTCCATTGAGATCGGGCTGGGTGATTCCGATCCCGCGCTCGCCTCGCTGCTGGCCATGTTCAGCCGGCTGGCGACGGGTGAGGAAATGCCCGCGGGCGAGTGGATCCGGACCCCGCTGCGGCACCCCCCGCGCCGCCGGAGGCGCAGGCCGGGCCGCACCCCTCGGCCACTGTCCGCGCCGCTGGTGTGGCTGGTGGTTTCTGTCGCGCTCATCACCGTCGCGGTGGTCCTCAGCCACGGCGGCGCCTCGGGATGCGCACCGGCCTGGACGGGGGGGTGCGCCGGGTAACGGGTTACGCCTGGTCGTCGGCCAGCACCAGCAGGCCGGCCTCGCCGGCCGTAACAACTGCCTGGCCGCGCCTGGCGCATTTCATCAGCCGGCTGTGCTCTTCGTCGGGGACCGGTTCGGCCTGCCTGGGCAGCATGAGCGGGACGCCGTTCTCGATCCGGTACAGCCGGCGCAACCGCGGGTTGTACAGCACCGCGTCGTCGGCGAAGTAGAGCAGGCCGCGCTTGTCGATCGGGCACACAAGGACGCCGAGCAACGCCTGCTCCAGGGCCATCGTCATCTCCTCACCTCAGCCAGGTCGCCGGAGGCCGGCTTCGACTCCGGCGCCTGCCGGGACAGCGAGATCAAAACCAGTCCGGCCAGCGCGATCCCGGCCACGCGCAGGCCGAGCTGGCCCGGGCCGGCCGGCAGGCGCTCGTGGAACAGCCAGGTCCCCGTGATGATGAAGTACATGCTGCCCGTGACGGCGGACACCGGGACGAAGATCGACGCCCGGCTCGCCTGCAGCGCGGCCTGGAAGAGCAGCATCGCGACCGCCAGGCAGCCGCCCAGCACGTACAGGTACGGCGAGGAGAGGACGCCAGCCGCGATGCCCGCCGCCGTCCGGTGATCGGCCAGGATGCCGGAGAGCCCCTTGATCGCGAGCGCGGCCACCCCGTAGAGCAGTCCGGTGCCGACACCCGACCAGACCCCGGTCATCGGGGCGCCGGGCTGGCGGCGGTGAACCAGCAGCGGACCGGCCGCGGCCAGCAACCCGACGATGACCGAAGGAACCATGACCGCCGTCATCGCACTCGGGCTGGCGTGACGGCCGACCTCGGTGTTCGTCGCGGACAGGGCGAGCGCGACCAGGCTCACGGCGATCGCCGCCACGCCCCAGGTCTCACTCGCGCGCAGGCGCTCCCGCAGCACCAGCCGGGAGAGCACCAGGACCAGCACCACGCCGGAGGCGAGCACCGGTTGCACGACGCTGACCGGCTCGACCGTCAATACCACGGTCTGGCAGCCCAGCCCGGTGAGCATCAGCGCGAACCCGGCCAGCCACGCGCGGCTCGTCGCCAGGCTGACGATCACGCGCCCCAGCCGGCGGAGGTCGAGCGCCTGCATCTGCGAAAGGGCACGCTTCTCCAGGACCAGCCCCACGTTGTAGGCCGTGGTGGCCAGCAACGCGAGCGGGATTCCGGTGACGGAGGCGGAGCTCATCGGTCCGCCTCCTTCGGCGTTTCCTCGGCGGCCGGGCGAGGCCGGGACGGGACGGCCACCGCCGGGGTCAGCGCGGCGGCCAGCGCGACGAGCGCGCACGCCTGGGCGGGCCAGCCGAACGGGCCAAGCAAGCCTGCGCCGAACGGCCTCACTGCGCACAGCAGCCCGGACGCGAGCATGGCGGCCAGGGCGAGCACGGGCATCCGCGCGGCCGGGTCCCGGGCGAACACCGGGCCGGACGGCCGCGGCGGCCGCCCGGCCAGGTACGCGAGCAGCGGAACGACGAGGGCTACCGGCCCGCCCGCCACGAAGATCAGTGCGGTGACCGCCAGCACGCGAGGCCAGGCGCGCCCGTCGCCGGCGGACGGCGGCGGCCAGCCGGCTGGCCCCTCCCTGCGCCGGCGACGCGTGAAGGACCACGCCACGACGGCGAGGAGAAGGGCAGCGGCCAGCACCGAGATGATCAGGGCACGGTGATAGGTCGCGGCCGGGGCGAAGGTGAGCGTGACCGTGCCACCCGGTCCGGCCGGCAGGATGAAGGCCTGCTGCCAGCCGTCCAGGCGGACCGGCGTGAGCCGCTGTCCGGCAAGCGCCGCGGTCCAGCCGGGGTTGTAGTTCTCGTGCACCTCCAGGTAGGAGGCCGCTCCCGGGGCCACGGTGACCCGGCGCTGGTCCGGCTGCCAGCTGCGGACGGTCACGGCGCGGGGGGGACCAGGCTCGGCGGCGGCCGAGTGGACGCTGGACAGGCTGACGTCGGTGACCGCGAACGTGCCGGGCGTCGCCGCGGTGAGCGTATGCGAACCCAAGCCGAGGCTAAGCGCACCTCCCGGAGCGCACAGCCTGACCCGCAGCGGGAGATACTCGCTCAGCTCACCGATCGTGCCGCTGACCGCCGTCTGGTACACCCGCCCGTCGATCGTCAGCGCCGGGCCCTGCCCGCACGCCAGGGCGAACCTCGCTTGCTCGTCCGGCGTGACCGCGCGCAGCCCGGCCAGGGCGGGCACCGAGAGCTGGGCCAGCCTGACGGGCAGCGCCTCGAGCTGGCCCGTCAAGGTCACGATCGTGGCGGCGTGCACGCCAGGGAAGGACACGTCGATCCGGTTGGTAGTCAGCGGCGCGAACCGCACCAAGCCGCCGGGTCCGATGCTGGCCCGCCGCGTGCCGTCCGGGCTGGTCACCTCGACGGTCCGCGGCGTAGACGGCAGGCCGGCGGCCGGGCGCACGATCAGGGACGCGATGCGGCGCTGGCCGTGCCAGCTCAGGTGGATGACCGGGCTGGGGGTGTCGGCCGTCCATGGCATGGTCCCCGATCCGCTGATCAGGCTGGCCGGGAACCCGGGCGGCTCAGCGCCCGGCGTCGAGGCCACGCTGACCTGCAGCAGGCCCGGGCCGGGCGGGCCGATCCGGTCGAGGAGCGCGTCAAGACCGGGACCCGGCATCGCCAGCGCGGAAGCCTCCAGGTCCAGTGTGGCCGGATCGGCGACAGTGAACGTCCGGGTCATCGGCGCGGTGGCGGTCGGGTCGGCGAAGGCGAACGGCGACGGCACCTGCTGGCTGAAGGAGAAGACGACCGAGGCCGCTTGGCGGCCGGCCGGATCCTCCGCGGGCTGGAGCAGGCGGGTCACCCGGACTCCGGGGATCAGCACGTCCGAGATGCCCGCTCCCGGGTAAGCCAGGCGGACCCGCCGGGCGCTGGTGATCGTGATGCGCAGCCAGCCGGTGCGCCCAGGAACCACGGTCAGCGGCTGGGTCGCGCCGGTCGCCGCGACCTCGGTCGTGGCGCTGCCCGCCGCGGTGGACACCCGGAGCCGGGTGGCGATCTCCCTGGTGGTGCTGTCGTCGAGCAGGCGTATCCCGATGCGATCCGGCAGGTCGAGCTGGCCGGAGAAGTTGATCTGAATCCACTGTCCGAGCGGCCCCAGCTCGTTGCCTTCCGCCCAGGCCGTCGCCGGGTTGCCGTCGAAGGCGTTCACCGGGTCTTCCTGCTGGGTGTCGGCGATCCACGAGCCGTAGGACGAGGACGTGACGCTCGCCGCGCCGGACAGCACGGCCACGGTCTGGTGCCCGGCGGCCGGCACCGGCAGCAGTTGCCGGGGCGGGCCACCCGCCCGGCCCAGTTGGCCGACGCCGGGCGGGTTGGTCTCTGTCGCGGTGTACGTGTACGAGACGTTGGCGTTGACCAGGCCGAACAGCGTGTCGGCCCGGCGCTGCCCGTCCGTGACCGCCCATAGTGCCGGGGTCGTTGGCAGCGGATCCCCGGAGATGATGGCGGGCTGCCCGGGGCCCAGCAGGCCCTGCCCGGTGAGCTGCAGGAGTGAGTCGGGGCCCCCGTTGACCAGCACCGTCTGGCTGACGGGCAGGGTGGTCACAGGGCTGGGTCCCCCGGCGCCAGGCGCGGCGTAGACCTCGACCGCCGGGTAGTTGGGCACCGCCGCCTGCTGCGCGCGGGTCGATCGCGGCTCGAGCTGCGCGCCGCCGATCAGCGGCCCGAACGAGGCGACCCTGACGAACCCGGACAGCGCCAGGGTCTGGTGCACGAGCGCCGCGGACGTGTACCCCACCTGCCGCGGGTCCAGATCGTTCCGCACGACGACGTAGCGGATCCCGGCGCGCTGCAGGTAGCCGGCCAGGCCGCTGACCCGCTCGCCCGATTCGATCGCTTTTTCCGCGGTGTCCAGCAGGATCTGCGACCCGGCGCCGCCGTAGGGCACCAGGGCAGCCTCGGCCCACGGCGAGGCGGCCAGCGCCACCAGTGGGTCGTCGATCGGATCACCCCAGAGGTAATCTCCGTGCGCGTCCGCGGGCATCACCAGCGCGGTGTTGCGCGGTGAATGCGCCGCCAGGAACGCGGCGACCTGATACCAGTAGCGCGGCACCGCCGGGAACGAGCCCGGGTTCAGGACCCGGCCGGACAGGTACGGCAGCATGAGCCCGATCAGCACGATCCCGGCGACGGCCCTGGCCTCGGTGTTGAAGATCCGCTGGAGTCGGCCACCCGGCCTGCGGGGGCCCCGCGCCAGCCAGGTCGCGACCGCGTGCGCCAGCCCGAGCGCCAGCGCGGCTGCGATGACCGGTTCCAGCTTGTACACATTGCGGAACGGGGCGAGCGGGCCGTCCAGCAGGTGATCGAGCGGCTGGTGAAACGGGCCGCCGAGCACCCCGCCGTAACCGGCCAGCGCGCCGGTTGCGGCGAGGCCCACGGACAGCCGCAGCCAGGCCGCGCCGGGCATGCTCCGCAACGCCAGCCCGTACAGGCCGCACGCGGCCGCGATGGCGCCGGCCATGATCGCCATGGGGGCGCTGACCATGGCCCAGCCCGCGGCCAGCCACGGCGTCCCGAGGTTGAGGTAGGCGGTCCAGTTGCCTGCTCCGCGCAGCGCGGCGGCGGCCGACATGGTGCCGGTCGTGGTCACCGCCTGCTCCACGTAGGGCAGGAAGTTGAACGCGTACTTGCCCTGCAGCAGCAGCGGCAGGGCCCACCACGCGGTGGCCAGCACCACTGCGCCGCACCAGCAGACGGCCAGGCTGGCCAGCCGGCGTCCGCGCGCGTAGGTGAGGATGAACAGGGCGGGCAGCACCAGCGCCTCGATGGTCACGGTGGCGTTCACCCCGCCCATGAGCAGGACCACGGCACCCGACCGCGCCGCGGGCCCGATCACACCGCCCTTCCCGCGGACGGCCCCCACCAGCGGCAGCACCGTCCACGGGGCGAGCATCCCGGGCAGCGCCGAAGCCGAGGTGGATCCGATCACGATCGTGAACGTCGGCCACAGTACGAACGCCAGCCCGGCCAGGAACCGGGAGGTCGGCGAGCCGATGCCGAGCGCCTCCGCCAGCTTGACCAGCCCGGCGAAGCCGACGGCGATGATCAGCGAGAGCCACAGCCGTTCGGTGAGCCAGACCGGTACGTGCGCGAGGTGGCCCGCCGCGTAGAACGGCGCCATCGGCACGGCGTAGCCGATCGCCTGGTTATTCAGCGTGCCGAAGGTGGTCAGCGGGTCCATGAGGTGCCACAGGCTCGCGAGAAAGCCGTAAGGGTCCAGGTCCACGCTGAGCTTGGTGTCGAAGAACATCCGGCCCGGGTCGTTCGCCAGCAGGACCCCGAACACGCATACCCAGACCAGGCCGGTCCAGCGGGGAACGGGGCTGCGGACCGGTCGGCCGGGCGTCACCTCCGCGTCGCCCGCGGCCCGGGCCGGTGTCGCCGGGGTGGCGAGTCGCCCGCCGTCAGCCGGCGCGGTCACGTGACGCGCCGCAGGATCAGCATGAGGTTCCAGGTGGCGAACTCGCGCAGGCCAGGCACCCGGACCAGGAAGCGGCACCAGCGCGGGTAGTAGCGGGGCCGCGCGGCCACGATCTCGACGTCGCTCCGGGCCCGCAGCGCCCGTAGCACCGGCCCGATGTGCACCCGGAACAGGTTGACGCCGACCTCGTGCTTGGGTTTGCGCCGGTAGCGCCTGACGTAGCGGCGTTCGGCGTAGCGCGGGCCGAGGTAGTGCCAGGGCGACATCTCGTGCCCGCCCCACGGGGAGTACCAGTTGCAGTAGGCCACGTACACCAGCCCGCCCGGGCGGGTCACGCGGATCATCTCCTCGATCAGCCCCACTGGGTCGGGGACGTGCTCGAGCACGTTCGAGGAGAACGTCACGTCGGCGTCGCCGTCGCGGACCGGCAGCCAGTAGCCGTCCGCGACCACCGCGCCGGCCGGCGCGGCGGTCCGCAGGTACAGTTCGGCGAGATCGGGCTCGAACAGGTAGCAGTTCGCGCCGCGGGCCCGGAACGCGGCGGTGAACCAGCCGCCCCCGCCGCCGACGTCCACCACCATCCGGCCGTCAAGTTCTGCGTGCTCGGCCACCTGCCCAACCGCGTCCTCGGCGAGGGCCGCGTAGAACATGTCTGGTTCCGTTTGCTCGGCCAGGAACAAGCGGAACAGCCTGACCGACCGCGCCACGCCGGAACCGGTCGCCTGATCAGCACGGATGCGGCGGATCGGCGCCAGCAGGCTCATGCAAGTCCTCGGGTGTCGTGCACGGTCGCTGCCGAGCGGCGCGAACTTCGTCTACGTATGGTATTGCCGGTATCCGGGCCGCACCGGGGTTAGCCAGGGATCGGAGAGCCTTGACTACCAGCAAGTAACCACAGGATCATGTTTGCCATCCTCAGGCAGGCATCACGACGTGGCCCGCTGCTGACGCGGATCCTCGCGCCGGCCGATGGCCTGGAGCCGCGAAATGAACGATGACCCAGGCGCTTGGCCTGCGGAGACGCATCTGGCGTCGCCGGAACCACTCGGCTGCGGCGACCGGTCCATGAGCATCCTCTTCGTCGCGTGGCGGGACCTCGCCAACCCCCGGGCCGGCGGATCTGAGGTCCTGGTCGACCAGCTAGCCTCCGGCCTACTCGCCGGCGGGCACCGGGTCACCCTGCTGTGCGGGGGACCGGTCGCCGAACGGCCGTACTCTGTCGTCCGCAACGGCGGGACGTGTTCCCAGTTCCTCCGCGCGCCCGTGGCTTACCTGCGGCACTTCAGGAACTACGACCTGATCGTCGAGGTCTGCAACGGGATGCCGTTCCTGGCGCCGCTGTGGTGCCGGCGCCCGGTGCTGTGCCTGGTCAACCACGCGCACACCGAGCTGTGGTCGATCAGGTTCCGCCCGCCCGTCTCCACCGTGGGCCGGCGCATCGAGAGTTCGGTCATGCCCTGGGCGCACCGCAGGAACCTGTTCCTCACCGTTTCCCCCTCCACCGCGGAGGCGCTGCAGCGGATGGGCGTGGGCCAGGACCGGATCAGGCAGATCTGCAACGGCGTGGTGCAGCCCGACCCGCTGACCCCGCGTTCGGCGGACCCGCTGTTCCTCGCGTTCGGCCGGCTGGCCGACTACAAGCGCTTTGACCTGCTGCTGCGGCTGTGGGACCGGGTGCGGCACGTGGTGGGCGGGACGCTGGTGATCGCCGGGGACGGGCCGGAGCGGTCCAGGCTGGAGGGGCTGGCCGGACCCGATGTGGTGTTCACCGGCCGGGTGTCGGAGGAGGAGAAGCACCGGCTGATGTGCTCCGCGTGGCTGCTCGTGCACCCGGCGCTGATCGAGGGCTGGGGGATCGTGGTGGCCGAGGCGGCCATCCGCGGCACCCCCACGGTGGCGTTCGACGTGCCGGGGCTGCGCGACTCGGT
>JBOHCK010000076.1:0-22423 GCA_050698755.1 Streptosporangiaceae bacterium | reverse complement strand
TGATCTTCGCCGCCGTGTGGGGCACCGGCGTATTCGGCAGGCTCTCCTCCGGCGACAACTTCACCCCGCCGTCCAGCCAGAGCCAGCGCGAGGCCAACCAGGCCGACCAGGTGTTCGGCCGGAACGAAGCCGACGTGGTGGTGCTGTACCGCAGCGCGACGATGACCGTGGCCGACCCCGCCTACCGCCAGGCCGTCACGACCGCGCTCGATACCCTGCCGCGCGCCGACGTGGCCGGGGTCAGCACGTACTGGTCAACCGGCTCGCCCAGCCTGGTCAGCAACGACCGGCACGCCACCTACGCGGTGCTCCAGCTCACCGGCGCCGACGACGCCGCGAGGCACACGACCTACGACGCGATCAAGGCCGAACTCACCCCGGCCAGCCTCGCCGCAAACGGCGTCAGCGCCGAGGTCGGCGGGAACGTGCCGATGGAGGTCGCGATCAACAACGAGGTCACCGCGGACATCGCCAAGGCCGAGGGCTTCTCCATGCCGGTCCTGCTGATCCTGCTGATGGTGATCTTCGGCAGCCTCGCGGCCGCCTCCCTCCCCCTCGCCATCGGCGGCGTCGCCATCCTCGGCTCGTTCACCGTGCTGCGCCTGCTCACCATGGCCACCACCGTGTCGATCTACTCGGTGAACATCACCACGATCCTGGGCGTGGGCCTCGGCATCGACTACGGCCTCTTCATGGTCACCAGGTTCCGCGAGGAACTGCACCGCCAGGGCACGGTCGAGCTCGCGGTCGCCCGCACCGTCGCCACGGCGGGGCGCACGGTGGCGGTGTCCGGCGTCACGGTCGCGGTCGCGCTGACCAGCCTGATGCTGTTCCGGGTGGACTTCCTGCGCTCGATGGGCTACGGCGGGGTCGCCACGGTCGCGGTCGACGTGCTGGCCGCGGTGACCGTGCTGCCCGCGCTGCTCGCCGTCCTCGGCCCGAAGGTCAACGCGCTGCGCATCCGCCGCTCGGTGCACCGGCCGGCCAGGGACGAGGAGAGCGGCGCCTGGTACCGGCTGGCTCGCAGCGTCATGCGCAGGCCCATCGTCTACGTCACGGTGATCACGATCGCGCTGCTCGCCCTCGGCGCGCCGTTCCTGCGCATCTCCTGGGGCGGCACCGACGCGAGGACGCTGCCAGCCGCCTCCACGATCAGGCAGGTGTCGCAGACCCTGGACAGCGATTTCCCCGTCAACTCCACCGATCCGATCGAGGCCCTGCTCACCGGCCCCGCGGCCACCAGCCAGGCCCACCTCGGCGCCTATATCCGCGACGTCGAGGCCATCCCCGGCGTCATCTCCGCCCACGTCACCGGCATCAAGGCCGGTGTTGGCGCGGGGAGGCGGGCCGGTGTTGGCGCGGGGAGGCGGGCCGGTGTCGGCGCGGGGAGGCGGGACAGTGTGGCAAGGGTCGACATCGGCTACACGCCAGCCCCGGTGTCGGACGCGGCCCGGCACATCGTCACCGAGATCCGAGCCATCCCGGTGCCGGCAGGCACCGCGGTCCTCGTCGGCGGCACCACCGCCGGCCTGATCGACGAGCTGAGCAGCCTCGGCTCGACGCTGCCGTGGATGGCGCTGCTGGTCTGCGTCTCCACGTTCGTGCTGCTGTTCCTGGCGTTCGGCTCGGTGGTGCTGCCGCTGAAGGCGATCGTGATGAACGTGCTGTCGCTGTCGGCCACGTTCGGCATCGTGGTCTGGATCTTCCAGTGGGGGCACCTGTCCGGCCTGCTGCGGTTCACTCCGACCGGCTCCATCGACCCCACGATGCCGATCCTGATGCTGGCCATCATCTTCGGCCTGTCCATGGACTACGAGGTGTTCCTGCTGTCGCGGATCCGCGAGCGCTACGACCAGACCGGCGACAACACCGTCGCGGTCGCGACCGGCCTGCAGCGCACCGGCGGCGTGATCACCAGCCTGGCCCTGCTGCTGATCATCGTGATCGGCGCGTTCTCCGCGTCCGGCATCACGTTCATCAAGCTGATGGGCGTCGGCATGATCGTCGCGCTGATCGTGGACGCGTCCGTGGTCCGGATCCTGCTTGTGCCCGCCACCATGCGCCTGCTCGGCCGCGCCAACTGGTGGGCGCCGCGCCCGCTGCGCCGTCTCTACGGCCGCTACGGAATCAGGGAGGAAACCCCGGCCCCCGCCGTACCGGTCCCGGCCGGCACCGAAGGCTGACCGGCCGCCCCGGCTGAGCTCTCTTTATTCTCAGCCGAACGATCCGTGGTTCCCCTCCCGGTCAACCCGCACCGGCCCGGCGTTACAGTAGCCAAGCGGCCGGTGCGGGATGGCCGCGGGGACAAGAATCACGGCCGTCCGAGGAGACCGACATGAACCAGCCCGACACCGTGCCCGAAGTGCTCGCGGCGGACCTGCCGGCCGGGGTGTACCTGCTAGACGTGCGCGAGGACGACGAGTGGACCGCGGGCCATGCCCCCGACGCAGTGCACATCAGGCTCGGCGACCTTGCCGCGCGGGCCGATGAGCTGCCGCGCGACCGCGAGCTCTACATCATCTGCCGCAGCGGCACCAGGTCCGCCTACGCCACCCAGGGCCTGCTCGGCGGCGGCCTGAACGCCCTCAACGTGGCCGACGGCATGACCGGCTGGGCCGTCGCCGGCCGCCCCATGGTCAGCGAGGACGGCGCGGAGCCGCACGTGGCTTAGCCGACCCGGCCGGATCCGACAGGTCCGGGGGAGGAGGCTGTGGCCGAGGCCCCGGACCTCGCCGCCGAGCTAGACGCCCTGGATGGCCCGTCGTCCGCAGGGTAAGCGAGGTTGGCGATACCGTCGGCTCCCCGCATCGACTACCGGCAGCACGGCGGCGGGTTCCGGAGCAGGCGGTATGTCATACTCGGGGCAAACGTCGGATCTCTGCGGGCGGGGGAAGTGGCGGCCCGATGGGCGGCGGAGGATTTGGCTTGGCGGTAACCGACTACGTGTCGATCAGGGACCTGAGCGTCCCCGCGGTCATCGGCGTACACGACTGGGAGCGCGAGATCACCCAGACGCTTGTCTTCAGCGTGGACATGGCCGCGGACGTACGCAGGGCGGCCGGGTCCGACGACATCGCCGACGCCCTGGACTACTCCGCGGTCGCCCGGACGATCTCCGCCGTCGTCCGCGATGGGCGGTTCCGGCTGATCGAGACCGCGGCCGAGCGGGTCGCCGAACGGCTGCTCGCCGACCATCCGGTCAGCTGGGTCCGGGTCGAGGTGCGCAAGCCCATCAGGGACGGCTACACCGCGGCCGTCACCATCGAGCGAGGCCGCTAGGTCTCGGGCTTGCCCTGGGAGGCACCCCACGCATCCGGGATGGTGCTGTAGTGGTTGCCGCTGTAGACGAGGATCTCCGAGGCCAGGGACGGCGACGACAGGCCGGCTCCCGCCTTCAGCGCCGCCACGATGCCGGCATAATTGGGACGGTCCAGGTAGGCCACGATCGCGTCGATACCGTCATTGACCGTCGGGTACGAGTAAAGGTAGTAGCCGCCGCCCTCGTTCTGGATCGGTGTGCCGCCGTAGCCGGGCTGGCTCACGTTGATCGGGTTGTTGGCGCCGACGATGCCGTAGGGCGGTTTGCCCGCCTCGTTCTGCATCCAATAGCCCATCGACTCGATGCTGGCGCTCGTCAGCGGGGCACCGAACGCTCTGAGGATTGCCTGGGACCAGGCAAGTTCGTTCCGGCCTGTGGGTGTCTGGTACTCCACTGTGGGGGTTGGCACCAGTTCGGGGCTCGGCGAGGGACTGGGTGAGGGACGCGGACTCGGCGAGGGACGCGGGCTCGACGGGGCGGTGCTGGGTGTCCCGGTCACCAGCAATTTGAGGCGATGCGAGGCGGACGGAGACGTCGAGGCCAGGGACCGGTGGGCAGACGGACCGGACGGGGCGGCGGGGGAGACGTAGCTGGGCGCGCTCACGCTGGCCTGGACCTGCGGCGCGACGGAGAGCTTCGGTGCCTTCGTCGTGTTGGCGGTCAGCGGCGTAGGCACGGCGCCCACGCCGATCGCGATTGCGAGGCCCACCAAGGCGGCGGCCAATCCCAGCCCCGTGAGCAGGCGCGCTGAGATGGGCAAGCGGTACTTCCGGGTTCTGGCCGGAGCATGCGCGCGGGGTGGCGGAGCCATTGTGTGCCGACCACCACTCAACCGCGCCATGCTAGCCCTCCCGCGACCGCCTAGCGGCCAACCATTCCGGATGCTAGCGAATACAAGCGGTCAAGGAGGGGTGAAAGGCCGCAGCTACGTTTCCGGCCGGGAGATCAAGCCTCCGGCCGCGTCGATCGCCTTAACCGTCTCGCCCCAGTCCCTGGGATCGGCGAAACGCCGGCCGACCATCTGCACGGCCTGCATAATCCCCGCCTTCAGGTTGGCCAGATCGTCAGGTTCGACGATTATGGCCCCTTCGTAGCCGTCCGCCGCCTCGGGCAGGCCGCCGACCCGGGTGACCACGACGGGAAGGCCCTGATTCATCGCCACGTGCAGAATGCCGCTGCTCGACGAGCGGCGATACGGGAGCACCACCACATCGGCGTGCGCGAAGGCGGCCGCCACGACCTCGTCGGGCACGTATTCGTTGACGAACGTGATGCGGTCGGCGTGCGGGCTCGCCCTGATCAGGCGTTCCGGTTCGGTGCAGCCTTCCCAGGTCTCGCCGACCACGGTGAGCCAGAGGCCCGCCGCTTCCTCCGCCGGGAGCTCGTTGAAGACGCGGAGCAAGTCGTCCAGACCCTTGTACGGCCGGATCAGGCCGAAGAAGAGGAGGTTGACCGCGTCGGGCCTGGGCGCCGTCCTGACGGCGGAGATCGCCGCCCGGGCGGCGGGATTGCCGTCGCCTGGATCGGCTCCGTACTGGTCGTACGGGCCGTGCGCCGCGATCGCCACCTCCAAGTCGAGGGAGCCGTAACCCGACTCGAGTAGCAGCCAGTCTGATTTCGAGTGGACCACGCACCCGTGCGAGAGCTGGAGCAGCGCGCGCAGGCCCCACCGGGCGTAATGCCTGGCGCCCAGGACGCTGGCTTCGCCCGGATCCTGAAGCTCGTGCATTTCGAGGACAACGCGCACGCCGAGGATCCGGGCCGCCAGGCCAAGAACCAGATAGGTGTGCAGCGTGGCGGCGGTCCACCATTCCAGCACGACGGCCTCGGGTCGCTGGGCCCGCAAGAAGCGCAGCGCCCTGATCAGGGAGCGTCCCCACCACCAGTCGATGCCGTTGCAAACCCGGACCTCTTCGGAGTAGGCCATGCTGGCCCGCGGCAAGCCGACGCGTCTCCGGCCCGGATAAAGCCTTCGCGGCAGCAGCCGACGCAGCTGGATAACGCTGGTGTCGTGGCTCTCGGCCATGGCGTTGGCCAGGCGGCACGTGTAGTAGCTGACGCCCGACGTGAACGTCCAGCCGGGGCCGACCAGGCAGACTCTGCTGGGGCGGCCGCGATCTGGAACCGGGAGGCCGCCGCGGGCTTCGGTGAGCTCGCCGCGCTCGTTTACGTCAGCCTTGGCCACCGTCATGCAGGACCCGCCTGTGCCCCCATCAGCACGCCTCGGACAGGTTCGGGTGATCGGAACAGATCACGGGGGCGTCGTGCACCAGGTCATGAGCTGGCTTGCGGCAGGCCGGGCCGGCGACCCCGGTCCTGAGGCGGACCCGGAGCAGGATCCGAACGCACTCGGTCAGCTGGCGCCACGAGAGCTCCTTCGCGGCCGAAGCCGAGCCGCCGTAGTAGCTGACCGGGACCTCGAATGGCCTTACCCCTCGCTTCAGGAGCAGGGCGGTCATCTCGGTGTCGAGGCCGGCGTCCCGTTCGCGCAGCGTCAGCTCGTCGAACATCGCCCTTGGCACCAGCTTGAAGCCGGTATTCAGGTCCCTGACGCAGGCATCGAACAGGACGTTAGCCAGCAGCGTGAGCAGTCGGGTGCGCCGGACTTGCCGACGGGGGCGATAGACCGTGTTGTAACCGGAAAGGCACGTTCCGTAGACCACCTGGCAGCGGCCTGCGAGTACCGGCCTCAGGATCCACGGGATATCTTCCGCCGAATATTCCGGGCCGCCGTCAAAGGCCAGTAGATAAGAGCCGGTGGCCAGGGAGCTCGCGGTCCGCAATGCCGCGCTCTTTCCTTGCCGGACCCGGTGCCGGAATATGGTCACCCGGTCATCCCCGATCTTGGCCAGCAGATCATATGTGCCGTCTGTGCTGCCGTCATCGATGACAATCAGCTCCATGGCGCAGGGGTAACCGACGTTCAGGATGTCGCTTATCGCTTGCGCTACGATCGCTTCCTGGTTGTGGACGGTTACCAGAATGGACAGCTTGAGGGCCACGGAATTGGCTGGCACTGGCCACGTACGCACGGCCAGCGCGAGATTTCCCCGGTCTGCCTCCGGATCGAAGGCGATCGGCTCGAGGAGGCTCTCCAGCGGCTCGTCATAAAAAGGTGCTGCAGGCAGCAAGACCGGCTTCAAGACTGGTGGCGCTGCGTCCATCACTCCCCCTGCGCGCTCTGCGCTTCTCGCCGTCCAGCGCCGTACCTACGCTAAGACGGGCTGACGTCTTTGCTATGTATGTGAGACGCCAACCGGTATGCGGTGGATTACCGCACAATCGAAGTTCTGCCCATTTTGACCGTAGCACACCGCGGCCATATCTCGAATCTAGGTTCGATTTTTATCCCAGATGGATCGATATCCGGCGAAGGCTGGTCACTACGGCCACGGCCAAAAAAAGCGAATTGGACAATCAGCTTTTTATTGTCGATTGGGAACATAGCGGCAGGCGCATGGATAAACCAGTCTCACTCAGATCGGCCGGCGGGTGGGTTCGGTATCTGTGGGTAAGGCCCGCTGGCGGCCAGTTGGCCCGATAAACTCAGGGCGCACTGCACGGGCCAGAGGAGAGGACGGGATGACGTACAGGACCCGATGGCTCGGCGTTTCTCGCTCCTCTTCCGAGGCGCCGAGCGAACTGCCTGCTCCGGGTGAACCGCAGGGCGAATCCGCGAGCTTCCCGCGCTCGGGCCACCGGATGTCCCGGCCCTCCTGGCGTAGCCGACTGGGGCAGGTCCCGATGCTGGGGTGGCTTGCGGTCGTGGTCGTGGTCGTGGTGGCCTTGGCCTTGCTCGTCGCCGGCACGGGGGGATCCCAGAATCGCTCCGGCCTCCGGTGGGCCAGCGGCGTCTACCCAGAAGACGGCACGCCGGCCGGGGCCGCGGCCTTCGCTGCCTGGCGCGGCCGTCCGCTCGACGTGGTGGATGCCTGGTCGGCCCGGGCCACATGGGCGCAGATCGACGATCCGACCTGGCTTTATCAGCGGTGGCGCGGACAGCCGTACACGATGGCATTCGGGGTTCCGATGATCCCGGAGGGCGTCCCAGGAGTTTCGCTGCAGGCGTGTGCCGCCGGGGCTTATAACGCGCACTGGCGTGACTTCGGCCAGGTCATTTCGTCCTACGGGCTCGGCCACTCGATAATCCGGCTGGGCTGGGAGTTCAACGGGACCTGGTATGTCTGGAAGGCGACCGACCCCACGGTCTGGGCGCACTGCTGGCAGCAGATTGTGACCGCCGCCCGGGCCACCGCGCCCAACCTGCAGTGGGACTGGGACGTCAACCGCGGTGTTTCGGGTGGCCTTGCCAATCCGGCCCTTGCCTATCCCGGCAACGCCTACGTGAGCATGATCGGCGTCGACAGCTACGACTCCTGGCCGCCGGCTACCACCACGGTCGGCTGGCAGACGCAGCTCAACGGCCCCCAGGGCCTGAACTATTGGCTGAAGTTCGCCAGGGCGCACGGCAAGCTTCTGTCGGTGCCCGAGTGGGGCAACGTGGCGACCGGTGCCGGTTCCGGCGGTGACGACCCCCATTACGTGAAGGAGATGAGGGGCTTCTTTGCCGCCAACGCCGCGGACATCGCCTTCGAGTGCAACTTCCAGGGAGACCAGTCCACCACCGGGGCTAGCTACGGCTCGGGCACTTCGATCGCGAAGGCATCGGCGGCTTACAAGGCGGGTTTCTGACCGCTGGCCCCTCCCGGCGCAGGTCAGTGGCCGACCGGGCCGGTGATGCCGAATGGGCCGGTCATGAGAAGTGCAGTTGCGCGACGGCCCGCTTGACCGTGCTGCGCGCCCGCTCCTGGGTCCCGCGCACCGCCCGCCGTACAGGACCCGGCATCGCGTCCCACAACAGCAACTGCCGTCCCGCCGCGCTGCGGGCGAGCCGGCCGAAACCCGCCGACCGTGCCGTGTCCGCCCAGCCCTTGGCCCTTTTGGCGTCGCTACCGTACTTAAGGGCCAGCAGCGCGGGCCGGACGTACGCCTCCGCTGCCAGATGCCGGCGTAGCTTGGTCACCTGGGTGGCGAGCAGCTCGTCGAGGGTCGGCTCGGCGGTGGCGGTATCCCTGGTCATGGCGTCGGGCCGCAGCCGCCGGTCCGCCAGGAAATGCCTGCTGGCCCACAGCACCGGGCTAGCCGACCGCTCGGCGATGCGCAGCCACATCTCGAGGTCTTCGGCGAAGGGCAGCCCTTCGTCGAAACCGCCTACCTCGGCGAAACAGGACCTCCGGACGAGTATGCCTCCGTGTCCGGCCGGGTTGTTCCTGACCACGAAGTCGTCGAAGTCGTAGCGGCCGGTGCGCAGCCAGTGCACCTTGATCGGCAGCCCGTTTTCCAGGATCGACCGGACCCGGCAGAACACCACGCCAACGTCCGGCGGCAGCGACTCGATCAGGCCTACCTGCCGTTCCAGGAACCTCGGGCGCCACCGGTCGTCTCCGTCAAGCAGCGCGATGTACCGGCCCCTGGACTCGCGGATTCCGGCGTTTCTCGCCGCCGACACGCCACCGTGCTTGACCGAGATCAGACAGAATCTCGGATCGCCTGCGGCATGAGCCCGGGCCACCTGGGCGGTGTCGTCCGACGACTCGTCGTCTACCACCAGGTACTCGAAATCCTGGAACGACTGCCGCAGGACCGAGTCCACCGCCTCCCCGACGTATTTGCCCACGTTGTACGCGGGGGTGATGACGGTCACCAGCGGCGGCGATGAGCCGGTTATCCCTGTCATGATGTACCACCCTTGGTCGTGTTATCGCTGCTGGCCGGGGACTTGGCGGCTCGCTGGCTGAGCTGCCAGCTGATGGCCTCCTGGGGCATGGTGGCCGGGATCCCAGGGATCGGGTGATCCGGCCCGATCGTGGTGGCCAGGGACAGCAGCACCGCTAGCCCTGCCTCCTGCTGTGCCCGGTGGTCTCGGTGCGGGGTCTCGTACCCGGCCGCGGCGGCGAGGCCGACCCCCCGGTCCGGGAAGACGGCATGGCCGTTCCGGCGACGGTCGGCGAGGCTTCGGCCCGGCATGCCGTCGGCTGTCGGCCCGGCCATCGGCCACCGGGACGGACCCGGATCTCCGGCGGCCGTGACGTCCAGGACGGGACGCCGATGGCGGCCGCGGGCGATGGCCGCCCGTACCACTGCGGGGGTCGTCGCGATACCCTCCACGATGGCCACGATGAGCAGCGCCCACGACAGGCCGATGAGCCCGTCCATGAGGCCGCCCGCCGCGGCCGCGGCCACCTCGATCGCGGCGAACGTCGTCAGCACCAGGGCGGCTCGGTTGACCTTCCCGATGGCGCGGCAAACCGCGATGTAGTGGACCTTCGGGATGCTCGGCAGGTAGCCGAAGGCCAGCATGACCAAGGGAAAGGTAGCGATCCGCGCGTAGTCGGCACCGAACAGCCTGAGCGCCAGGTGTGCGCCCAGGCCCAGAACGATTGAGGCGGGCAAGCCCACCAGGACCGATACCTTCAGCGTAAAGCGGAGCTTGCGCGCTATCACCTGCGGCTCGGCCGCGGCCACGGCAAACAGCACGGTCGACAGGTGCTGCGGGATGATGTAGACGAAACCGCTCAGCATCCAGGCCACGTAGAAAGCGGCGTTGGCCGAAGGCGAGACGAGGACCGTGACCAGCACCGGGATCAGCGAATACGGGACCGCGATGGCGAGGTTCAGCCAGTTGTGCGCGAAGGCGACCTTGCTGAGTCGCCGCAGCACCCCCCAGTCCGGTCGGCTCAGGACCGCGGCGCCGCCATGTTTCAGCTGGATCGCGACCGTGGCCAGCGAAAGCGCCATGCCGCCCGCGTAGGAAATGGTGATCCCGGCGCCGAACTGATTGTGCAAGATGATGGCGGTCACTGGCAGGATTAGCAGCTTGACCAGCGAGAACACAAAGTTGCGGAACAGTTGCACGCCACCGCGCAGGACGCCGATCGTGGCCTGGTCGAAGACCAGGCCGACCGCCATCAACATGACGCTGCCGGCGAAGAGCAGAGCCCGCACAGGCGTGCCGGTGATCTGGGTGAAACGCGGGCTGAGGCTGGGGGCGATGGCGGCAAAGCCCAGGCCCAGCACCAGGGAGCCCAGACCGGAAGTGATCAGCGCCGCCGAGACCAGGCCGCCGCGGCGGGTCCGCCGGGGCAGTTCAGCGATGAGCACAGTGCCGAGACCGAACATGCCGATCGTTCCGAGCAGCGTGATCGCCGAGACGGTCGCCGAGCCATAGCCGACGGCGCGCTGGCTCATCAGCCGGGCGGCGACGGTCCAGTAGGCGAAACCCATCGCCGAGGTAACGCCCGTCGTCGCCAGCAGGCTGCTCGCGTTCTTCAGCACGTCGCCGTGCTGTCGCATCAGGCCGAGCACGGCCGCGGTCAGCGACCGGCGCGCCGGTTCCGAACTGGGAGGTTGCGCGCCGGCCCCGAGGCGGCCAGAGCCGGCTCGCGTTCGGGTAGCGCTCAAGGCACCCTCAGTCAGTCCGGTCCGGCGGCAGCCAGATCCTGTCCGGTCCTCCGCACACGCATCACCACCTGTAGCCCGGCCGTCCTTTTATGCCAAGCTAATTGGACGACGCGCGAGCAGTTGGGGAAGTTTACTCATTTCCGACCTTTGCGACGAGCAGATATCCGCGGCACCAACCCCGGATGCCGAAACTGCTCAATGCCGCCGAACTCCTGCGCCCCAGCGAAGCCCGGCTCACCTCCCGTGATCGCCTAATCACGCCGCTTGCCACGGCTAATGCCGGGCCGTGGCCTGACCCGGATCCCACATGATGCCAGCTACCGGATGACTCCGCCACCAAAACGACAAAAGGATCATGGTGGCAGGCTTCGCCCATGCGGCGCCGCGGGTGCCGAACCGCCCATCTGCCCAGATCAGCCAGCCGCCAGCGTGACATGCAACGCACTTAAGATGCCTAAGTGACCACTTGGGCAGTTATGCGAATTAAATAACGTTTAGGTAACACAATCGTGATCCGGTACTCTTCCGCTGACGGTGTGACGTCCACTGAGTGAATCGGTTACGCCCCGTGTCTCGCCCGGACAAACGATGACTTCCGATGACTTCAACAGTGTGATCATTTGCTTGGTGCCATGCGCTCCTGCGAGGGAAGGATGCGCTTGTCGCTCGTCTTTCAGCCCCGTTGGGATAGATTCCTTGTCCACTCCGCAACCCGCAAATGAGAAGAGCAAATTTACGGCAGTCGGTGCGGCGGACTCATTTTCCTGGCCTGGACCAGCAGCTCAGGGCCGCGGTGCCGGGGGGTCCGCGTCATCCGGCATTCCCCGGGTGAAGCTCTCCATCTTGATGCCCGCCTACAACGAGGAAAATACGGTCGGCCGGGCGGTAGCCGAGATCTTGACTACCGACTATCCCTGCGACATCGAGCTGATCGTCGTCGATGACGGCAGCACCGACCGGACCGCGGCGCTTCTGTCCGCGTTCCGTGACGACCGCGTCATCGTCCACCGGCATCCGGTCAACCAGGGCAAGGGCGCCGCGTTGCGATCGGCAGCCGAACTGGCGACGGGTACGCACCTGCTTCCGTTCGACGCCGATCTGGAATACGCGGCCGAAGACATTCCCCGGATGCTCGAGCCGGTGTTGAAGGGCCGGTCCGACGTCGTGTACGGGACCCGTCTGTTCGGCGTCAACACCGTCTACCAGTCCTACCGGTACGCGCTTGGCAACCGGATGCTGACCTCGCTGGCCAACCTGTTCTTTAACGCGAGCCTCAGCGACATGCACACCTGCCTCAAGCTGATGCCCGCGGCCACGATGAAGCAGCTCAGCCTCAGCGAGATAGGTTTCGGGCTGGACACGGAGATGACGGCGTTGCTGCTGTTGCGCGGCATTCGCCCCTTCGAGGTCCCGATCAGCTACTACAGTCGCTCGCACGCCGAGGGCAAGAAGATCAACTGGCGCGACGCGGTCCGGTGCGTGTGGATTCTGCTCCGGGTGCGGCTCCGGGGTGGTTCGGAGTCGCTCGCACCGAACGACCGTAAGGAGCCCGCATGACGACATCGGCCGTCGATCCGCAGCCGCACGCTGACCTGCCAGCGGTGTCCGCCGGACCTGGTTTCCGCCCGGCCAGGGTCCTTGAGGTAGAGCTCAGTCGCCCGCTGCCTTCGGTACCCAGCGGCGCGCCGTACCGGCGCGTCTGGGCGCTTGCTCGCCTGCACACCGAGCCGGTCGGCCTGTTCGAAGCCCCGCTGTCGGCCGAGGGACTCTCCCCTGACCAGTTCGGGGAGATGCTCTGGCGGGATCTCCGCCCGGCTATCGCGGATCGGTTCGTGAGCGCGGGACTGCAGCCGCCGTCGACCCTGACCGGTCAGGGGCTGACGGCCGACCCGGACACGTGGCCCTTCACCCGGCACCGGGCGGCGATCCTTGCCGATGCGCCGCCGATCAGCGTCGTGGTCTGTACTCGCGACCGGCCCACTCAGCTGGAGATGTGCCTAGACCGCCTGCGACAACAGGAGTACCAGCGCTTCGAGGTGGTGGTGGTCGATAACGCTCCCGCCGCTGATGCCGTCGAGCGCCTGGTCGGGCGCCTTGCGGCCGGGCCGGTGCGGTTCCGTTACCATGCCGAACCCCGGCCCGGCCTGTCCTGGGCGCGCAACGCGGGCACCGCCGCGGCCGACGGCGACATCATCGCGTTCCTCGACGACGACGACGAGCCGGACCAGCACTGGCTGGCCGGGATCGCAACCGGATTCGCCCGCGGCGACGCCATCGGATGCGTCGTCGGCCTGATCCTGCCGGCCAGGCTCGACACCGCTGCCGAGGAGCTTTTCGAGCAGCAGGGCGGGCATCGCATGGGCCGGGGGTTCAAGCCGGAGACGTTTACCCGCTCGGGCCCGCAGAGCCCGCTGTTCCCGCTGCCACCGTTCGGCACCGGGGCCAACATGGCGTTCCGGCGGGAGACGCTTGCCGGGATCGGCGGTTTCGATGTCGCGCTCGGCGCCGGCACCCGCACGTTCGCCTGCGAAGACACGCTGGCATTCACACTTGCCCTGCTGTCCGGCTGCGACATCGGCTACGAACCTTCCGCGCTGATGTGGCATCATCACCGGCCGGACATGGACAGCCTCGGCCGTCAGCTGCACGGCTACAGCGTCGGCCTGACCGCCTTCTACGCGGCCCTGCTGCAGCACCGTCCTGGCGTGCTCCCCGGGTTGCTCAAGCTGGTTCCCGCGGCGTGCCGCTACCTCAAGGAGGGTGCCGCGCCTGAAGCCGCGCCTGACCTGCTCGCGGAACTGGACCGGCGGCATCTGCAGGGGCTGGCGCTCGGGCCGCTGGCTTATCTGCGCAGCGTGTATGAGCAGAGCCGGGCCGCCAGGTCCCGGAGGTATGCAAGGCTATGACGGTGGTCGACAGGACTCCGCACCGGGGGCCGCCGGCCCAGCAGGGGCCGGTACCCCCGCCGCAGGCGGCGGAGCCTGCGGTCCCGGAGTCCCGTCTTCCGATCAGCGTGGTCACGCTCATCGCCTCGGTCGGCATCCTCGTCGCCAGCGCCGCCTACGCCGCGGGCCGCATGGGATACGCCAGCTCGCCGTGGGCCGACCGGGCGTACTGGCTCGGCCAGGCGCTCATCGTGGCGCCGGTAGCGGAACGCCTGCTCAGCCGGCGCCGGCTGAGCAGGGGCGGCACCGCCACCCTGGTCGTGGTGATCACCGTGGCGGAGTACCTGCTGAAGGTCTGCTACAGCCCGCTGAGCTTCACCTTTACCGACGAGCTGCTACATTGGCGCAGCACGGTCAACATCCTGCAGACCGGGAAGCTGTTCACGGTCAACTACGGGCTGCCGATCAGCCCGCGGTACCCGGGTCTGGAGGAGGTGACGTCCGCGCTGATCTCGGTGACCGGCCTGCCCGTCTTCGTAGCGGGCCTGATCGTCGCCGGGGTCGCACACCTTCTCTTCATCTGCCTGCTCTACCTGGCCTTCTGGTCCTTCAGCCGGTCGTACCGGGTGGCCGGCATCGCCGTCCTCGTCTACAACAGCACGCCCACGCTTGACTCCTTCGACGCGATGTTCGTCTACGAGACGCTGGCTCTGGCCTTCCTCGGGCTGGCGGTGCTGGCCGCCTGGCGGACGGCCACAGGGAGATCGGGTGCCGACCGGGCCCGCTGGTTCATGCTGGCCGTGCTGGCCATCTTCGCCACCGTCGTCACCCATCACGTCACCAGCTATATGCTGGTGGTAACGCTGTTCCTGATCACCTTCGCCAGCCTGCTCACCCGGACCGGCCGCACGACGATTAGGGTCGGCACGCTCGCGGTCATATCCGCCGCCGCCGTCGCGGGCTGGGTGGTCTTCATTGCCCCCGCCACGCTGAATTACTTCCGGCCCACGGTTGAGGGGCTCGCGCAGGGTCTGGGCGCACTGCAGAGCGGCACCTCCTCGGGCGCCGCGTCGACGTCCGCCGCGCCGCTGGGTAACCGGGCGCTGGAAACCATCGTGATCCTGATCATCACCGTGTTGCTCCCGCTCGGCTGGTGGCAGGTCTGGCGGCGGCACCGGTTCCACCCCGAGATCGTGGCCATGGCGATCGGGTCGCTGGGCTGGTTCGTTGCCCTGGCTCTCCGGATCGGCACACCGGACGGCCAGGAGCTGGCCGGGCGGGTTGCGACGTTCGTCTACATACCGGTCAGCCTGATCGCCGGGCTCGCCCTGATCCGGCTGGTCAACGCCGCCCTAGTGCGCCGCTGGGAGTCTGCTGCCATCGCCGTGGCCGTGACGGGGACGCTGCTGCTGCTGTTCGACGGGCTGTCCAACGGCTGGCCGCCGTACTGGGAGCGGCTGCCGGGGCCGCATCAGGTGGCCGGCTTCGAACGGTCGGTCGGGCCCGAGGAAATCGCGACCGCGCAGTGGACGCTGACCGCGCTCGGGCCTGGGAACCGGTTCGCCGCCGATATCGGCATCTATCCGCTGCTCATCGGGTACGGCGACCAGAACCCCCTGCAGGGCGCCGGCTACCTGTACACCACGCGGACCTTCACGCCGGCCATCGCGCGGGCCGCGAAGGCTCAGGCGGTGCAGTACGTGCTGGTCGACCTGCGGCTGAGCCAGTCCCTGCCGGCCTCGGGCAGCTATTTCCCCGGCAGCTCGACCACCAGCGACCAGCCGATACCGATCGCCGACCTGACCAAGTTCAACCAGGTTCCTGGCGCGGCCAGGGTCTACGACAACGGCGACATCGTGATCTATGACCTGCGGGGGGCGCGAAGTGCGCCGTAACTACTCCGACATCGCTATCGCCGAGGCGATAGCGATCCTCGGCTGCGTCGCCTTCTTCGCCCACCTGCCGGAGCCGGTCATGATCGTGCTCGGCCTGTGCCTGTTTGCGGCACCGGGCTACGTCTGGTCGGAAGTGTTCCTGAGCCCGCGGAATCAGGGCCTGGAACGGGTGGCCGTCGCCGCCGGCCTAGCCCTGATGGTGCCGGTCTTCGGCGGCATGGGGCTCTACGCGGCCGGAATCCCGCTGAACCGCACGGCCTGGGTCGGCGTGCTGTCGGTGGCGACCCTGGCCGGCGCCGCGGCGGCGCTGATCACGCGGCGACGGCGGCGGGAGGATCCGCCCCCGCCCCGGCCGACCCGAAGCCGACGGTGGTCGGCCTGGCATGCGGTGGCCTTCGGCGCCGCCGCCGTCATCGCCACGGCGGCGGTAGGGCTGGCCGTGGTCAGCGCCGACGCCCAGAAATACTCGGGCTATACCCAACTGTGGCTGGCGCCGCTACCGGGTCAGACGAGCCGTGCCAGCCTGGGGGTGCAGAACGAGCAAGGCGTTGCGACCCGGTACCGGCTGGTACTGCGGCGCAACGGCCGGGTCGGCGCGACCTGGACCATCACCCTGGCGAACGGCCAGGCCTGGCAGCACACGGTCTCGTACACGACCAGCCTCGCGATGGCCGCCAGCCTCTACCGGCTGCCCGACCTCCGGAATCCCTACCGGCAGGTCGACAATGGCGTCGCGGTGCCGCGCAAGCCCGCCGCGACCCCCAGACCTCATCCGTCGGAGACGCACTCATGAGCGACAGCGTTACCAGGTCAGATCAGCCCCGCGTCTGCTACTACCTGCAGACGCATACCAGGCCGGACCAGGTCCTCCGGCTGGTCACGCTCATCAAGGAAGGCAGTCCGGGAAGCGTCGTCGTGATCGACCACGACGCGTCCCGGGCGCCCCTCGATGCCTCCCTGTTCTACTCCCTGAGCGACGTGCACATGCTCAACGGCCCGGGTGGTTACGGCGATTTCTCGCATCTCGATCGGTATTTCGCCGCGGTCGACTGGCTGGATGCCCACGGCATCGCCTTCGACTGGCTGCAGAACATGACCGGGCAGGACTACCCGCTTCGGCCGGTCGCCGAGATCGAAGGGGTCCTGGCAGACGGCGGGGTGGACGGATACCTGCAGTACGCGCCGGTGCACCCGGAGCGGACCCCGCCCGACGCCGACTGGGGCGCGGGCCCGGAGTTCCGGCTGTGCAAGCCGTTCGACACCCACATGCGGTTCGACTACCGGCACCACTGGGTCGGGCGGCCGACGCGGGCCAAGCAGCGATGGCTGCGGCCGATCATGATCATCAACTTCCTGCAGCCCTGGGTACGGGTCAGCCTGGGGTTCTCGACGTTCGGACTGCGGCGAACGAGCACGATCTTTCACGACGACTTCATCTGCTACGGCGGGTCGTTCTTCTGCGCGCTCTCCGCGCCGTGCGTGCGCTACGCGCGGGAGTTCGCGCGCGACCACCCTGACGTGGTGGCGTATTTTCGCACCATGCCGGCACCGGACGAAGTGTTCCTGCAAACGGTGCTGGTGAATTCGGGGAGATTCCGCCTGGTGCCCTACGGTACGCACTACACCGATTTCTCCTCCAGTCACAATAACCACCCAAGGACCTTTGGTGTAGTCGATCTTCCGGCGATGTTCGCCAGCGGCGCGCGCTGGGCCCGCAAGTTCGATCCCGGTTTCGATTCGGCCGTGTTCGACGTCCTTGACCAGCACGTTCGGCCTGAAATGCCGGCCGGGACCAGTGGAAATCACCGTAGGTTACAGAATTGCAGGCAATGGCTACGCTCGCGACAATGCCGAATATGCCTCCCCTGGTCGGCTTCCGGGGTACTCTATTTGGAGTCGTAGCCGCAGTTAGATTCGCCTTGCCGACGTCTGTCGGCAAGGAGGCTCGATAGGCTGTCGGCCAGCAGCGCGAAGCGAGCGGGGTGCAGGGCTTCCGTGGTGGTCGAGGCTTGACCTGGCCTTGTGTAATGGCGCTGAACTACTCAATGAGAATGCCGCTATCAATGGGATCGTTCCGTCCGTTCCGGTCGTTTGGTCGGCCTGACCGGGCCGTCCCGGTGAGCAAATCGAACCCGGAAGCCACCGTGTCCCGGTATTTCGAGGCCTATCAGGCAGGCAATTCTCCATTTCTCCGCTACCTGATGCGGAGGCGGAGCCGGAGCCTCGGCGCGCTTGTCAGCCTGTGTCGGCTGCCCTGCCTGCGCGCGGTCCCTTCCGCCGGGGTCGAAGGCGCCGCCATCCGGGCGAAGTTGAGGCGAAATTCCTCGCTGTGGCGGCTGACCGGGCTGGCCACGGCAGTGCTGCGGCTACCGGAGGAGCCGGGCGCGTACGTGCTGGGCGCGTCCAAGCAGACGCTGCGCCGCAAGATACGGCTGGCCAACCGGCTCGGCATCAGCTGGGAAGAAGTCGAGGATGAGCAGGAGCGGCGGGACCTGCTGAAGCTCGCGAACAGCTGCGAGCGCAGCCACCCCGACGCGACCTACCGGATTCCGGTTCCGGGCAACGACGACCTGCTCGACTACCGGCTGTGGCTGGTGGCCCGCGCGGCCGACGGCCGCCCGCTGCTCCTGTCGGTCACGCCCGTCGACGGCGAACTTGCCATGCTGCGGTATTTCCGGACCCTCGGCTGGGGCGAGGACCAGAGCCAGGCTCGCTATTTCATGACAGAGGTCCTTGTTGAGCGGCTGGTGAGCCTGGGGGTCCGGTACCTGATCGACGGCTCGAACCTGTTCTGGCTGCCCAACGGGGTCCGGCACTTCCAGCAGATGACAGGCTTCCACATCGTCCGCGTCAGGGTGGGGCGGCTTCGGCGGCGCGCGCTGCCCGCGACCTGATCGGCTATCCGGCCGCGGTGGCCAGGTCAGGCCACAGGGCGTCCGGGATGTCCGCGGAAAGGTAGTCGCAAACCCTGGTCAGCTTGGGCGTGGCCGGAGGCGGAGGCCGGTCATGCCGCCGTCGACGGCGAGGGCGGTGCCAGTGGTGGCGCTGGCCAGCGGGCTGGCGAGATAGGCGATGGCCGCGGCGACCTCGTCGGCGGTGACCAGGCGGCCGATCGGCTGGCGGGCCTTGAGCGCGGCGCGTTCGGCCGCCGGGTCCGGGGCGGCGTCTAGCAGGGGCCCACCCACGGGGTGTCCGCCGTGCCCGGGATGACGCAGTTGACCCTGATGCGCTCGGCCACGTGGTCGGCCGCCATGACCAGCGTGAGCGCGTAGACGGCACCCCTTGCTCGCGCTGTACAGCGCCCGCTGCGGCAGGCCCGCGACGGCGGCGACCGAGCAGGTGTTGACGATGGCCGCCTGACCGCGGTCTAGGACGGCCTGGCGGAGCAGTGGCAACGCGGCGCGGGTGGTGCGGACGATGCCGAGCACGTTGACGTCGAGCACCCGGTGCCACTCGTCGTCGTCGTTGCCCTCGACGGTGCCCGCGGTCATTCGCGATGGGCGGTTCCGGCTGATCGAGACGGCGGCCGAGCGGGTCGCCGAAAGGCTGCTCGCCGATCATCCGGTCAGCTGGCTCCGGGTCGAGGTGCGCAAGCCCATCCGCGACGGTTACACCGCGGCCGTCACCATGCTTGCCTGCCGCTTCCGCTGGGTCTGGCGTCCCGCGTTCGCCGTTCTCGATGCGGCAGATCTGTGACGGATCGCATCCGAGCAGCAGGACCATGTCCCGCAGGGTCCAGCCGCGTTCGAGCCGGACCCTGCGGATGCCGCGAGCGACGTGGGAATCACGGAGGGCATATGTCATGGCGCGTCCTTGGCGAATGCATCGAGCAGTAGGCCGCGCTCGATACTGCCGGGCTGGTAACCGTCCGCGCAGATCTCAGCGGCCCGGCGCAGGCCGGCCATGTGGCCGGGCACGATGATCTTGCCGTAGGCGAGGCGGCTCTTCCGCTCGGACAGGTGGCAGCGCCATAGGTTCCCGCTTTTCTCGACGACGGTCAGATACGGGCACGCCGTCCCGGCGGCCAGGGTGGCCTTGGCCGTGAGCAGGATGACGGGCGGCCCGGGGCCTGCGACCCGCGTGCTCACACCTCATTCCCTGCCCGGTGGCAGGTTTCCGGCCGATGGCGCTGGTGTTCTTCCTCTCCGGAGTGATGCGGCATCGTCAGGCGTGCCCGTGCTCGCGGGTTGCTCCGCTGTCGCGGTGCCGAGTTGTTCCAGCAGCGCGTACAGTTCCGCCTCCAGCCCGTCTGAGATCTTGTCTGGGTAGCGGAGCATCGTGTTCGCTGCCGTCCGGACTGCCGTTTCCCAGGTTTCGGTCATGTTGGTGTATCTCCCTTGCGTCCAAACCTGTTGTGCTGCGGATCACCCGCCAGGGGCGGTGTGTATCAGCGGACCTGGAGATTTTTGAGTCCCGTGTGCACGCGGCGAAGAACGCGGGGATCATCCATCGCTGCAACCGGCGGCACGTCTGGGTGCGCGGATTCGCGCGTGGGCAGCGGAATGAGGAGTTCGGCCCAGACTGCCTTACTGCCGTGCGCTGGGTGGTAGTAGCCCCAGCGTTCGCAAAGAGCGTCCACCATCATCAGGCCGCGGCCAGCCTCGTTGTCGCTAGCGGCATCCTTCAGTACCGGAGGTTCAGGATTGCGGTCCCGTACCTCGATCAGGAGCGACGTGCCTTCTATTGCCACCAGGCGTATCTGAATCGTCGTGAGTTCGGTGCTCGCGTTGACCGCGTTGGTCAGCAGCTCAGACATCACGAGCTGCGCCTCATCGATCATGTGTGCGATACCCCATGCTCTCAGGTAGCGCTGTACGAGCAGACGCCCGCAAGACGGCGCATCGGGCAGCGACGCGAGCGTCAGTTCCGTCACGCGCATGATGATCTGGGGGCGGTCGGTCGCGCTAGCTCGATGGGTTTCGGGGCAGTGCCGGCGGCGGTCGTCACGGCGCATCCTGGGGGGCCGGGGCGGCGGTGCGGCGGTGCGGCGGGCGTGGTCCTCGCGGATCATTGCGCGCAGCAGGCGCGGGCTGGCCGCTTCCAAGAGCGTTTCCCGGTCGGCGTGCCCGTTCCAGCCGCACGAGGCCGCCGCGCGGCTACTCAAGACCTTCCAGCATTCGCTGGTCCCCGGGCTGTTCCAGACCAGGCCGTATGCACAGGCGATTACCGAGACGTATCCCGAGACGACGGCGGAAGTCGCGAAGGAACGGGTCGACGGACGGATGGAGCGTCAGGCGATCCTGTTCCGGGAGGACCCGCCCCCGCCGCGCGTGCACGCGATCCTCGATGAGCAGGTGCTGTACGAGGATTTCCGGTGGGTGACGTCGCGCGCCCTCGACTTCGCGCTCGCCGCCATCGGCGTCAGCCTGCCGGACGGACAGGCCCAGCGGCTCATCGGGCTCTATGACCACCTTCGGCCGTTCCCGGACGCCGTCCCCGCACTGCGGGCGCTCGCCGACAGGGGATATGAGCTCGCGGTTTTCTCGAACGGCAGTCCCGCCATGATCAGGGACTGCCTCGCCAACAGCGGCCTGGCCGAATTCTTCGGCCAGCGGATCAGCGTCGATGAGGTCCGGGTATTCAAGCCGTCGCCCGCGGTGTACCGGCATGCGGCCGAGCGGCTGGCCGTGCCGATCGGGCGGATCCGGCTCGTCACCTGCAACGCGTTCGACAGCGTCGGTGCGAGCGCGGCCGGGATGCGCACGGCCTGGGTGAACCGCTCCGCCGCCCCGTTCGACACGATCGGCGCGCAGCCCGATCTGACCGTGACCTCCCTGGACCGCCTGCCTGCCGCGCTGGTCGGCTGACGCCGCGCTGGTCGGCTGACGCCGCGCTGGTCGGCTGACGCCGCGCTGGTCGGCGGCGCGTTCCAGCCTGCCGGTGTCACCCCGTCAGGCGCCGGCCGGGGCGGTGCTGACGTCCCGGATCTCGCCGGTGTCATCGCCAGTCAGGTTCCCTCCCGCCCGCGCCCGCCCCTTGCCCTGGGCGCGGGCGGTCATCTCCGCGTACGTGCGGGACAATTCGTTAGCGATGGAAGCTTCCGACAGCTCGCCCGCCGGGATGGCCGCGCCCGCGGCCGGCCCGGCCCGGCTCCCTAGGCGGCGACGCCTCGCGATGCTGGCCGTGCTCGGCGCGCTGTCCTCGTTCGGGCCGCTGTCGATGGACATGTACCTGCCGTCCACCCCGACGATCGCGGCCAGCCTGCACGCCTCGCAGCCGCTGGTGCAGCTCACGCTGTCCGGCTGCCTGGCCGGGCTCGCCGTCGGGCAGCTGGTGGCCGGCCCGGTCAGCGACGGGCTCGGGCGCAAGAAGCCGATGCTCGCCGGCCTTGTCGCGTTCACCGTGCTGTCCGTGGCGTGCGCGGCCGCACCCGACATCGGCGCGCTGATCGTCTTGCGGTTCCTGCAGGGCATGGCGGGCGCGAGCGGCGTGGTGCTGTCGCTCGCCATGGTCCGCGACCAGTACCAGGGCACGGAGCTTGCCAGGGTGCTCGGCTCGCTGATGCTGGTCTTCGGGCTCGCGCCGGTGCTCGCGCCGGTCATCGGCGGGCAGGTCCTGCGGTTCACCAGCTGGCGCGGCGTCTTCGGGGTGCTGGCCTATTCAGCCTGTTCTTCATGATCAACGCGATCGGGCTCACCGTGATGGCGCAGCTCGGCGCCCGGCTGGTCAAGCGCGTGCCGGTTACCAGGGTGGTCCTGGTCTCACAGCTGGTGATGGCCGCGGGCGCAGCCGGGTTCCTCGCGGCGGCCCTCACCGGGCACCCGCCGCTCGCGGCCCTGCTCATCCCGCTCTTCGCGTTCGTCGCCTGTTTCGGCAGCATGCGGCCGAACGCGACCGCGGTGGCCCTGACCAGCCAGGGCGCG
>JBOHCK010000075.1:0-22602 GCA_050698755.1 Streptosporangiaceae bacterium | reverse complement strand
CGACTTTCCGGAGTGTCACGCCACCTACCGTAATGCCCGCAGGTCACCCTTAGCCCTCGCAGCCACGCTGGCGCGGGCGGCTCGCCCTGCCCTCCATGCGGGGTTAGTTTCCGGTCAGCCGAGCCGCAGCAGGGCCGCCCGCCGCGCCTGGTCTACACCCTCACCGAGGTAGGTCATGAGCTGCTGCACGACCTGCTCGCCGACCTGCCGCCGGACCAGGCGGCGGACGATTCCGAATTCCTGGCCCGCCTCGGCCAGTTTTCACTGATCAATTCAGCCGAACGAGCGATGGTGCTCGCCATGCGAACCCGCGCAGTGCACGAATTGCTGGCGCACACCGAAACGATGCGTGACCTGGCTGTCGCTTCAGGCGAGCGCTGGGGCGCCCTGGTCACGACCGAACTCATCGGCCGGTACACCCGCGAGCTGGCCTGGCTGGCCGAACTCGCCGACCTCGCCGCCCACCCCGAGCCCGAACCCGGATCCGCTAGCGCCGCCCCGGACCGGCTAGCGCCGCCCCGGACCGGCTAGCGCCGCCCCGGACCGGCTAGCGCCGCCCCGGACCGCTAGCGCCGCCCCGGACCGCTAGCGCCGCCTCGGACCGCTAGCGCCACCACGGGAGGCGGCGCTGCTCGGCCACGTGGGCGGCCGGGTCGGTGATCGCTCCCGCGTGCGAGCTGAGGTGCTGCAGGTGCTCGTGCACCCACAGCAGGTGCGGATGGTGCGGAGCGGTGATGACGCGGACCAGATCCGGGCCGTCCTCGCCGGGCCCGTCGGCCGCGCCTGCCGCGCCGGATCGGTGTAGCAGGGTGACCCCGCGGTCGTCGTCCGTCCCGTCCGCCCCGCCGGACGGCGCGGCTCCGTCGCCGGCTCCCAGGCCGGTGTACGCCGGGACGGGGACCGGCAGCAGGACCTGACCCGGGTAGGGCCGCCCGACCAGCACCGCGATCCGCTCGTAGAAGCCCACCAGGTCGGTAGCCGCCCGGGTCAGCGAGCTGCGCGCATAGGCCATGTCCCCTCGCGGCTGACGCCTGACGTGGTCGGGCGCCCGCATCCCGGCCAGCGAGTAGGCGGTTAGCCGCAGCCGCATGGTGGCCATCACGAGCGTCCACAACTCGTGCTTGGACAGGCGCTTGGCGCCCTGCTCGGCCAGGAAGCCGCGGAGCGCCTCGTCGAGCCGGATGGAGGCGGTCACGGCCGCGGCGCCCGCGTCCGGCGGGTCGTGCCGCGTGCCCAGGGCCCACCCCACCGCCTGGGCCAGGTACGCCGAGTCGCGCCGGAATGCGTCGGCCAGGTCGTCGCCGACCACCGAGGCGGCGCCCCGCGGCCAGAACAGGAGCCCTATCACCAGGCTGACCCCGCACCCGAGCGCCACGTCCTGGATGCGCAGCAGGCCGACCTTCCAGCCGACCGGCACGAGCAGGTTGAACAGGACCACCACGACCACGGTGAAGGCCGCCTGCCCGGCCACGAACGGCAGCGTGCCCGGCGCGTAGGCGGCGACAGCGACGGCGATCGGCAGGGCCGCCCACAGCGCGGGCGTGCTGGTCCCGATACCGAGCAGCAGCAGGCCGCCCACGGCGAAGCCGACGACGGTGCCGCCCAGCGCGCGCAGCGCGGTCGACTCGGTGGACGCCGCGTTGGTGCGCAGCACCGACAAGGTGCCGAGCACCACCCAGAACCCGTGCTGGACCCCGGATACGTCGGCGACCAGGACCGCCGCCGTCAGCGCCAGCGAACCTCGCAGGCTGTTCAGGAACCAGACCGACCGGAAGCTGGCGTGCCTGACCATCACCCCGATCGCACCGGAGAGTGCGGCCACCCGCCGTTCGGCGTGCGTCCCCTCCGGCTGGGCGCCGTACCAGCTGCGCCGTCGGGCGGCGACCGTCTCGGGGTCGGCGCGCCGGGTGGCGACCAGCGCGTCGGCGACGACGGCTCGGACGGCGATGGCGATCGTCTGCGCGTAGAAGGCGTGCCTGGCGATGGCCTCGACCGCGTCGTAGTCCCCGTCCGGGGCCGCGTGCCGGTGGTAGGCCGCGGTGGCCTCGCGCTGCCGGTCCATCTCGGTCAGGTCAGGCAGCGCAGCGGCGCTCCCGGCCAGCAGATCGCCGGCCTGCCGGAGCACCGAGGCGGCCAGCGCGAGCAGGTCCCGGTCGGGCTGGGCGGCCTGGTCCAGGCTCGGGTGCTCGTCGGTGGCGTCGGTGATAAGCGCGGTGCACCATTCGAGCAGTTGGACGACGCTGGCCAGGCCCTGGTCGGCGGTGGCCAGGCCGGTCGGCCGGTAGGGCGTGCTGGCGAACGCGCTCATCAGCTCGTGCTTGGCGGCGAGGCAGGCGTCCCGGTCCGCAGAGGTAGCGGAGCGGTACACCGACGCCTCCAGGTGCGCGGCCAGCGCGCGAGCCGAGCCCGCCGCCGCCGCGCGCAGCCGGTCTCCCGGCGACGGCGGCGAGATCAGCAGCACGGCCGCGGTAGATACGGCCGAGGCCAGCCACCAGCCCGCCAGCCGGTCCGGGATCATGCCGACGGTCCCCGGCGTGGCCACCGGCAGGACGAAGGGGAGCAGCGCGGCGGTGACGCCGGAGGCCGCGTTCGGCCCCGCGAGGCCGGCGAAGAAGATCCCGAACGCCACCGGGATCGTGACGAGGACGGCCAGCCAGTCGATCCCGTTCACCGCCGTGCCGATGATCAGGCCGATGCTCCCGGTCACGGCCAGCCCGAAGTGCGCCACGAGCTTGTCCCGCCTGCTGCCCCCGAACGACACCATGACCAGGTTCGCGAACCCGCCGAACCCGGCGAACAGGGCCATCTGCAGGTTCCCGAAGCCCGCGAAGGTCAGCGCGAACAGGGCGGGGACCACGATGACCGCGCGCAGCGCCCGCAGGCCGGCGACTTGCGACCATTCCGGCCACCAAGCGGGTCTGGTCAAATCGGGCACTGGCCAAGTTTAAGTAACCGTGCCGCGTTCCGCGGCCCGCGGGCCTGAACGGACGCGACGCGAACGCTTTGCCGTACGTGATAGCGTGAGACGCTGCCCGGCGATCAGCCAGGGCAGATAGAGGCGTGCTGCACCCTCATGCGGCTGCCTCGACTCCGAAGCGGGGAATTCAGTCATCTGAGCCCGTTCCGAGCCAACCCTAAGGACTAAGGAGCAACGTGCCGCTCGATACCGCCGCCAAGAAGGAAATCCTGGCGGAGTATGCGACCAGTGAGGGTGACACCGGTTCGCCGGAGGTCCAGGTTGCACTGCTGACCAGGCGGATCAATCACCTGACCGAGCACCTGAAGGTGCACAAGCACGACCATCACAGCCGCCGCGGGCTGCTGCTGCTGGTCGGCCGCCGCCGCAGGCTGCTGAAGTACCTGGCCAAGAAGGACATCAACCGCTACCGCGCGATCCGCGAGCGGCTCGGCATCCGCCGCTAGCCCGCCGCGGAACCGGTTCCGCGCACACGCGAATAACGGCCAGGAACAACTGAATACTGTCAACACCGACATCCCGTAGCCCCCGGCCCCGAGCGCCAAGGGCCGGTCCTCGGTAGTGGTCCCCGGGCAGCATGGCCCGAGGGCTTCGATCGAAGACCGGCCGGCCGCCCCCAACGGGCGAGCCAGGCCACAAGCGGCACGGCGGCGGGTGGGTGCGGGATCTACCGCAAGGAGGTCTCACCCGTGGAGGGTGTCCGAAGTGCCGAAGCCGTTATTGACAACGGCGAGTTTGGCATGCACACGATCAGATTCGAGACGGGCAGGCTGGCCCGCCAGGCGGCCGGTTCGGCCCTGGTGATTCTCGACGGCGAAACCGTGGTCCTCTCGGCGACCACGGCGTCCAGGACGCCGAAGGAAGGCCTGGACTTCTTCCCGCTCACCGTGGACGTGGAGGAGCGGATGTACGCGGCGGGCCGGATCCCCGGCTCGTTCTTCCGCCGGGAGGGCCGTCCGTCCGAGGACGCGATCCTCACCTGCAGGCTCATCGACCGGCCGCTGCGCCCGTCGTTCGTCAAGGGCCTGCGCAACGAGATCCAGATCGTCGAGACGATCCTGGCCCTCGACCCGCAGCACCTGTACGACGTGGTGGCGATCAACGCCGCGTCCATGTCCACCCAGCTCGCCGGGCTGCCGTTCTCCGGCCCCATCGGCGGAGTGCGGGTCGCGCTGATCAAGGACCAGTGGGTGGCCTTCCCCACGCACGAGCAGCTCGCGCACGCCACCTTCGACATGGTGGTCGCGGGCCGGGTGCTCGAGGACGGTGACGTGGCCATCATGATGGTCGAGGCCGAGTCGACCCCCGAGACGCTCAAGCTGCTCGCCGACGAGGCCAGCGGCGCGGTGGCACCCACCGAGGACACCGTGGCCGAGGGCCTGGAAGCCGCCAAGCCGTTCATCAAGGTCCTGTGCGAGGCGCAGCAGCGGCTCGCTGCCGAGGCCGCTGACACCATTACGGCGCGCGAGTACCCGGTGTTCGCCGATTACGCCGAGGACGTGTTCGAGGCCGTGGCCCGTGAGGTCTCCGACGACCTCGCCAAGGCGCTGACGATAGTGGCCAAGGCCGACCGCGAGGCGGAGACCGACCGCGTGCGGGCGCTGGCCATCGAGCGGCTCGGCGAGTCCTGGGCGGGGCGCGAGAAGGAGATCGGCGCCGCGATCCGCTCGCTCACCAAGAAGCTGGTCCGCGAGCGGATCATCAGGGACGGGCTGCGCATCGACGGCCGCGGCCTGACCGACATCCGGCCGCTGTCCGCCATGACGCACGTGCTGCCCCGGGTGCACGGCTCCGCGCTGTTCGAGCGGGGCGAGACGCAGATCCTGGGCGTGACCACGCTGAACATGCTCCGGATGGAGCAGATGATCGACACGCTCAACCCGGAGCGCACTAAGCGGTACATGCACAACTACAACATGCCGCCGTACTCGACGGGAGAGACGGGCCGGGTCGGCTCGCCGAAGCGCCGCGAGATCGGGCACGGCGCGCTCGCCGAGCGCGCATTGATCCCGGTGCTGCCCGCGCGGGAGGAGTTCCCCTACGCGATCCGGCAGGTCTCCGAGGCGATCAGCTCCAACGGTTCCACTTCCATGGGTTCGGTCTGCGCCTCCACCATGGCGCTCCTCGACGCCGGCGTTCCGCTGAAGGACATGGTGTCCGGCATCGCGATGGGCCTGATCCACGAGGGCGGGCAGTACGTGACGCTGACCGACATCCTCGGCGCCGAGGACGCGTTCGGCGACATGGACTTCAAGGTGGCCGGGACCGAGCAGGTCATCACCGCGCTCCAGCTCGACACCAAGCTCGACGGCATCCCCGCGTCGGTGCTCGCGGGCGCGCTGAAGCAGGCCCGCGGAGCCCGGATGACCATCCTCGAGGTCATGCGCAGCGCGATCAGCTCACCGGCCGAGATGTCGCTGTACGCGCCGCGGATCATCACCATCAAGGTCCCGGTGGACAAGATCGGCGAGGTCATCGGCCCGAAGGGCAAGATGATCAACTCGATCCAGGACGACACGGGCGCCGAGATCACGATCGAGGACGACGGCACCATCTACGTCGGGGCCACCGACGGGGCCTCGGCCGAGGCGGCGCGGGCCGCGATCAACGCCATCGCCAACCCGCACATGCCCGAGGTCGGCGAGCGGTTCCTCGGCACCGTGGTGAAGACCACGACGTTCGGCGCGTTCGTGTCACTTCTGCCGGGCAAGGACGGCCTGCTGCACATCACCCAGATCCGCAAGCTGCACGGCGGGAGGCGGATCGAGAACATCGACGACGTGATGCACATCGGCGACAAGATCCAGGTCGAGATCCGCGAGATCGACGACCGCGGCAAGCTGTCGCTCGTCCCCGTCGAGGTGGTCGAGCGCGAGGCCGCGGGCGAGGATCTCTCCGGCGGCGAGTCACGCGAACCACGCGGCGACCGCCCGCCCCGGGACTCCGGCCCCCCCAGGGACCGGGGCGACCGCGACCGCGGCGACCGCGGCGGCGGCGACGGGCACCGCAGGACGCGCCAGCGGACCCGGGGGCACCACGAGTAGATGGCTACCGAATCAACCCGTGATGTCAGCCGAACGGTTCTTCCTGGCGGGCTCAGGGTAGTCAGCGAGTTCCTGCCCGCCGTCCGCTCGGTGGCGCTGGGCATCTGGGTCGGCGTCGGGTCCCGCGACGAGGACGAGTCGCACGCGGGCGCGACGCACTACCTGGAGCACCTGCTGTTCAAGGGCACGCAGCGGCGCACCGCGCTGGAGATCTCGGCCGAGATGGACGCGGTCGGTGGCGAGATGAACGCGTTCACCGCGAAGGAGTACACGTGCTACTACGCGCGGGTGCTCGACGCGGACCTGTCGCTGGCCGTGGACATCCTGTCCGACATGGTGACCCGTTCGCTGGTCACCCCGAAGGACGTCGACGCCGAGCGGAACGTGGTGCTCGAGGAGATCGCGATGAACGAGGACGACCCCTCGGACACCGCGCACGAGGCGTTCACCGCCAAGCTGTTCGGTGACACCCCGCTGGGCCGGCCCATCCTCGGCACCGCGGACTCGATCAACGCGATCACCAGGGAGCAGATCTTCGAGCACTACCAGGCCCGGTACACCCCCGAGCACCTGGTGGTGGCCGCGGCCGGCAACCTGGACCACGAACGGCTGGTCCGGCTCGTCGCCGACGCGTTCGGCCCGGCGCTGGGCCGGGCCGCCGAGCCTGCCCCGCCGCGCCTGAACGGCAGCCACCCCGGCTCCGGCGCCGCGGCCGGCGTGGGCACGACGCTGATCTCCCGCGGCATCGAGCAGGCCAACCTGGTCCTGGGCTGCGAGGCGATGTCCAGGACCGACGATCGCAGGTTCGCGCTCGGCGTCCTGAACGCGGCGTTCGGGGGCGGCATGTCCTCCCGCTTGTTCCAGGAGGTGCGCGAGAAGCGCGGCCTGGCGTACTCGGTGTACAGCTTCTCCGGGCAGCACGCCGACACCGGCCTGTGGGGGATCTACGTCGGCTGCCTGCCGGCCAAGGCCGACGAGGTCCTGGCCATCTGCGCCGAGGAGATCGCCCGGGTGGTGGACGGCGGGCTGACCGACGCCGAGCTGGACCGCGGCAAGGGCCAGGTGCGCGGCTCGATCGTGCTCGGCCTGGAGGACCCCTCGTCGCGGATGAGCCGTCTCGGCAAGTCCGAGCTGGTCTACCCGAGGCTCGAGCCGGTCGAGGAAGTACTCGCCTCCATCGACGCCGTCACCCACGACCACATCCGTGCCGTCGCGGCCGAGATCCTGACCCGCTCCAAGGCCCTGGCCGTCGTCGGCCCGTTCGACGATCCCGCCGCCTTCGCCGTCTGAGGTCTGCCAGGATCGTCCCTAACCGGTGACGGGAGGACGCGATGATCAAGGTCGGCGTGCTGGGAGCGCGGGGACGCATGGGGCGTGAGGTGTCCCGTGCGGTCACGGAGGCACCCGACCTGGACCTGGCCGCCGAGGTCGACCTGGGTGACGCGCGTGACCCGCTGACCGCGTGCGACGTGGTGGTCGATTTCACCCACCCCGGCGCGGTGATGGACAACCTGCGCTGGTGCGCCGAGCACGACCTGGACACGGTGGTCGGCACGTCCGGCTTCGGCGAGGACCGGCTGGACGAGGTGCAGGGCTGGCTGGCCGACCATAAGGACGTGCGCATCCTCATCGTGCCGAACTTCTCCGTTGGGGCCGTCCTGATGATGCGCCTCGCCGCCCAGGCGGCGAGGTTCTTTCCCTCCGCCGAGGTAATCGAACTCCACCACGCGGGCAAGGCCGACGCCCCGTCGGGGACGGCGCTGCGCACCGTGTCCATGATCAGCGCGGCGCGCGCGGCGGCCGGCCTGGGTGCGCCGCCCGACGCCACCACGTCAGCGCTGCCCGGGGCCCGCGGGGCCGTTGTCGAGGACGTGCGCGTCCACTCGGTGCGCGCGCCGGGGTACGTGGCCCATCACGAGGTGCTGTTCGGCGGGCCGGGGGAGACCCTGACGATCAGGCACGACTCCCTTGACCGCGCCTCGTTCCTGCCGGGTGTACTGCTCGCCGTCCGCCAGATCGCCTCGCTCCCGGCTGGCCTGACCGTGGGCCTGGAGGCCCTCCTTGGCCTGGACTGACGTACCGTCGGGGTATGTGCCGAAGCATCAAGACCCTCCGCCCGCCCTACGCCGAGCTGGTCACCGAAGACGACATCCGCGCCGCCGCGCTCCAGTACGTCCGGAAGATCAGCGGCTTCCGCACCCCGGCCGGGCACAACGCCGAGGCGTTCGGCTCTGCCGTGGACGCGGTCGCGGCCGCCACCGCCACCCTGCTCAGCCAGCTGGAAGTCCGGTCGACCGCGGCGCGGTGAGCCCAGGCATCCGCCCCGATTCCGGCTCGAGCACCTGCGGAGCCGCCAAGCTCGCCGGTACCGGCACCGCTGAGGGCCAGGCTCATCGCCCGTCGAGCTGAGGGACGTAAACCACTGCGCCGGCGGCCCGCCCGGCCAGCGCGGCGGAGACCCGGGTGGCCAGGAACGCCGGCAGGTAGCCGCCTAGCTCACCGGGCTCGACGAAGCGGTAGCCGTCGAGCTCGTCCTCCTGCAGCCGGATCGTCGCGTGCTCAGGCAGCACGCCGCCGTCGAAGATGAAGGCCACCATCGCCCTGGGCCGGACCCCTTCCGGAGGCGTCCAGTCGATGGCCAGCAACCGCCTAGGGGCGATGTCGAGGCCGACTTCTTCCGCGACCTCGCGTCGGCAGCCCGCGTGCGGCGGCTCGCCGTGCTCCAGGATCCCGCCCGGCAGCGACCAGTGCTCACGATAGTTCGGCTTGACCAGCAGGACCCGGCCCGCCGGGTCGGTGAAGAGCGCCGCCGCGGATCCGAACATCGTCGGTAGCCCGGCATACCAGGCCGCCTCGGCGGCCAGCCAGCTCGCGGCGCTGTCGCTGTCGTTGGTGCGCACGGGCACGACCCTATCCGGATCGGGCCACCCGCTCTGACCTTAAGGCGCCCGCCGTTCGCGCCTGCGTGACCGGCCCGATGGTCTGCGCCGGCGACTTTCAGACCTGCGACTGCGGCGCGCCGAGGACCGCGGCCAGATCGGCCTTCAGGTGCGGCGCGGCCGCGGCCGCCTTCCCGATCACCAAAGCGCCCCGCGTGGTGCCCGACGCGGTGAGGCTGAGCCGCGGGCATCCCCTTAGGCTGTAAATGAATGTGGCGAGGGTCCGCTGGCCGTCATAGAACGTGCCTGCGTAAGAGGTCCCGTATTTGGCCGCGCAGAGGGCCGTCGGCTGCGAGGTGCCAGCGTGGGCGAGGACGGCGCAGAAATCACCGAACACCGCGCGCACCAGGGTCGCGCGGCGCTGGGTATGCGTCCGGGAGCCCCCGTTGATCGGTTCGACGGCCAGCACAGTCCGCTCGATGGTGACAGAGGTCGCCTCTTTCACGCTGGCGCAGCCGGTCTTGAGTCCCGCGCCCGCTGCCAGCGGTGCCCCGCCCGCCGCCGACGCGGGCGGTATCGTTGCGGCCGCGGCCGCGCCGCACCCGGCCAGCGCCGCGCACAGCAGTCCCGCAGCCGCCAGCCCGCGGATTCCGCGGTGATCGATCGTGCCCCGTGGACGTGCCCGCAATGTCATCAGTTGCATCGTGCCTCCCGGCGTCTTCGCAGAGCCCGGCCGCTCCACCGCGCGGCCGACTTGGCACACTTTGTCAGCTTACTCCGGTCTTCTGCGGCCACTGCTGATAGAGCCGACGCGATCCGGGATCGTGACGCGACCGATGCGTCACGGTAAGCGAAATCGTCCGCGAATAGGCATGTAAACACTAATTTAGTGACCTTGTGGAGTATCTGCTCTCCGTGGGGGCATGTCGCCAGTATTATCCGCTTATGACAGATATCGGCCTGTAAAGCATTCTAATACGCGATCTTTCCAGTATGAAGATTACTTCATGAACACATTTCAGCTTTTAAGAGCACAACTTGGTGAAGGCGGTAGCGGCAGCGGTGCCGTGCGTAATAGGAACTTGTCGGCTAACCACAAGTTGAGTTGAGGGGAGGCTTGCACGTGCAAGTTTCGAGATCGAAGGTAGTGCTGGGTGTCTTCGGCACGACCGCGCTGCTTCTCGGTATCGCCGGAATCAGCGGGCTGCCCGCACACGCCGCGGTACTGACCGATAACACCAGCTCCACCATCACCGCGAACTCGACCGGTGAGTTGGACTGCAACGGCTGGAGCACCCTGCAGAAGCCAGTGCGGGAGAGTCTGTGCACCGACATCGCCGGTAACGTCAAGGGCTCCAAGTACGGCAAGTTCTACGACAACAACAACTACATCGGGCACGACGAGCCGGACACCACCTTCCTGTCCAACCGCCCCGGGTCCGGCAATAACGTGACCTGGACCGAGACCATTGGCCGCGATCCGAGCGCGTTGCCGACCGTCGTGAGCCCAGGCCACGACGTCACGCACTACTTCGAGCTCACGCCGGCCCCGTGGTTCTCCATGGCGATGTGCGACCCCAACTCCTACCCGGGAACCGCCTGCACGCCAGAGTCGGACTCGAACGCGCCGACCTGCGACGGCGTCAACTGCGGGCCCACCACCCAGGGCGGCGGCTCGGCGTTCATGGAAATGCAGCTGTACCCGCCGGGAAACCCACCCTTCGAAAACAGCGAGAGCTGCGATGACACGCACTGGTGCGCGGCACTGACCATCGACAGCTTCAGCGGCACCCCGACCACGGCCCCCAGTCCTGAGTGCGTGGAGCCGGTCAACTTCGCCTTCATCCAGCGGGACGGAGTGACGACCGGGCCGCCGTCGCCGCAGAACGCCAACCTCTCCACGTTCGTCAACAACAGCGAGACGCTGCTCATGAACCCCGGTGACAAGATCACCGTGCACATGGCCGACGCGCCCGCGCCGGGCGGCGGCGACGCGTTCGAGGTGACCATCCGCGACCTGACCACCGGCCAGTCCGGGTTCATGCAGGCCTCGGCGCAGAACGGCTTCGAGACCACCTCGCCCGTCGACTGCTCGGGCACGCCGTTCAACTTCCAGCCGGAGTACAACACGGCCGCCAGGGCCAACATCATCCCGTGGGCCGCGCTGGCGACCAACATCAGCACCGAGTTCGAGACCGGCCACTGGGAGTCGTGTACCACCCTCTCCGACCCGATCGCCAACGAGGACCCGTTCGACACGGGCGGCGCCTACAACGAGTGCAACGGACCGTACGAGAACGCCGGCCCGGCGGAGGGCCCCACCACCCCCGAGGCAGGCGACGCGATCTGCTACATGAAGGGCGATACTCATCCGGGCTTCGACGGCCCGGGTACGTCCACCGATCCGGACGAGGCAACCGGCTGCCAGGACAACGAGTTCCAGAACGGTGACCTGGACTTCGACGGGCAGCCGTACTACACCGATTGGCCGACCAGCACCCGCGCGGGCCTGTACCCGGGCAGTTTCCAGGAACAGTTCCCAACTTCGAACGGGAAGCAGTACTCGCAGTACTTCTTCCAGACCGACATCGCCCTGAGCGAGTCGACCTGCACCGGCCCGACCGGCTGCACCGTGCCGCCGCAGGGACCGGGCGGGTTCTATCCGTACTGGAGCACTCTTAACCTCGGCCCCTTCGGTGGCTGCTCGCTCGAGTTCGGCAACGTTTCTACCTTCCTCGTCAACAACCACGGCAAGGACGCGGAGTACGGGACCAACCAGTTCGCCACGCTCGGCTACCCCGAGTTCGAGGGCGCCGTACAGAACAACCCGTGTTCAAACGCGTTCTTCTAGACGGGTAAGGGTTCAACCCCAGATGCCCGGCCGCCGACTTCGGCGGCCGGGCATCTGTTCGTATCCAGTAATGACCAATCCGGCACCCGAGGCTGCATCTATCCATGTAACGGCGCAGTAACCAGTCAACCTCCAGCGGCGGCTTCGCAGCGGTAGCCTAGGCCTATGCACACTCCTGGCGGCGACGCGTCGGCGGCCGATACCGAGGAGAGCCGCGTCGAGGTGTACGTCACGACTGACACATCGGCCGCACCCCACAAGGCCGGTGAGCCCAGGCTGTACGTAATGTACGACGCGGCCCATCCGGGCGGCGATAAGCTGTACTTCACCGAGGCCGAGTGGGAGGCGTTCGTCCTGGGGGTCAAGGACGGCGAGTTCGACCTCGACGATTCGGGCAACCTGCCCTAACGTCCGCCCGCGCCCGGGTGAAGGCTCCGCTCTTCGCGGCGTTCGCGCGGCCTTGTAGCACAAAGCAAAGGGGCGCTGTCCCGGGAGGAACCCTGGAACCGCGCCCCCGAGCCTGTTACCGAACCCGTCGTGCGCCTGTCGGAGCGGTGGGTTCTCGGCGGCTCGTGCCGTCAGGCTGCCGCCTGTTGGTCGCGCGCTTTGCAGGCACCCGGCGGTACCGCCGGAGCTTTCGTAGAGCGCGTTGCTGAACTCTTCCTTGGTCAGGTACTTCCTGTCGTTGATCACCTGGTTGAAGTACCCGCCGGGCGCACCGCGCGTCCGGCCGTAGATGTAGGCGCAGTCGTCGCCGATCTCGTTGCCGCTGGCGTCGTACCAGCCGGTCTGGGTGTCCGGATCGGTCATCGCCTCATTGATCTCGTGGCTGGTGGGCTGACCTCGACGTCGGCGTCGAGGTTACCGTTCGGCGACTCGACGACGGGGAACCTGGCGTCGCTGCCGCACGTGAACCCCACGGGGGACTGGTAGATCGGGTAGGCCAGGTTCGCGTAGATAACGGCGTTCGTGTCGATGCTGTTGTAGGCGCAGTACGCCGCGGTCTGCTGGTGGTTGATCGTGCAGAACTGCCCGTTCGGGGCCACCGAGGTCGTCTCACCGGGGAGGAAGCAGGACTCGACGGCCTTGGGCAGGTACAGCACGTAGATGTGAGTGAGGTTGTGCGGGAAGCCGTTGGCCGTGACGACGTTCTCGACTTCGGTCTGGAGCTGGGTATCATCCACGCAGGCGCTGTAGCCGGTGCCGTCAGCGTAGATCCCCGTCGTCTCGTTGGACTCCAGCGTGCAGCCACTGCTGACCGGGTCGCTGTCATTGATGGCGGTGCCGAGCCGGACGTTGTAATGGATCTGCCCGTTGTTCCCGGAGTACTGGTTCAGCATCGAGAACACGTTCTGGCCGTGGCCGCTGTCCTTCGCCACGCCAGCGAGATAGGACAGGATGACGTTCTTGTAGGCAGACGACATCGGGTAACCGGTCGGGTCCCAGAAGATCGGCACGACGACCAGCGGTCCGGTCGATGCCGTCATCATGACGTTGCCATCCTCACAAGGCTGGAAGACGCAGCTGGCTGCGCCCTTTGATCCGTTGAAGAGCAGCGGGGGATTGCCCGTTGAAGGGCGGCTCGGGCGGGGGTTTGTGACCGGCGCCAGTACAGCTGTTTCCTGCCGCCACGATGATGCCGCTGAGATGGGCGCTGTGTCCCGCGCTCATGACCGCCGGCCCCGATATGGTGCAGGGCGCTGACGTCGGCGCGGCGCTGGCCACGGTCGGGGCGACGATGGCGAGTAAGATCCCTGCGGCCAGGATCGGAGCCGCCAGTAGACCCCATCGCTTGTGAGCCTTCTGCATCTTTCCTCCGTCGTGCATTGTGTGCGACCTCCGGGCTGCTTGTCGCAGCCCCGACCGCCGTAAGCAGACATGACGGACGAATTCAGCCAATTCTCAACAAATATCCTGGTAGTCTCAGTGAGACTACCAGGATCTTGTGGGCGCGCCATCGGAACCAGGCCCCCGCGGCGGAAGCCCGAACGGCCATCTGGTTGCCGGCTGGGGAGTCACGACGGCCTCCACCGGCGACGGCGAGCCGGAGGAGGCCGCTTACCGCCGAACGCCTATTTGACCGGCGAGAGGGTCTGCGACGGCGCTCCGTACACCTGTGTCTCCGACAGCCCCAGCACCGCGGCCATGTCGGCCTTGAGGTGTGGCGCGGCGGCGGCCGCCCTTCCGATCAGGAGGGTGCCCCGCGTCCGCCCTGACGCGGTGAGTTGGAGCCGCGTGCACCCGCCCACGTTGTACACGAACGTAGCGAGGGTTCGCGGCCCGTCGTAGAAGGTGCCCGTATAGGAGACGCCGAAGTCGGCCGGGCAGTTGATCGGCCCCTGGGGCACGTCAGCGTGGGCGACGGCCGCGCAGAAGTCGCCGAACAGGGCCCGCACCTTGGTCGCGTGGCGCTGGGTATACGTCCGCGTGCCGCTGTTGACCGGTTCCTTGACCAGCAGGTGCCGCGTGACGATGACCGAGGTCGCCTGGTTCACGCTCGCGCAGCCGGCCTGCGGCGTCGCCGCCGTCGCCAGCGCTGCCCCGCCTGCTCCCGACGCGGGCGCTGTCGCCGCCTGCGTGGTATTCGTCGGCGGTGAGGACGCCACCGTCGTCCCGCACCCGGCCAGCCCAGCGCACAGCAGGCCAGCACACAGTAGTCCCGCGGTCCTGAGTCCGCGGATTCGGCTCTGGTTCATCATTGCTCTTGGACGCTCACAGGACGTAACTGGTTCCATTGCGCCTCCCGGCGTCTTCAGTACTCTTCAGAACACGCCGGCCGCCATCGCGGCCCCCACCCCGACCAACATCGCGCACGCTATCAGCTCACTGCGGTCTCCCGCGGCCGCTCCGATCCTTGCGCCCAGCTCAAGGCCGGCCAGCGACATGACGACGCTCACCACGCCGAACACCGGCGCCGCCACCGCCAGCCCGACCCGGAGCGCGCCGAGCGCGAACCCGGCCGCGAGGTTGTCTACGCTCAGCGCGACGGCGCTGACCAGCACGCGCCAGGTCCCCCACGGGGCAGAACCCGACGGGACCCCCGCCCCGGAACCCCCGGAACCCCCGGAACCCCCGGAACCCCCCGAACCCCGCAGCGCCAGGACCAGGCTGACCATCCCGATCGCGATCAGCGCCGCCCCGCCGAGCCAGGGAGCCGACCGCCCGAGGCCGCCCGCCACGCTGTGCCCCAGGGCGAGCCCGAGCACGGGCATGCCCGCCTCGAACACGCCGAACAGCACGGCGATCCGCACCCTGAGGCGGCCACTTACCCCGCTGACCCCGATCCCGACGGCCCCGGCGAGGTTGGACAGCCCGAGGGCGACGGCCAGGAGCAGCAAGGCGACCACGCCTCCACGCTACCCCCGTCCGCGCCGCGCCCAGGGGACGTCACCACAGCCCGGCCTGGCTCGCTCCCTCCAGGCGGAGCAGCAGTTCCTTGCGTTCGAGGCCGCCGCCGTACCCGGTCAGGCTGCCGTCGCTGCCGATCACCCGGTGGCAGGGCACGATGACCGAGATCGGGTTCGCGCCGTTGGCCAAGCCCACGGCGCGCGACGCGACGAGCCTCTTGCCCAGCGACCGCGCGATATCGCCGTAACTGACGGTGCTCCCGTAGGGGATCTTGGTCAGCTCGGTCCACACCGCGAGCTGGAACGGGGTCCCGCTGGGTGCCAGCGGCACGGTGAACTCCTTCGCCTCCCCGGCGAAGTAAGCTTCGAGCTGCGCCGCGACCTCGCGGAAGGTGGCCGGGCTCGGCGTCAGCCCTTCCTCGACCCGCCATGAATGCCGGTCCGCGTCCAGCATCCACAGCCCGGTCAGGGCGTGCCCGTCGCCGAGCAGCAGCAGTCGGCCGATCGGCGAGCTGACGATATGGGAAAGGCGTGGCGTGCTAAGGTCCGGCGCCACGAACGGGCTGGTCATTTCTCCTCCAGATAAGCCCACAGATGATGGACGGCGTAGGAGCGCCACGGCCGCCAGCTTTCGGCTAGCTCCGCCGCGGCGCTGGCCACCCTGCCCGTCCTGGCCTGCGCCGCGGCTCCCGTCCCGGCCGGGACGGACCCCAGGACCCCGAGCCGCATCAGCGCGCCGAGCACGCCCACGTCCCCCGGCAGGAACGCATCCGGGTCGGATAGGGCGCGCATCCGGATGTACGCCGCCGTCCACGGCCCGATCCCGGGCAGCGCGAGCAGGCGTTCCTCCGCCAGGTCCCGTTCGGCGCCGGGGTCCAGGGACAGGCCGCCGGAGGCGAGCGCCGTAGCCAGCCCGGTCAACGCGGCGGCCCGCGCGCGCGGCATCGGCAGCGTGGCCGGATCGGCGCCAGCGAGCGTCTCCGCCGTCGGGAAGCAGTGCGTGAGCGAACCGTCCGGCCGCTCGAGCGGCTTACCGTAGCCGGCCACCAGCCGGGACCCGAGGCGCCTGGCCGCGGCGACCGACACCTGCTGGCCGAGCACCGCCCGGAAGGCGAGTTCGCTGCCGTCCACGTGCCCGGGCGAGCGCCGCCCCGGGCAGGCCCGCGCCAGCGGCCCGAGCACCGGGTCCGCCGACAGGTAAGAAGTGACCGCCTCGGGGTCTGCGTCCAGGTCGAGCAGTCGTCGGCACCGCTGCACCGCCGCGGTCAAGTCGCGCAGATCCTCCAGTTGCAGCTCGCACTCCACGTACCCGGAGCCGGAGCCCGAACCAGAACCGGAACCAGCCCCCGCTGGGCCGAGCGACACGATCCCCGTGCCGTTCGGCAGCGACATCGTCCGCCGGTAGCGCCCGTCTTCCACCGCTTCCACGCCCTCGATCGCGCGGGCGGCCAGGAACCCGAACATCCGCTCCAGGTCGATCGGATACCTGTACGCCAGCCGCAGCCTGATCAGGCCGGGCGCCGAGGGCTCCTCCAGGCCGTGAGCCCCCGCCAGGCCCCGAGCCCCTGCCAGGCCCCGGCCCCCCGCTAGCAGCGCCTGGGCACCCAGCCGCCGCGAGCGCGCACCCCGCCTGCCCCGCGCCTCGCGGAGCTGCGTGGGCGTCACCGCGAACACCTCCTGGATCGTGGCGTTGAACTGCCTGATGCTGGCGAACCCGGCCGCGAACGCGATCTCCGACAGCGGCAGCGTGGTCACCTCGGTGAGCACGCGGGCCGTCTGGGCGCGCTGCGCGCGGGCGATGGCCAGCGGGCCCGCGCCGAGTTCCGCGGTCACGAGCCGCCGCACCTGCCGCTGCTCGTAGCCGAGGCAGGCCGCCAGCCCCTCGACGCCGTCCCGGTCGACCACGCCGTCGGCGATGAGCCGCATCGCGCGCCCCACGACGTCGGCTCTGATGTTCCACTCCGGCGAGCCGGGGGAGGCGTCAGGGCGGCACCGCTTGCAGGCCCGGAACCCGGCCTCCTGGACCGCGGCCGCGCTGCGGTAGAACCGCATGTTCTCCCGTTTCGGCGTGATCGCCGGGCACGACGGCCGGCAGTAGATCCCCGTCGAGGTCACTGCGGTGAAGAACACGCCGTCGAACCGGGCATCCTTCGAAACCGCGGCCGCGTACCGCTGCTCATCGTCGAGCGCCGGAACCCCGGCCCCCGGCCCGTCCAGAGGCCGGCGCCCGCGCTTGCGTTGCTGTTTCACGCTCTCCACGATGCCATCGCCGGCGCACTGCTACTGGCGGAAATCGGACACCTACCCCCGCCGGGTAGCGACGGGTTCGTCTTGCAGAAGCTCGAAGGCCAGGGCCGCGCCTGGATCGAGCTCTCCGGCGAGCTAGTGCACTACACCCTGGCCCCGGGCCAGACGCTGATGGTGCACCCGGGGCACGTGGGAATGTTCGAGGGCGGCGTGCAGTTCTCGATCACCCAGATGCCCGGGATCGCCAACATGGCCTTCGGCGAGGACGGCTTCCACCTGGTGGCGCTGACCGGCCCGGGCCAGATCTGGCTCCAGTCGATGCCGCTGCCCATCCTCGCCCACGCGCTCGATCCGTACCTGTCCCGGCAGGGCGCCCCGCAGGCCGTCGAAGGTGGCGCCGTCGGCGGCATCATCGGCTCCATCATGCGCGGACAGTAACCGATTCTTTTACTACCATTTCTTCCGAACGGTGTTGGTGACTCCCCAGCGCAACCACCTGCGCTCACGTTGGCCTCCACCAGCTCAGGTTCCTCTCATGTCACAGAGGCGTGACTCTGCGTGGAATGTCACCGGGGAGATAGGTAACTATCACTCAGTTACCCATTGCATTGTGGACAGTACATAGAGTTACACTACAAATGGTAGCGAAACAACTTCGCATCGTGTTTACGGAACTGCCCCGCCGGCCAACCCCGAGAGCCGGCGGGGCAGGGCCGCAGATCAGGATCGTAGGTGTGTGGGTCGTGTCCAGCAATCATCCGGACGAATGCCGATCAGCGAGCGACCGCGACGACACCTGGACTTGAAAGCAGTCGGCGGCGGCACCGGGGCCTTCCTCTCCTCCGGCACTAGGCGTCGGTGCCGCCGTTGACCTCTGGTCGAGCCGCTGCTAGACCCGCCAGAAGTCGAACCGATCGCGCCCAGCGCGGAATCCGGCCGCCTCCACCACGTCGACTGCCAACTTGAACTTGGCGCCGACCCGCCAGGGCTGGTGCGCGTCGCTCCCGAACGAGACGGCCCGCCCTCCGACGTCCCGCCACCACTGCAACAGCTCGACCGAAACCAGCGGGCTCTTGGTGTTCACCTCGAGGACCCGTCCGCTGGCCGCCAGCGCGCTTAGCACGGCCCGGTATTCCGCCTCGAAGGCCGTCTCCTCGTAGGGTCCGGCCCCATACGGCCAGCTGCGCCGCGGGAAGTCCAGGTGCGCGAGCACCTGGAAGATGTCGCTGCCCTCAACCAGCCGGACGACCTCGGCGAGGTACCTGCGCATCACCTCGGCGGGCGGCATCACCCCGAACAACTGATCTGCCGCCGTCAGCCGCCCGTCGAAGGGTATGGCGTGCACCGAGCCGAGCACGCGGTCGAAACCGGCCCTGGCTACCAGGGCCGCCGCGCTCGCGCCGAACAGGTGCGCCTCGCCGATCTCGGCCCCGGACAGGATGCGCACGTCGGGGAAGCGCTCACGGCAGTCCTCGATCGCCGCCAGGTAGCCCGTGACATCGAGCAGCCGCATCCCGCTGTACCGGCGCGGGTCCAGGTCCTCTTCGGCGATCCGGTCCCCGTCGGTCCAGTTCGTGAAGTCCAGATGGTCGGTGAATGCCACGCACCCGACGCCGACCGCCAGCGCCTGCTCACAGCTCCGCGTCATAGACGCCGCGCCGGGCGCGTCCCACGAGAACTGCGTATGCACGTGGTTGTCCGGCGGCAGCACGCTGCCCATTGTGTCATCCACTCAAATCAGCTCCGCTGACCAGCCCCACCAGCCCCGTCACTTTCAACCCACCAGCCCGTCAGCTCTTAACCCGCCTGCCCGTCAGCCCTTAACCCGCCTGCCCGTCAGCTCTTAACCCGCCTGCCCGTCAGCTTCAACCCACCAGCCCCGACAGCTCTTTCCCACCAGCCCCGTCAGCTCTTAACCCACACCAGCCCGGCTGGCGCGAGGAGTATGACCAACTCACCAGCCTGGCTGGCGCGGGGGAGCGGAGGTGATGACGTAGACCTCGGTGGGAACGGGTTCGGCCTCGGGCGCGGGGGCCTTCAGCGCGTCCGGCGGTTCGATGGCCGGGGTCTCCGAGGGTTCCGGGTGCTCATCGTCTTCGCGGCGCTTCTTGGCCGCGTCGGCGGTCACCTTGTCGGCTATCTTCTGCCAGCGCTCCTCCCATTCGCCGACGTTGCCGCCGCAGGCGCGCACGTACGCGACAGCCACAGGCAGTGTGGGCAGGCGGAGCCCGCCCGCCGCCGACGCGAGCGTCTTCATCGTGTAGTGCGAGAGCTCGGCCATCTCCGGGTAATCAAGCTCGGCCTTGGCTCGCAGCGCGCGCAGGTCCCGCGCGAACGCCTCCAGGCCGTCCGGCGCGATGCTGGCCACCGCGTTCGCCGCGCCGACCGGCCGCTCCGGGGGAACGGCCGTCTCCCGCTGGCGGATCACCGGACCGGGCGCCTCCTGCGGAGTCGCCCCGCCCTGGATCCCGTACGGCGCCCGTGACCCCAGGCCCTCCCCGGCCTCTGGCCGTCCGGCGCCGTAAGGCCCACGGGCTCGTCCGGAAGCTTGGGGCGGTGCCTGACTGGGGGCGCGCCCCGGTCGGCTCCAGGCGTCGCCGAGCGGATCCTGGCCGACCGGTCGTCCCGGGGCCTGACCTGGACCTGGCCGGACCCGGCCGGCTCCGGCCGCTCCCGGCGCCTGAGGGCGGTACGGCTGGTCGTATCCGGGAGGAACCCTTCGGCCGTTCGGCAGCCAATACTGCCGAGGTGGCATGGGTCCGCCGTTCCCCGGGCCGCCCACGGGGCCGCTACCCCCCAGGCCGCCGTACCCCGGGCCGCCCACGGGCCCGCCACCCCCCAGGCCACCATTCCCCGGGCCGCCCACGGGCCCGACGTTCCCAAGACCGCTGTTCCCAAGACCGCCGACGGGCCCGCTGTTCCCTAGGCCGCCGTTCCCCGGGCCGCCCTTGGCCTGACCCCCCATCGGGGGCCGGCCGTTCGCAGGGTCACCGTTTGCCGGGTCGGCGGGATAGCCGCCCGGGCCCGGCGGCGGGAAGCGGCCTGGCTGGCGCAGGCGCGGACGCCCCTGCTGGCGAAGCCGCGGGCGAGGCTGGAAGTCGTCGGGTCGCCGCAGCAACTGGCCGTAGTAGTCGTCCTCGGCCTCCGGCCGCCCGCTCGCTCCGTCGGCGTCGGCCTGCTCGTCCACCGAACCCCGTGGCTGGTAGGCGCGGTGTTCACCCGGCCTCCGCCGTCTGGGCAGACCGTAGGCATCGCGGCCCAGACCGGTGTCGCCACGTTCCACCAGTTACCTCCTGGACCCATTGTCCAGCGCGCCGCGGGAACTCTGCCCTTACTGGAGAGTGTAGGTCGATGGATATCCCCTGTAGGACCTAGACGGCCAATTGTCATATATTGCACATAAACGTGATGTATCGACCCGATAACGCCGTGTATTTACGGCCCCAGGTCGGCCTCCCCGGGGCTTGATGCGGACAAAGCCGGGCGAGGGATACTCTCAAGGGAGAAACGTTCAGCGGAGCGGCCACTGTGTCCTGGATCATATGGCTGATCGTGGCAGTCGTGCTCGGCGTCGCCGAACTCCTCACCACGACCCTCGCCTTCGGTCTCATCGCGGTCGCGGCGGTCGTGGCGGCCGTAGTCGGAGGGTTCCATCTCGGCCTCACCTGGCAGCTGGCCGCGTTCATCGTAGCCGCGGGAGCCGGGCTCGGCGTCGTCCGTCCGATCGCGATCAGGCACATCAAGCAGCCGCCGGCGCTACGCACGGGAACCGCCGCGCTCGTCGGTCGGTCGGCGATCGTCCTCGAGGAGGTTACCGAGCACAGCGGTCGCGTTCGCATCGACGGCGAGGAGTGGTCCGGGCGTCCCTACGACGAAACGCTAGTGATCCCGGTGGGCACCAAGGTTGACGTCATGCAGATCAAGGGGGCGACCGCCCTCGTCTATCCCCGGGAGTAGCCATGGTCTTGGCGGAAATCCTTATCGCGGCGGCAGTCGCGCTCCTCGTCGTCCTCACCGTGTTTCGTTCGGTGCGGATCGTGCCGCAGGCCCGCGCGCGCAACGTGGAGCGGCTCGGCCGGTACCGCAAGACGCTGGAACCCGGGTTGAATTTCGTCATCCCGATGATCGACCGGGTGAAGCCGATTATCGACCTGCGCGAGCAGGTTGTCTCGTTCAATGGCGCGCCGGTGATCACCGAGGACAACCTGGTCGTGCTCATCGATACGGTGCTGTTCTTCCAGGTCACCGACCCGAGAGCGGCGGACTACGAGATCGTCAACTACATCCAGGCCATCGAGCAGATCACCGCGACGATGCTGCGCAGCGTGATTGGGTCCATGGACCTGGAGCAGACGCTGACGTCGCGCGACAAGATCAATGCCTTGCTGCGCGGCGTCCTGGACGATGCGTCGGGGAAGTGGGGCATCCGGGTCACCCGGGTGGAGATCAAGGCCATCGACCCGCCCAAGTCGGTCAAGGACGCGATGGAGAAGCAGATGCGCGCTGAGCGGGAGAAGCGCGCGGCGATCCTAACGGCCGAGGGCGTCAGGCAGTCCAAGATCCTCACCGCGGAAGGCGATAAGCAGAGTTCCATCCTAAGTGCCGAGGGCGCCAAGCAAAGCGCCATCTTGCGGGCCGAAGGCCAGGCGAAGGCCATCGAAACCGTCTTCCAGGCCGTGCACGAAAACGACCCGGATCCCAAGCTGCTCGCCTATCAGTACCTGCAGACATTGCCGCAGCTCGCGCAGGGGCCCGGCAACACGTTCTGGGTCATCCCCAGCGAGGTGACCACCGCGCTGCGGCAGGTCGCCAGTGCCTTCAGCGGCACCGCCGAGGAGCCGGTCCCCGGGTCCGGCCCGAAGCCCAGGCCCCGCCGCGAGCCGCCCGCCGTGCCCGCCGCCGACGGCACGCCCGCGATAGGCGCCGCGCCCGCGGCCGAGGCCCCGTCGGCCACCGACAGCGTCAGCGCCATCCTGGCCGCCGCGGTCCCCGGCTTCTTCGACGGGGACGAGTCAGCCGGCCCGCTGGGCTCAGCCAGTCTGGCTCCGCCCAACGGCCAGGCCGAGCTTTCCGCCGGCGGGGATGAGCCCGGCTCGGACTAGGCCTCCGGCGCCTTTTCCCAAACCGAGACGTGGTTCCTCCTGCGTTCCGCAGATGTGAGCCGGGGCTAGTGCGTGGATCTGGGGTCTGACCTGCGGGGATGGGTGCTGGCGTGGTGACGGGGCGTGTCACTAGGCGCTGGCGGTGGCCGCTGTGG
>JBOHCK010000074.1:0-22621 GCA_050698755.1 Streptosporangiaceae bacterium | reverse complement strand
GGGTAGGCACGCCCGGTGAAGGCAGGCAGCCTGCTGCGCCGACCGGACGGGCCGACCGCGAGCAGGTCGGATCCCTGCCCGGCGTCGGGGACGCGCAACCCCAGATCCGCCAGGACCTGCACCCCCCGCGGCCCCACCAGGTCTCCGCACGCCTTATCGCGCGGGAAGGCCGCCTTGTCGGCCAGCGCCACCCGCGCACCGGACCGGGCCAGCACCAGCGCGGCGATCGCGCCGGCCGGCCCCGCACCGACCACCACCACGTCGAAACGGCCACTCACCGGGCCGCCACCACGTCGAAACGGCCTCACCGGACCACCACCGTGTCGAAACGGCCACTCACCGGGCCGCCACCGCCGCCAGCACGATCCGCCCGGTGACCTGCGGCGCCTCCCGCGTCACCCGGGTGACCCGACCGTAGCCACAGCCAGGCCAGTAACCCGGGCCGAACGCTCCACGACATCGACCACTACGATCCTCCTGCACCGAATCCGCAAGCCCTAGCCGTACGTAAACATTTCCCAGCACACCAGCCCGCATACCGGGCAGAAGATTACTGTTCGACTGGACGGCAGACAGCGGAGGTGAGACGGATGCCGGTCATCGCACTGCGGCCAATCGAAGATGCCGACCTAGACGCGCTGTTCGAGCAAAGCCGCGATCCCGAAGCGGTGCAGATGGCCGCGTTCACCTCCGAGGACCCCGATGACAGGCACGCCTTCGACGCTCATCTGGTCAGGATAAGAAGTTCGCCCGGTATCACGCTGCGGGCCATCACCTGTGACGGGGAGCTCGTCGGCAGCATCTCCAGCTTCGTATCCGGGGACCAGACCGAGATCACCTACTGGATCAGCCGTTCATTCTGGAGACGCGGAATCGCCAGCCGGGCCCTGGAACTCCTGCTCAAGCTCGTGCCGGCCCGGCCGCTGCACGCCCGGGCGGCCAGCGACAACATCGCCTCGCTCAGGGTCCTCCAGAAGGCTGGCTTCACCGTCATCGGAACCGAGAACTCCTACGCCCCCGGGCGGCACCGCGACATCGAGGAAACCATCCTCCGGCTCGGGTAACCCACCACACCGCCGGACCGCAGGCCCAGCGGCAGCCCGCCCCGGCCACCAATGGTCAGGGCGAGTAAACCTTCACCCGGAGCCAGGGGATCAGTTTCAGCAGGAGCGGCGGCATGTCCAGGACCTGGCTCCTGGATAAGCGCCGTACCTTGCCTAGGCTGATGTCGGGTCGGCCCCAAAAGAACGGATGCCACGTGTCGAAGAGCGGTCGGGAGCGCGCGAGGGACAGGATCGCCCGGGAGCGGGCGGAGCAGGCCCGGCGCCGTCGGCGTCGCATCTGGCTGGCCTGGAGCGGGGCAGCGGTCGTGGTCATCGCCGCGGCCGTCGGCATCACCCTCGCCGTCGCCGGCGGAGGTTCGGCGGCAGGAGGCGCGCTTCCGCTGGCCCCGCTGAGCACGCTCGGCACCCTCCAGCCCGCGCCCTCGGCGGGCGCGCTGGGCCCCGAGGGCGTGCCGATTCCCGCGGCCGCCGCGCTGGTCGGGACCGGCACGGTCGCGACCGGGCCGTCCGTGGACGGTATCGGCTGCCAGTCCAGCGAGCAGACGCTCTTCCACATCCACGCGCACCTGACCATCTTCGTGAACGGCTCGGCGCGCCAGGTCCCGGCCGCCATCGGCATCCCGGGGGCCCAGGCCACCTCAACCCCGCAGGGCCCGTTCATCGAGAGCGGCACCTGCTTTTACTGGCTGCACACCCACGCCGCGGACGGCATCATCCACATCGAGTCTCCGGTCCACCGCGCCTACACCCTGGGCAACTTCTTCGACGAGTGGGGGCAGCCGCTCGGGCCCGACCGGGTCGGCCCGGCCACCGGGCACGTGGTGGCCATTTACAACGGCCAGGTGTACCAGGGCAATCCGCGCAACATCCCGCTGACCGCGCACGCCCAGATCCAGCTGGAGGTCGGTACGCCGCTCGTCGCCCCCGAGCAGATCACCTTCCCCAACGGCCTGTAACCCGGTCCCAGCCCGGCTCGGCTGGTGGCTAACCGCGGCGGGCCGCGGCTTCCAAGGCGGTCAGGGACAGCCAGCCGTCGTGTGACCAGAGGACCTTGCCTGATGCGGAGATGAGGACGAACCAGGGCTCGTCCTGGACGCCGTATCCGTCGGCCACCCGGCCGGTGGTGTCGAACGCGACCGGATAGCGGAGGCTGCCGAGCCCGCTCAGGTAGGTCCGGACCGCCTGAGCTGAGGGTTCGGTGACCGTCTCGTCGACCGCGGTCAGCGGCGGCAGCGGCCCGCGCCCGGCCGCCTGTGCGTAGGCGTTCAGGCTGGTGAGCTCGGAGCTCAGGTCCGACACCTCGGACAGCCAGCTAGCGAAGAACAGCACCAGACGAGGGTGCCCGGGTCCCAGCGTGACCGGCGTGCCGGACGCCGTGGGGAGGGTGACGGTGTCCGCTGGCGTCTCGGACGGGATCGTGGCCAGTGACTGCTGGCTGGCCAGCTTCGGGCGGCCGGGCAGCAGGCTGGCCACCTCCTCCGCCAGGACCTCGGCGGACTGGCCGACGCTCGAGTAGGCCATCTGCGTCAGGTAGATCTTCTGCTCCCGGCCGAGCTGGTCGATCACGAACAGCGCGGGCGTGTGGTCGATCTGGCCCTGCTGGATCTGCACGGCTATGTGATACTCGCGCCAGGTCGCCTCGAGCTGGGCGTCGGTCCCGGTCAGGAAGTCCCACTGGTTGACCATGCCGTGCGCCCGGGAATACGCCAGGACATCGGCGACGCTAGCGGCGCGCGGGTTGGCGTTCACCCCGATTAGCTGCACGTTCGTGCCCGCCGCCCCGAGCAGTTGCCGGGCCTGGACCATGCTCGCCGTGGTCAGCGGGCAGACCGTCGTGCACTGCGAGTCGGTGAACGCCAGGATGATGACCTTGCCGCGGAACTGGCTCAGCGACATCGGCTGGCCGAACTGGTTGTCCAGCCGGAAGTCCGGCGCCGGCTGCCCGCCGAGCGAGCTGCCCAGGTCCAGGTTGGGGTTGGCTTCGGCGGCCCGGGACGCCATCGGCATAGCGGGCATCTGGGCCTGTCCCGGCCCGGCGGCCGCGCCGGTTCCGCAGCCGGTGAGCGGGGCGGCAGCGGCCAGTGCCGCCAGCCATATCCCGGCCCTGATGATCATGGTCCTGGAGATCACGCCAGTTTCACCCTCCGGGGCAAGGTTATGCGCTGCCGCCGTGGAACGGGATGGCACGGCATGGACCGCCACCATTTTGTAAGCCATCGGTCGCCATTCGAATATGTAGACCTGGAGACGGCCACTGGTCAGCCGTCGGCCGCGTGAGCCTGGGCCGCAGCGTGGTGATCATGGTGGTCGTGCTCGTCCGGGGCGCCGTCCATCATCTTGAGCATGGGGCCGCCGCCGGAACGGAAGAACCGGATCACCAGGGCGGCGGCGACCAGCAGGAAGATGATGTTGAGGATGGTGGTGTAGTTCCAGGTGATGCCGGCCTGCGTGACCCGGGCGGCGCGGGTGGCCGGGATCAGGCCGAGAGCCCCGAAACCGAACTCGACGATGTACCCGGCCGCGACCATGGTGGCGTAGAAGATCCCGAGCAGGGTCAGCATCATCCGGGTCCCGTAGTACTTCCGGTAGATGACCAGGATCGGGATGATGATCAGGTCGGCGAAGATGAACGCGACCACGCCGCCGAAGCTGATCCCGCCGTTCCAGAGCACGGCGGCCAGCGGCACGTTGCCGATCGAGCAGACAAAGCTCAGCAGCGAGATCACCGGCCCGATGACCGGGCCCCAGAAGCGGGCCGCCAGCGGGCTGCCGGTCAGGAACAGGTGCCGCCAGAAGCTGTCCGGCACCCAGGCCCCCACCGCCCCGGCGATCAGCAGGCCGCCGATCACGTCCCGGATGACGGCGGCCCACTCCATCACGAAGATCTGGCTGACCGAGGTGTACCCGTCGCGGCTGACCAGCCGCCGCCACAGGCTGCCGCCGGCCTGGATGCTCATGTCCATCGCGGCGTGGCCTTCCATCGACCCGGCCAGGCCCTTATCGGCCTGAAGGCGCGCCGCCTCGATGAGGCGCTTACGGACGAACAGCCGGAACGCGACGGCCAGCAGCACGATCATGATCGGGCCGCCGACGAACTCGGCCAGGGTGAACTGCCAGGAGATCAGCAGGGCCAAGATGATGCCCAGCTCGATGACCAGGTTCGTGCTGGCGATCTCGAACACCATGGCCGCGGTGAAGCTGGCGCCCCGGCGGAACAGCGCGCGGGCCAGCGCCACGGCGGCGTAGGAGCACGACGAGGACGCGGCGCCCAGGGCGCTGGCCACGGCGAGCGTCCTCGGCCGGTCATCGCCCAGGAGCCGGATGACGGCCTGGCGGCGGACCACCGCCTGGACGATCCCCGACAAGGTGAAGCCGAGGATCAGCGACCAGGTGACCTCCCAGGTCATGGAGCCGGCCACGCCGAGGGCGTGGCCCAGCGCGTCAAGCACCCGCATCACTGGTCGGCCTCGGGCGCGGCGATCGTCAGCAGCTCACGCAGGCAGTGCTCAAGCAGCTGATGGGGAAAGCCGTCGCTGAGCCGGTAGAAGACCATGCGGCCGTCCTTGCGGAAGCTGACCAGGCCCGCCAGCCGCAGCATCTTCAGCGCGTAGGTCACCTGGTCCTCGGTGGCGTCCAGGGCCAGCGCCAGGTCGCCCACGCACAGCTCGGTCGCGGCCGAGAGGGCGAACAGGATGCGGGACCGCACCGGGTCGGCCAGCATGCCCAGCAGCCCGGCCAGCCGCCCGGCGTCGCCGATCGACAGCACCCCGGCCCGGGCCGCCGCGACGCGCTCCTGATCGACTGGATGATCGTGGTCGCTCGGCGGCATCGTCACCTCCGTATATCCGTATAGTTGCACGGATATACGGAGGCTGTCAAAACGGCGTTACGGTTCATTGCCGCTCACTGCGGCCCGATCGGAATCGGCACGGCGCTGTTCCACTCGTACATCTGGTGGTCGCGGTGGAAGGTGAGGATCGGGGCTACGCGGAACGTCACGGCGACGGGGAGTGGCAGGCGCACGCGGCTGAGGGCGTCGAAGACGGGCTGGGCTAGGCCGTCACCGTTGACGTAGGCGACGCTCACGTGCGGTACGAACTGCTCGGGTGCGGGCGGGGCCACGGGCAGCGCCCGGGGGCCGAGGGCGGCCTCGATGGCCTGGTAGACGGCCACCCGCAACGCGTAGATCGGCTCGGCGGGAAGGGCCTTAAGGACGATCGCCTCGTCCCACACGGTCGGCTGGTGGAAGGTGACGACGGGGCGGGGTGCGTCGCGGAGCCGGTCCGCGATTCGTTCGGCGACCACCTCCAGTTCGGTGGAGCTGATCTCGTCGGCCCAGCCGATCCGCTGCATGGTCAGGTGGAGCGAGCCGGGCGGGATGAGGTCCAGGTTCTCCAGGTGGGCGAGGGCGTCTTGGCAGTGGTCGATCAGCTCGCGCAGCTGGGGCTGGTCGTCCAGGGTGAGATGGCAGGCGTAGAGGTGACGACCCGCGCGCCAGCCGGGCCGCCAGTACCAGTGGTTGCGTACGTGCGCGTCATTGGTGGTCGGCATGGGGAGGAGGCTATCTCGCCCCAGTCGCGGGCTTAACACCTGATTCATTCGCTGCCTTGAACTATTCGTGTTTAGGGCGATAGGTTAGGCGCCATGGCCTCGCCCGGAACCCCGACCACCGCCGATGAGCTGCGCGGGGCCGGGCTGCGGGTGACGGCCGCTCGTGTCGCTCTGCTCCAGACCGTCCGTGAGGGTGACCACCTCGACGTCGAGGCGATCACCTCCGGGGTGCGCGGGCGCATAGGGCACGTGTCCCTGCAAGCCGTCTATGAAGCCCTCCACGCGCTGACCGCGGCGGGACTCGTCCGCCGCATCGAGCCGGCGGGCGGCCCGGCCCGGTTCGAGGGGCGCGTCGGAGACAACCACCACCACGTCGTGTGCCGGTCGTGCGGGGTCGTCGCTGACGTCGACTGCGCGGTTGGCGAGGCGCCCTGCCTGACCGCTTCCGACGACCACGGCTTCTCGATCGGCGAGGCCGAGGTCGTCTACTGGGGCCTGTGCCCCGATTGTTCTACCGCCCGCAGTTCCTGAGCACCGTGATCCGACTAGTCCGGAAGGATTCGCATGTCTGAGAACCATGACCCAACAGTCGTCGAAGGCCCGACCCCGGAGACCGGGGAATGTCCGGTCCTGCCCGGCCGCGTGCACCCCACCGCGGGCGACGCCAACAGCGAGTGGTGGCCGCGCCGGCTCAACTTGAAGATCCTGGCCAAGAACCCCGCCGTGACCAACCCCATGGGGGAAGAGTTCAACTACGCCGACGCGTTCAACAGCCTGGACCTGGCCGCCGTGAAGCGTGACATCGCTGAGGTGCTGACGGACTCCCAGGACTGGTGGCCGGCCGACTTCGGCAACTACGGCCCGCTCATGATCCGGATGGCGTGGCACGGCGCGGGCACCTACCGGATCAGCGACGGCCGCGGTGGTGCGGGCTCAGGTCAGCAGCGCTTTGCGCCGCTCAACAGCTGGCCGGACAACGTCAGCCTGGACAAGGCCCGCCGGCTGATGTGGCCCGTCAAGAAGAAGTACGGCCGGAAGATCTCCTGGGCCGACCTGATGGTCCTCACCGGCAACGTCGCGCTGGAGTCGATGGGCTTCAAGACGTTCGGCTTCGGCGGCGGCCGGGTGGACACCTGGGAGCCCGAGGAGGACGTGTACTGGGGTCCGGAGACCACGTGGCTCGACGACGAGCGCTACAGCGGCGACCGCGAGCTGGCGGATCCGTTCGGCGCGGTCCAGATGGGCCTCATCTACGTCAACCCCGAGGGCCCCAACGGTAACCCGGACCCGCTGGCCGCGGCGCGCGACATCCGCGAGACGTTCCGCCGCATGGCGATGAACGACGAGGAGACGGTCGCCCTGATCGCCGGCGGTCACACCTTCGGCAAGACCCACGGCGCGGGCCCGGCGGACAACGTCGGCCCCGATCCCGAGGCGGCCCCGATCGAGCAGCAGGGCCTCGGCTGGCAGAGCACGTACGGCACCGGCAAGGGCGGCGACGCCATTACCAGCGGCATCGAGGTCATCTGGACCAGTACTCCGACCACCTGGGACAACAGCTTCTTTGCGACCCTGTTCGGTCACGAATGGGAGCTGACCAGGAGCCCGGCCGGCGCCTATCAGTGGCAGCCGAAGGACGGCGCCGGGGCGGGTACCGTCCCCGATGCGCACGACCCCGCCAAGCGCCACGCCCCGACGATGCTGACGACCGACCTCTCGCTCCGGTTGGACCCGATCTACGAGCCGATCTCCCGGCGGTTCATGGAGGATCAGGAGGCGTTCGCGGACGCCTTCGCCCGCGCGTGGTTCAAGCTGACCCACCGCGACATGGGCCCGGTCGTGCGCTACCTCGGCCCCGAGGTCCCGTCCGAGACGCTGCTCTGGCAGGACCCCGTCCCGGCGGTGGCGCATAAGCTCATCGACGCGGCGGACGTCGCCGCTCTCAAGGACCAGGTCCTGGCCTCGGGCCTATCGGTGTCCGAGCTCGTCTCTACCGCGTGGGCGGCGGCCTCGTCCTTCCGCGGCAGTGACAAGCGCGGCGGCGCGAACGGCGCACGCATCCGCCTGGAGCCGCAGAGCGGGTGGGAGGTCAACCACCCCGACCAGCTCGCCACGGTGCTCCGCACCCTGGAAGGGATCCAGCAGGGCTTCAACGCCGCCCAGGCCGGCGGTAAGGAGGTCTCGCTGGCGGACCTGATCGTCCTGGCCGGCGGTGCGGCCGTCGAGCAGGCCGCCCGGGACGCGGGTTTCGACGTCGAAGTCCCCTTCTCGCCGGGCCGGACCGACGCGTCGCACGAGCAGACCGACGCGGAGTCCTTCGCCGCGCTCGAGCCGAAGGCGGACGGGTTCCGTAACTACGCCGGGAAGGGCAGCCGGCTGCCGGCCGAGTACCTGCTGGTCGACAAGGCGAACCTGCTCACCCTGAGCGCCCCGCAGATGACGGTCCTGGTCGGCGGCCTCCGCGTCCTGGGCGCGAACTACGACGGGAGCAAGCTCGGCGTGTTCACGACCACCCCCGGGTCGCTGACCAACGACTTCTTCGTCAACCTGCTCGATATGGGGACGTCGTGGCACCCGACGTCCGAGGACGCGACCACGTTCGAGGGACGCGGCACCGCCACCGGCGAGGTCAGGTGGACCGGCAGCCGCGTCGACCTCGTCTTCGGGTCGAACTCCGAGCTGCGCGCGCTCGCCGAGGTCTACGCGAGCGACGACGCCAAGGAGAAGTTCGTGACCGACTTCGTCGCCGCGTGGGGCAAGGTGATGAACCTCGACCGGTTCGACCTCGCCTAGGCCAGGACCTCGGCCAAGGCCCTAGGCCAGGACCTCGGCCAAGGCCCTAGGCCAGGACCTCGGCCAAGGCCCTAGGCCAGGACCTCAGGCCAGGACCCTACGGCAGGACGGGATCGATCGGCGTGAGCGGGCCGAGGCGGTGCTCGATCGCCTCGGCCACGCTCAGGCAGCGCAGCTCGGTGTACTTGCCGCCCATGACCTGGACCCCGACGGGCAGACCATCGGCCATCCCGGCGGGGACCACCGCGGCCGGGGTGCCGAGCAGGTTGGCCGGAAGGACCGGGCGCATCAGCTCCAGGGTCGCGGCGGCACCCTCGGGGGTGGCGATGTCGAAGTCCAGCGGGAAGGCGGGCTGGGACCAGACCGGGCTGAGGAGCACCGGGTACTCCTGGTACCACAGGCTCCAGCGGCGGGCCAGCCCGTGCCGGGCGGTGTGCGCCATCGCCCAGGTGGCCAGGTCCGGTGCGGGAAGGGTGTCGAGCGCGTTGGCGAGGAACTGGCGGCCGCCCGGGCCCATGAGCTGCTCCAGCAGCGGCTGGATGACCCGCAAGTCGGCGGAGAGGATCGTGCCCCACAGCTCGATCGCCTGCTCGTAGTCGGGCGGCGCGGTCTCGGTGACCTCAAAGCCGTCGTCCGCGAGCGCGTCGGCCGCCCGGCGCACCGCCGCGGCCACCTCCGGGTGGGTACTGCCGCCGGGCGGCTCGGGGAGCACGGCGACCCTGGGCCGCTCGCCGGGGGCCAGCTCGGTGAAGACCGCGGGGACGCTCAGCGGGTCGCGCGGGTGCTGGCCCGCGAGCGCGGTGAAGCCGGCCCGGACGTCGGCCACCCGGCGGGCCAGGACGCCCTCGACGGCCATCAGCTGGTAGGAGATGTTCATGTCCTCCGGCGGGATCACTGTCGCGGCGGGCACGGCGCCGGTGGACGGCTTGATCGACGCGACGCCGCAGCAGTGCGCGGGGTTGCGCAGCGATCCGCCGAGATCGTTGCCCAGGCCGAGCGGGCTCATCCCGGTGGCCAGGGCGGCGGCCTCGCCGCCGCTCGACCCGCCCGGGGTGCGCTGCGGGTTCCACGGGTTGCGGGTCAGGCCGTGCAGGGCCGAGTCGGTGTGCACGCGCAGGCCGAAGTCCGGCAGGTTGGTCCGGCCGATCGGGATCGCGCCCGCCGCGCGCATCCGTTCCACCTGCGGGGCGTCGACCGGGGCGACCGCCTCGGCCAGGGCCGGGATCGCCTGCGTGGTCGGGGTTCCGGCCAGGTCGATGTTCTCCTTGACCGTGAACGGGACGCCGTGCAGCGGGCCGAGCCCGGCGCCATCCGACACGAAACGGTCGGCGGCGTCGGCGGCCGCGAGGGCCTGGTCCGGCAGGAGGCGGACGATGGCGTTGAGGTAAGGGTTGACCGCCTCGATCCGGTCCAGGTGCGCCTGGATGACCTCGCGGCTGCTGACCTCGCGGTCGCGGATCATGGCGGCCAGTTCGACAGCGCTCTTGCGCCACAGTTCGCTCACGCCTCACCTGCCCTGTCGTGGATCGGGCCACGGTAAGGCATAAGACAAGCCCCGGTAAAGAGGACCGGACCAGTGCGTCGAGGTCCCGTTCGGCGTACAGCCGGTGCTCCCACTCCTCGTTGAGGATGGCCTGCAGGCACCGCCGCACGGCGAAGCTCTCCGGCTCGGGGAAACCCGGCTCCGTGACCGCGACCGTGACGCCGGCCAGCCGCTCGTCGGTCAGGCCGGCCAGCACCCGGCGGACGGCGGCCATCCGGTCCGCGCGCAGGGCGAGCACCTCCTCCAGCGGCGGGCGCGCGTCGAGGTCGCGGGGGACGCTGGGTTCGTCGGGTATCTCGTCGGCAGGCAGGTCGAGCGGGTGCCACGGGCACGGCTGGCCCAAGATGGCGCGGTTCACCCAGGCGTCGGTGGCGAAGACCAGATGGCGGAGGGTCTGGATGAAGGACCACTCCCCGTCGACCCGCTCGTGCAGTAGCTCCGGGGTCATCCCGCGGGCCCGGGTGACGGTCTGCGCCCACAGCCGCTCCAGGATGTCCCAGGCGTCGCGGAACCCGTCAGCGTCGGCCGGGCGCATCTTGGCCCGGTCCGGGTAGCGGCGGTTCAGCTCGGCCTCCACCAGGGGCACGACGTCGACCCCGTTGACCCGCAGGTTGCGGATCCGCCCGCTGATGTCCACGTCGGCCAGGAGCGAGCCGCTGATCGTCACCCCGGTCAGGTCGACCAGGTGGAAGCGCGCACCGGTCAGGTACACGCGCTCGAACCGGGAGCCGGTCAGGTCCTTGTCGATGAAGTCAGCCACCCGACCAGCCTGGCATACATGCACAGGCGAGTGGCCGGGACCGAGCCGAAGCCCGGAGTCCCGGCCACCGAACAGGCCAGACGGCGCTACTCCCAGCGGAAGAAGCGCTTGGCCAGGAACCCGAACACCACCGCGTACCCCGCCAGGACCAGCAGCGGCTGCACCGAGGGGAACCCGGTGAGCATCGAGGACTGCATCGCCTGCACCGCCGGGCCGAGCGGGGTGTAGTTGCTGATGTCCAGGAGCACGGAGGGCATCAGCGCCCGCGGCAGCCACAGCCCGGCGAAGAAGATCAGCGGGAAGAACGCCAGCCGGCCGATGACGCTCGCGGCGCCGGCGGTCTTGGACATCGCCGCGATCATCAGCCCGATGGGGAACAGCCCGGCGACGGACAGCATGACCGAGACCAGCAGCCCGCCCGGGCTCTTCGGGACGGGTGCCCCGAACGCGACGACGCTCAGGACGAGGATGACGGCGAGCCCGGTCACCGCGACGCAAAGCTGGACGAGGCCCTGCGCGGCGAGCAGCCAGGACGGGGGAACCGGGGTGGTCGACAGGCGGCGCAGGACCCCCAGCTCACGATAGGAGGCGAGCGGGATCGGGAGGCCGAGCAGCGCGAGCATGGCGAGGGAGAACACGGCGAGGACCGGTATGTACGCGTCGAATAGGGTGATCCCGCCGAAGCTCGCCGGGGACTGGTGGAAAGTGGGCAGGTTGCCGAACAGGACCGTCAGGAACACGGGGATGGCGACCCCGGCGATCAGGCCGATCGGCCGCCGCCACGTGAGCCTGGCCTCGTTCAGCACGACCTTGCCGAAGGCGGTGCGCCGTGCTCCTATTGCTGGCAGCGGCAGCGTGAGCTGAGTGGTGAGCGACGTCATGCCAGTGCTCCTTCCTTGCTTGGGGTGGCTTCCAGCGATGACCTGCCGGTGAGCCGGACGAACGCGTCCTCGAGGCTCGACGAATCGAGCCGGACGTCACGCGCGGTAACGCCGACGGTGGCGAGGGCCAGGATCACCGCGTTGACGAGCTCGCCGGTCCCGGTGACCACGACGTGCTGGCCGTCGTGCTCGACCCCGGTGACCTCGGGGAGGTCCGTGAGCAGCCGGTCGTCGAACCGGGACGAGGGCTGGAACCGAACGGTCTTCCCGCCCCGGGCCTGGGTGGCCAGGCCGGCCGGGGAGTCCAGCGCGACGATGCGCCCGTGGTCGATCAGCGCCACGCGGTCGCACAGCCGCTCGGCTTCCTCCATGAAGTGCGTGACCAGCAGGATCGTCACGCCGCGCTCGCGGATGCCCTCGATGAGGTCCCAGGCGTCGCGGCGGGCCTGCGGGTCGAGGCCCGTGGTCATCTCGTCGAGCACCGCGATCTTCGGCCGCCCGATGAGCGCCAGCGCGACGGAGAGCCGCTGGCGCTGCCCGCCGGACAGGGACTTGTAGTAGTCGCCGAGCTTGCCGTCCAGCCCGAGCACCTCGGTCAGCTCCCTGACGTCGGCGGGCTGACGGTAGAACGAGGAGTACATGTCGAGGATCTCCCGGACCCTGAGCTTCGCCGGCTGCGCGCTCGCCTGGAGCTGAACCCCGACGATCTCGTGGACCTGTGCCCGGTCGGCGTGCGGGTCCAGGCCCAGCAGCCGGATCGTCCCCGAGTCCGGCGAGCGGAGCCCGATGGCGCACTCGACGGTGGTGGTCTTCCCCGCGCCGTTCGGGCCGAGGATCCCGAAGATCTCGCCGTCGGCCACGGTGAACGAGACGTCGTCCACCGCGGTCAGTGCTCCGTAGGTCTTGCGCAGGTGCGCGATCTCGACCGCGCTTCCAGATGCACCCATCGCCATCTCCCTGATTAAAAAGTGATATCATTATGCTAGATAAGCAATATCAGTGATGTCAACCGGGAAGGGCGAGACCTGGGCCGGTGTGAGGAAGGGCACAGTGAACGACGGGGATGAAGCGCCGATGTCGGTCCGGGAGGCCGCAGACGTGTCAGGTCCGGGAAGCTAGTGATGCGTCAGGCGCCGGAAGCCGGGGATGTGCCAGGTCCGGGAAGCTCGTGATGCGTCAGGCCCCGGAAGCCGGGGATGTGCCAGGTCCGGGAAGCTCGTGATGCGTCAGGCCCCGGATGCCGGGGATGTGTCAGTGCGGGATGCCGGAGATGAGGTCCCCGGCCCGGGCGAGCAGCGACGTGCGCGCCGACCGCCCGGTGCCCTCCAGCCGGTCCGCCGTGCGGTACAGGGCGTACAGGCCGTGGACCCCGGCCCAGCGCAGCGGCTCGGGCTCCCAGCGCGGGGACCTGTGCCCCACCCACGGCAGGGTGGTCAGCGGGCTGGGCACGCCGCGTACGAGGTCGGCCAGCGTACGCCCGGCCAGGTTGGCGGCGGCCACCCCGTGCCCGGTGTAACCGCCCGCCCAGCCCAGACCGGTGCGCGTGTCCATCATGACCGTGGCGCACCAGTCCCGCGGGACTCCGAGCACCCCGCACCACGCGTGCTCGATGCCCGCCTCGACCGTCGCAGGGAACATGCGGCGCAGGATCCGGCCGAGCTGGGCGATGGTCGACGGCGGGATCATGCCGTCGTCGTCGATCCCCGAGCCGAAGCGGTACGGGACGCCGCGCCCGCCCAGGGCGATCCGCCCGTCCGCGGTGCGCTGCGCGTACATGTACGCGTGCGCCTCATCGCCCAGCGTCTCGCAGCCGTCCCAGCCGATCGAGGCCCAGGCGTCGCTGCTCAGCGGGCCCGTGACGATCATCGAGCTGTTCATCGGGAGCAGCGTCCTGTGTGACCCGGGCAGCTCCGCCGTGAACCCCTCGGTGCACCGCAGGACGAACGGCGCCCGCACGTCGCCCATCGGCGTCCTGGCCCGCCCGGCGGTGATATCCGAGACCGGGGTCCCCTCGTACAGCAGGACCCCGGAGCGGGTGACGGCCTCGGCGAGCCCGGCTACGAGATCGGCTGGCTGCACCCGGGCGCAGTCGGGCCGGTACAGCGCGCCGACGGCTCCTGCCACCTGGAGCCGCCCGGCCAGTTCCTCTTTATCCAGATACCGAACGATGTTTTCATCGGCTCCCCAGGACCGTTCGGCGTCCAGGTGCTGGCGTAGTCGCGCGTCTTGCGCCGCGGAGGTGGCGACGCCGAGTTCGCCCCCCTTGACCAGGCCGGCGTCGATGCCCTCCGCGGCGCACACCCGGGCGACCTCGTCGACGGTCTCGCGCAGGTGCCGCTCGAGGTCACGGACGCCCTGCGCCCCGCGCGGGTGCGCGGCGTACCGGGCCCGCGAGCCCGGCAGGGCGGCCGTGACCCAGCCGCCGTTCCTGCCGGAGGCGCCGAACCCGGCGAAGGCCGCCTCGAGCACCACGATGCGCAGCCCGGGGTCGGCCCGCTTGAGGTAGTAGGCCGTCCACAGGCCGGTGAACCCGGCGCCGACGATGCACACGTCGGCCTCCGTGCCGCCCGGCAGGGGCGGTCGCTGCGTCGGCCGGCCGCGGGCCCGCCACCAGTAGGACACCTCCCCGTTGTGCATGTCCAGACCAGACCTCCCGGTGTCCGGGTACGCGCAGCAATCGCCGTTCGGAATAAATTATCTGAAACACCGCCGGGTGGTCTCGTGTGACGCGGGCGGATCACCAGGCGGCGGCGGCAGGGTAGCGTCAGGGTATGCGACTTGGGGTGCTGGACGTGGGGTCCAACACGGTGCATCTGCTTGTCGTGGACGCCTACCAGGGAGCGCGGCCGACGCCCGCGTTCTCCCACAAGGTCGAACTCAAGCTCGCAGAGTCCCTGGAGAACGGGAGTTCGCTGTCGGGTCCCGGCGAGCGGAGCCTGCGGGGCATCGTCGAGGAGGCGCTGCGCATCGCGGAGGACAAGGGGGTCGAGGACCTGATCGCGTTCGCGACCTCGGCCGTTCGCGAGGCCGGCAACGGCGAGCAGGTGCTTGAGCGGATCCGCGAGCAGACCGGCGCGCAGATCACCGTGATGACCGGCCCGGAGGAGGCGCGCCTCACGTTCCTGGCCGCGCGGCGGTGGTTCGGCTGGTCATCGGGGCGGCTGCTGGTCATCGACATCGGCGGCGGGTCGCTGGAAGTGGCGTCCGGGATCGACGAGGAGCCGGAGGTGGTGGCCTCGCTGCCGCTGGGCGCCGGCCGCCTCACCAGGGACTGGATCAGTTCCGACCCGCCGTCAGCCCAGCAGGTGCGCGGCATGCGCAAGCATGTGCGGGCGGTCATCGCCCGGGAGGCGGGCGGCATACTGCGGCAGGGGGCGCCCGACCACGTGGTCGGCACGTCGAAGACCTTCAGGCAGCTGGCCAGGATCGCGGGCGCGGCGCCGTCCGGCGAGGGGCCCTACGTCAAGCGCGTGCTGAGGCACGCCGACGTGGCCGCGCTGGCCGAACGGCTTCCCGCCCTGTCCCAGGCGGAGCGGGCCCGGCTGCCAGGGGTTTCGGCCAGCCGGGTCGCGCAGCTTCCGGCCGGCGCCGTCGTGGCTGACGCCATCCTCGACCTGCTGGGCGTCGATCAGATCGAACTGTGCCCGTGGGCCCTGCGTGAGGGCGTCATCCTGCGCCGCCTGGACCTGCTCGCGCAGGGCCAGGACGGCGCTCTGGATGACCGGCGGGTGACGCGCTAGCCGTCAGTCGTCGTCGCTGCCCGGTACGACGCGGATGCCAGGGTCGGCCACCGCGGCGCGCGCCTGGGCGGGCTTGTCCGAGTGCGCCGGAGGCGCCTGGATTTGCGGGGAAGGCTGCGTCTGCGGTCCAGGGGTCCTGGGTTCCGGGCGGGGCGGCGCGTCGGCGACGACGGTTTGGGCGGCCGGACGCGGGGTCCCGGTTCCTACGCTCGAGGCTGGGCCCGCGCTGGGCGGGCCGTTGCGGCCCGGGCCGTTCGACCCGGCCGCAGCCGGGGCCGGGCGTGAGCCGGCGGCCTGGTCAGCCGACCCGATGGCCTTGGCGGTGGCATGGTCGACCTCGTCCTCCAGCGACATGCGGGCGTTCTCCGCGGCCACGAGGGAAGACACCCCGTCGAGGATCTCGGTGAGCCGCTTGATCGTGTCCGAGTGCCTGGTGGACAGCAGGTTCAGCCGGCGCTCGGCACCGTCGTGGATGGCGGTGGCCCGGGCCGTGGCCTCGTCCAGCGCCTTCTTGGCCTGGGCCTTGGCGTCGGCCATGACGGCCTCGGACTTCTTCCTGGCCTCGGTCGTGGTGTGGTCGGCCTCGGCGCGGGCGGCGGTGACGGTCTTGTCCGCCTCGGCGCGGGCGGACGTGATCGCGCGCTCGGCCTGCTCCTGAGCCGCGGTCAGCATGCGCTCGGCCTGCTCGCGTGCCTCGGCGCGGGTCTTGTCCACTTCGGCCTGGGCGTCGTTGCGCTGCCTGGCGATGTCGTCGTGGGCCTTCGACTTCTGGGACCTGGCCTCGTCGTCGGCCAGCTTCAGGATCTGCGCGATGCGCTCGCTGACCTCCTCATGGGCGGGCTTGGCGCCCAGGGCCTGCTGGCGGGACGTGGCCAGGTCGTGCCTGAGTTCCTCCTGGTCGTCAAGGGATCGGGCAAGTCGCTGCTCTAGGTCTCTGATCTGGCTGCGGCACCGGGCGATGAACTCGTCAACCTGACGGCGGCTGTAGCCGCGCATCTGCATTTCGAATGCATCTTCGTGGGCTAGGTTCGGCAGGAGATCACTGTTGTCATTCATGGCTTCCCGAGATCATTTATGTAGGAGGAGGAGACGAATCGGTGTCCGAGTTGAGCGACGCTAGCGAGGCGCGGGGCCGCCTGAGTGACTAGCGGGACCCTGCCTCTGTAGTATGCGTGCTCAGGACGGGCGGGACGGGGGCAATACGTGCATGACTCTTGTCTGTCTGCACTGTGCTGCGCAACCGAAACGAACTACTGTCCAGTTTTATCCGGTTTCGCGGGCAACGAGCAGTGTTGAAACGTATAAGTACTTTTGACGGGGATGCGGATGTGGTACCTGTGACGCCCATTACCGGATTGACGAGAACTGCGCGGTAGTTTGGCGGAATCGTTACCGCTCAGCTGGGTAAAACCGCACGTGAAGGTGGTAGGCGAATGGCCCTGATGGGTCATGCGGAGGAGCAGTGTCGGCACGTAACGTGGGGCGCAAGGAGACGGGGCCGCAAGCAGCGCCGGAGGTGAGCACGATTCCCCAGCAGCTGGATCTTCGTGTTCACGACCGCGTTGCCCTCGATGAGATCGAGCTCTACGCCGAGGTACTGAGCGCGGTGGCGGCCAGCGACCGGCCGCTGACGCCCGCGGAGCTCGACGAGGCGCTCGGCATCGAAGGCAGCTAACTCGCGCGCGGGCGGTACATCGCGTCCGTCGCCGAGCGGGTAAAGCCGAGTCCCTCGTACAGCTTGATCGCGGGCGCGTTGTCCTCGCCGACGTACAGCGTCACCTCGGCCAGGCCGCGGTCGCGCAGGTAAAGCAGCCCGGCCAGGGTCAGCGCCCGGCCGAGCCCGGTCCCTTGCTCGCCCGGGTCCACCCCGACGACGTACACCTCGCCGATGCTCCCCGGCGCGTCCGCGGGGCCGTGCACCTTGGTCCAGTGGAACCCCGCCATGGTGCCGTGGCGGTCCGCGATCAAGAAGCCTGCCGGATCGAACCACGGCTCCCGCTCGCGCAGCTCCAGGTCGTGCCTGGTCCAGGCGCCCTGCTCGGGGTGCTTGGCGAACGCCCTGGCGTTGAGCCCCAGCCACTCGTCCTCGTCCTGCCCGGGCCTGAAGGTGCGCAGCGTCGTTCCGCGCGGGAACGCCGGCTCGTCCAGCGGGTTATCCAGGGGCCGCCGCATCTGCCACAGCGCGCGGAAGCGCTCGAAGCCGGCCGCCCTGGCCAGCATCGCGGCGGCGGGCAGGTCTCCGTGCGCCCAGCACCTGATCGGATCCCCGTCCGCCGCGGCGGCCAGCGCACGCACCAGTTCCAGGCCCAGCCCGTGGCGCCGGTAGTCCGGGTGGACCACCAGCTCGCCGCTGCGGTCCGGACGCTGTGCTGGCCGGTCCAGGGCCGGCGGGTCCAGGTAGGCGTAGCCTGCGATCCTGCCGTCCCTGGAGACCAGCAGGTCGGTGCCGGGGCCCGGGCCATCGTCCTGGCCCTCGTAGCGCAGGTGGAGCAGCACGTGCTCGGACAGCGGCGCCACCCCGTCGCGGGCCGCCGCGGCCCCGGCCAGGGCGAGGACCTCGGTGACTTCGGCCTCGGTCATCGGAGTTGCGTCGCGGCGCGGCCGCCGTAGCCGCGCAGGGCCCGCTCGGGAGCCCCCGGGTTCCGGTCGGCCCGCTCGCCCTTGGCCGGGACGAACCGGTAGCCGACGTTGCGGACCGTGCCGATCAGGGCGTCATGCTCGGGGCCGAGTTTGGCGCGCAGCCGCCGGACGTGCACGTCGACCGTGCGGGTGCCGCCGAAGTAGTCGTAACCCCAGACCTCCTGCAGCAGCTGAGCGCGGGTGAAGACCCGGCCCGGGTGCTGGGCCAGGAACTTCAGCAGCTCGAATTCCTTGAACGTCAGGTCGAGCACGCGGCCGCGCAGCCGGGCCGCGTAGGTGGCCTCGTCGATGGCCAGCTCGCCGGACCGGATCTCGTCAGGTTCTCCGGTCACCGCTGCCAGCACCCGCCGGCCGATGGCAAGCCGGATCCTGGCCTCGACCTCCGCGGGTCCGGCCGTCTGCACGACCACGTCGTCGACGCCCCACTCGGCGTTGATGGCCGCGAGCCCGCCCTCGGTTACGATCGCGAGGAGCGGGCAGTCCAGGCCGGTCGTGCGCAGCAGCCGGCACATGCTCTTGGCGTGCGCCAGGTCACGCCGGGCGTCCACCAGCACCGCGTCGGCCGGCGGGGCCTCCACCAGGGCGGAGGCGTCCGCGGGCAGCACGCGGACCTGATGCAGCAGGAGCCCCAGGGCGGGCAGCACCTCCGAGGACGGCTCGAGCGCGCCGGTGATCAGCAGCAGGTCGCTCACCCGATGACACCTCCACTGCCTATATAAACAGATAAGGACCCGGGGGCATCGGCGCCCGGGTCCCGCTGAGAAGAGAATAACTGATATGGCCGTAGTGACAATCCAGTACTGGGCCGCGGCCAAGCAGGCGGCGGGCGTGGCCGAGGAGTCGGTAGAAGCCGCGACGCTGGCCGAGGCCCTGGAGGTGATCGTGGCCCGGCGCGGGGATGACGGGCGGTTGCGCTCGGTGCTCGCCACATCCTCTTTCCTGGTCGACGGGGCACCCGCGGGCCGTCACGTGGCCGCCGAGATCGTCTTGCCTGACGCCGCCCGTATCGAGGTACTGCCGCAGTTTGCCGGAGGCTGACATGCGGGTCAGCACCGGGGCTGGGCATCCCGCGGCTAATGGGGCACACTGGGTGGACAACGCCCATTGTGTCCGTCCATGTACGTTCCGAAGTCAGATCCCGGGTGAGCGATGAGCCAGTACGGACCTCCGAGCCTTCCGGGCTCCGACCCAAACGGCCAGAGCCCCGGCCACCGCAAGTTTCCTGGCCCGTTGAACCGTCCTGCGCAGGCACACGTTCTAATGGGTGTGCCAAACGCGGGAACCGCGCCCCGCTCTGGGCGGGTGGCTGACGAGGCCTTTGTCCGGGCACTGTATGCCGAACACGGCGGCGCCCTGCTTCGCTACGCCCTCCACCTGACGGGCGGGGACAGGCAGCGCGCGGAGGATCTTGTGCAGGAAACGATTGTGCGGGCGTGGCGCCATCCCGAGGCGCTCGCCGACCGGCCGGCCAGGCCCTGGCTGTTCGCGGTCGCGCGCAATCTCGCCGTCGATTCCTACCGCGCGCGGCAGGCCAGGCCGCCGGAGACCGCGCAGGCCGCGCTGGACTTGCTGCCTTCGGACGACGACGCCGACCGCACCCTTGAGTCGTGGGCCGTGGCTGACGCGCTGGCGTCGCTGCGACCCGACCACCGCCGGGTCATCATCGAGACCTACTACCGGGGCTGCTCGGTCGCGGAGGCGGCCGCCACGCTGGGCATACCGCCAGGTACCGTGAAATCCCGGACGTTTTACGCGCTGAAGGCGCTCAAGCTGGCGCTGCAGGAACGAGGGCTGGCGCCATGACGCAGATGTGGGACTGCACCGAGGCCAGGCCGTCGCTTGGCGTGTACGTGCTCGGCTCGATCGACCCCGCCGAACGCGGGCAGGTCGACGCCCACCTGGCCACCTGCCAGGAGTGCCGCGACGAACTCGCGGGCCTGGCGGGCCTGCCCGCGCTGCTGGCCAGGCTGACCCCGGATGAGGTCAGCCGGATCAGCGCCGATGACCCGGTCTGGATGACGTCCGACGAGCCCCCGGCGGAGCTGATCGGCACGGTGCTCGACCTGGCCAAGGCCAAGCGGCGCCGGGAGAGGTGGCGTTACGTGTCGGCCGCCGCCGCCGTCGTGGTGCTCGCCGGCGGGGCGTTCGCCGGGGTCAAGTCCGCCACGACCAGGACCCACGACGTGCCCGTCCCGAGCGGCAGCGAACACAGCTGGGAGATCGCGCAGGGGTCGAGCCAGGCCGCCAGCGTCACCGTGGCCTACTCGGACGAGCTGTGGGGCAACGCGTTCGAGGTACTTGTCCAGCGCATCCCGACGGGGACCACGTGCCAGCTGTGGGTCGTCCACCCGGACGGGACCCGGACCCAGGTAGCGGCCTGGACGACGGCGGGTGACGAGGGCCACGTCTGGTACGCGGGCTCGATGGCGACCACGGCGGGTGCGATCAGCCAGTTCCAGATCACGGCGAATCACCAGGTGCTCGTCACCGCCAATCCGACCTGACCGGGAATTGATCGCGCCGCGCCCGTGCTGTCTATGGGCGTGACTGGCGGGCTGATCGCTCTGGCCGCGGTGCTGGCCGTGGCGACCGCGGTGGGCGTGGCCTGGCAACGGCGGGCCGGGCGGTTCCGGGCCGGGCCGGCGGGTAGCGCGGCTATCGGGGCGGGCGCCGAGCGCGGCCTCTTCGTCCTGACCGAGGCGGACCTCGGCAGCAGGCTGGGGGAACAGGCCACGCTGGTCCAGTTCTCGACAGCCTTCTGCGCGCCGTGCCGCCCGACGCGGCAGATGCTGGCCCGGGTGGCGGGGATGGCCGACGGCGTGGCGCACGTCGAGATCGACGCCGCCGCGCGACTCGACCTGGCCCGCCGGCTGCACGTCATCAGCACCCCCACCGTCCTCGTGCTCGGCCCCGACGGCGCCATCGTCAAGCGCGCGGTGGGCCAGCCGCGTCAGGCCGACGTGATCGCGGCGCTCGGAACCCTGACTGGCGGTCGAAGTGACAGCCATGGTTAGCCCGCATAGCATCTGGTGCGTGAGCTCCTGGACAGCGCAAATGCTGACCAAGCGGCGTGCCGTCGACTTCTGCCGCGTCGCCACCGCCCTCTGTCCTCGCTCGGCGGCCTGATCCCGGCCCCCTCCGCATGGAGGGAGAGCATGCTTTACGGCGAGGAGCGCAACCATGGAAATCGACCCGCGCGGTCCCAGGTTCGGGGCGGCGATCACCACCGCGGTGCTCGCCGTGGTCCTGATCACGGGGAGCGCCTGGCTGCTCGGCGCGCAGATGGTAGTGTTCGCCGTCGGCGCCCTGGCCGGGCTGCGCTACGCGCCGTACGGCGTGGTGTTCCGCGCTTTCATCCGCCCCCGGCTCGGGCCGCCCGGCCATACCGAGGCCGAGGCTCCCCCGAGGTTCTCGCAGGGGGTAGGCATGGTCTTCGCCATCGGCGGCGTCCTGGGCTACGCCCTCGGCGCCACCGCGGTCGGCATCGTGTTTACCGCGTTCGCACTGGCCGCGGCCTTTCTCAACGCGGCCTTCGATTTCTGCCTGGGCTGCCAGGCGTATCTGCTCATCCAGCGCAACCTAAAGGTCCGGCCGTCCGCCTAGCGGCCCGAGCCGGAGAAGGAGGAACACCCACCATGAGCCGTTCCGACGTCCTCGTGGACGCCGACTGGGCGGAGGCCCATATCGGCGACCCCGATGTCGTGATCGTGGAGGTCGACGAGGACACCACGGCCTACGACAAGGGCCACATCCGGTCCGCGATCAAGCTCGACTGGAAGAAGGACCTGCAGGACCCGGTCCGCCGTGACTTCATCGACCAGACCGGCTTCGAGGCGCTGCTGTCCGAGCGGGGCATCTCGAATGACCACACGGTCCTGCTCTACGGCGGTAACAACAACTGGTTCGCCGCCTACGCGTACTGGTACTTCAGGCTGTACGGACACGACAAGGTCTTGCTCCTCGACGGCGGCCGCAAGAAGTGGGAGCTGGACTCGCGCGAGCTGAGCACCGACGTGCCGGAGCGCCCGCGGACCAGCTACACCGCGGCCGGGCAGGACTCCGCTATCCGCGCGCTGCGCGACGAGGTCGTGGCCGCCATCGGCAAGCGCAACCTGGTCGACGTGCGCTCCCCCGACGAGTTCGCGGGCCGGCTGCTGGCCCCGGCCCACCTCCCGCAGGAGCAGGCCCAGCGGGCCGGGCACATCCCGACCGCGCGCAACGTGCCCTGGTCCAAGGCGGCCAGCGAGGACGGCACGTTCCGCTCCGACGAGGAGCTCCGCCACCTGTACCAGGACGAGGCGGGCCTGGACTTCGGCCGGGACACCATCGCCTACTGCCGGATCGGCGAGCGTTCCGCGCACACCTGGTTCGTCCTGCACGAACTGCTCGACCAGCCCAACGTCAAGAACTACGACGGCTCCTGGACCGAGTACGGGTCGCTGGTCGGGGTGCCGATCGAACTGGGGGAGGCTCGTTGAGCCCGGGCGGGTGCGGCGCGCCGGTAGGCGGGGCCGCCAAGCCGGCGGCGGCCGCCGGCAGCCAGGCGGTCGTCGAAGGCCGGGTCGTCCACGGCGGCGCCCCGGTGGCGACCGGGTACGCCCGGCTGCTCGGCACCGGTGACGAGTTCGTCGCCGAGGTCCCGCTGGGAG
>JBOHCK010000073.1:0-22674 GCA_050698755.1 Streptosporangiaceae bacterium | reverse complement strand
ATATATGGGTAATACACCATTCCGGCCACTGATTCAACACCCAGCCGGCGTAGTAACCTGCAAAAATTCAACGGGCCGGCAACCGGGTCGGCCTCGCAAACCCATGATCATCGGAAACTCGGGCTAGGTACGAGTAGGCCCGGCTGCAGCGGTCGGCCAGCCGCCCGGCCTGCTCGCGCGTCGAGGCACTGGTGCGAACCTCAAACGGGAACCCCGGCAGCGAGGCGAGCCCCTGGTGCTTCGTTTCGTCGATCACCGCTCCCACAGCGCTAGGATCGCACGCGATGAACGCCCATGCCCGGCCGCTCTCAGCGACCGCCACCGCGCAGGCCCCGGCCAGCATCCGCGTCGCGGGTGCCCTGCGGCTGCTGACCTGGCCGGCGCTTGCGGTGTCTGGTGCCGACGCCGTGGTCACGGCCAGAACCGGCGGTGTCTCGGATGGGCCGTACGCGACGCTCAACCTGAGCCTGAGCGTCGGCGACGATCCCGCGCTCGTGCTCGAGAACCGGCGCCGCCTGGCCCAGGCCCTGGGCGCTGGCCAGGAAGATTTCGTGTTCGCCCGCCAAGTGCACGGGTCCGGAGTGCGGGTCGTGGGCGAAGCGGACGCCGGAAGCGGCGCGTTCTCGCTCGACGACGCCATACCGGACGCCGACGCGCTGGTCACCAGGTCTCCCGGGGTCCTGCTCGCCATCCTGACCGCGGACTGCGTCCCGATCGTGCTGCACGACCCGGTAGCCGGCGTGCTGGCCTGCGTGCACGCCGGCTGGCGCGGCACCGTGGCCCGCGTTTCCGCCGCGGCGCTGGCCGCGATGCAGACTCTGGGTTCTCGCCCGTCGCAGGTCATCGCCGGAGTCGGCCCCGCCGCCTCGCCCGCCCGCTACCAGGTCGGAGCCGACGTCCACCAGGCCGTCACCGCCGCCTTCGGCGCGGCCGCAGCCGACTTCATCCGCCCGGACGCCGCCCCGGACCGCTGGCTGCTCGACCTATGGGCCGCCAACCGGTTCGTCCTGCGCGAGGCCGGCGTGCCCGAAGCCCAGATCCACGTAACCGATCTCCCCACCGGCCCCCTAGACCCCCCAGCCGCCCGCGACGGCTACTTCTTCAGCGACCGTGCGGCGCGCCCGTGCGGTCGTCTGGCCCTGGTCGCTCGGCTGAGCGGCAGTCGGCAGGCCAGGGGTGTGACACCGTAATGACTCTTCCCGGTACGGTGCCACACCCACGGGATCGCGGGCGGGTGTTCCGCTATGAGTCCTTCACCACCGATCCCGAACGAGGCCTGCTGACCTGCCACTACTCGCTAGACGGGCATCATTTCACCGAACGGATCACCCTGGAGCCCGGTCCGTGCTGGCCTACGGAAGCGGCCCAGGCCGCCGCGCGCCTGGTCTTCCTCCTGGCTGGCGTCTCCTACTACAAGACCGCCGCCCCCCCAGTCATCGACCTCGGTCCGACCCCGCTGACCGAGGCGGAGCTGGCCTTCCTGCGCGAGTTCTACCTCCAGGGCCTGGGCGAGTTCGCGTACCGCAACCACCTGGACCTGACCCCGCTGCGCATCGAAGCACGCCGCGCCAACTCCACATCAGACCCGAGAGGACCGGCGGCCGATAACCTCCCAAGGGCGCTAGTGCCGTTCGGCGGCGGCATCGACTCGATCGTGGTGGTCGAGCACGTGCGCCGGCTCGCGGATGCCGCGCTGTTCATCGTGAGCCGGCCGGCCGACAGGTTCGACGCGATCGAGGCGCCGGCCGCGGTGACCGGGCTGCCCATCGTGCGGGCCGAGCGGGAGATCGACCCGCAGTTGCTCCGCTCGGCCGAACTCGGCTTCCTCAACGGCCACGTGCCGGTGACCGGGATCCTCTCCGCCATCGCGGTGCTCGCAGCGGTCCTCGAGGACAAAGACGCAGTGGTCATGTCGAACGAGTGGTCGGCCTCGATCCCCACGCTCGAGGACCACGGCCGCCCGGTCAACCACCAGTTCTCCAAGAGCGAGACGTTCGAGGCCGGGTTCCGCGGCGTCCTGACGCAGGTCGGCCCGACGATGCCGGAGTACTTCTCGTGGCTGCGAGACCGGACCGAGCTGTGGGTCGGCCAGCAGTTCGCGGCGCTGCCGGACTACCACGGATCGTTCCGGAGCTGCAACAAGGCCTTCTACACCGACCGGGCGCGCCGACTGGACCACTGGTGCGGCCAGTGCGACAAGTGCTGCTTTATCGACTTGATCCTGGCCCCGTTCCTGCCCGCCGAGGCGCTAAGCCGGATCTTCGCGCCGAGCCGTGAACCGCTGGAAGATCCCGGCCTCGTCGCCAAGTTCCGGGCGCTGCTCGGCGCGGGCGCCAAGCCGTTCGAGTGCGTCGGCGAGGTCAGCGAGTGCCGGGCCGCGGTCCTCGCCGCGCACCGGGATGACCGGGCGGACACCGGCCTGCTCCAGGAACTGGCGCGCGAGGTAGCAAGCTGGCCGGATGCGCCCGGTGAGGCGCAAGCCGCCGCCATGCTGCGGCCGGTGGGCCAGAACTTCGTCCCCGCCGGGTACCGATGACCCGCCCGAAGCTCTCCTGGTCCGACCTGGCCGGAGCCCGGGTCGGCGTCTGGGGCATGGGCCGCGAGGGCCACGCGAACCAACGCAAGCTCGCCGCCCTGGGCGTCGACCCCGTCCTGGTCGACGACCACCCCCAGGACAAAGAAGTGCGAGCTACCAGCGACGGCGGGCTCGCCGCCCTGGAGCGCTGCGACGTGGTGGTCAAGACCCCAGGCCTCAGCCGCTACCGCCCGGAGGTAGCCCAGCTGGAACAGCGGGGCATCCCGGTTGTGGGCGGCCTCGGCCTGTGGCTCGCCGACGCCGCCGAGGTCGACCCGCGCCGCGTCGTGTGCGTGACCGGCACCAAGGGCAAGAGCACTACCGTCTCGGTCATCGGGCACCTACTAAAAAGGCTCGGCTACCGGTGCCTGGTGGGTGGCAACATCGGCGTCGTCCCATACGACCCCTACGACCCCGCCGAGCAAAGCGGGCCAGCCCAGAACGACTACTGGGCCATCGAGGTCTCCAGCTACCAGGCCACCGATCTGTCGTGCTCGCCGCCCGTGGCCGCGGTCACCTCGCTGCACCCGGATCACCTGGACTGGCACGGGGGAGTGGAGCACTACTACCGGGACAAGCTGTCCATGTGCGCCCAGCCGGGGGCCGAACTGACGGTGGCCAACGGCGACAGCGACCTGCTCGCCGAGCGCGCGGGTCTGCTCGGCCCGCGCGTCGAGTGGGTGTCCGCGGACGATGATCCAGAGGCGGACTGGATGGAGCCCCTAGGCCTGCTCGGCCGGCACAACCGCAGGAACGCGCTCATCGCCCGCCGCTGCCTGATCGCTCTCGGCGTGCCCGAAGCGCGCGACGACGCCCGCCTCAAGGCCGCGGCCAGCCACTACCGGCACCTGCCCAGCAGGCTCACGCCGATCGCCACGATCGAGGGCGTCACGTTCGTCGATGACAGCCTGTCCACCAACGTGCTGCCCACCCTGGCCGCGCTCGACTCCCTGCCCGGTCGCCGCGTCGCGCTGATCGTGGGCGGCCACGACCGTGGCATCGACTACGCCCCGCTGGCCGCCGGCGTCGTGGCCCGGGAGGCCCCGACCTTCGTCCTGACCCTCCCCGACAGCGGCCCCCGCATCCACGCCGAGGTCGCAAAGGCCAGCACAGCCACGCCGAACGCCGCGTTCGGGGGCATCACCGACTGCGGCGACTTGGCGGAGGCGGTCGCGGCCGGGTTCGCCTGGGCCCGCCCGGACGGCGTGGTCCTGCTCTCGCCCGCCGCGCCGAGCTTCGGGCACTTCCGCGACTACCGCGACCGCAGCGAGGCCTTCGCCCGCGCCACGCGCGCGATCGCTAACCAGGCCCGGGTCACCAGATAAACCGCCTCACCCAGGACCGGGCTTCGTCCCGGTCACCGTGCGCAGCCCCGGCGGCACCTGCGCGGCGCCGAACGAGGTTCCCACCGTGGCGGTCACCCCGTGCTCACCCAGCAACGCCGGGATAAGGGAGGTGTCCACCAGGACGTTCTCATGGCGCTCGAAGCCACGGCGCCAACCGTGATGCCCGTCGGCGACGAACGTGGTGGCCTCCCTGATGATCTTGTCGGGGGCCAGCCCGGCGAACTCGGTGATGATGCTGGTAGTAGTCCATTCCGAACCCCTGTTCAGTCGGCGACGGTGATGCCGAGGTGGCGGGCGAGCAGCGGGGCCAGGCCGACCAGCTGGACGATGTCGATCGTGGCCCCCCGCAGCGACTCGTACCCGGCGGTGATGCCCAGTTCGGCCCGGCGGAGGTCCACGTCCGTGCAGGTCACCTTCGTGAAGTCCGCGCCGGTCAGCGTGCAGCCTGCGAAGCTGACCCGCAGCAGCGTCGCGCCGCCGAAGTCCGGGTCGCGCAGCAGGCAGTTCTCGAACGTGACGTCGGTCAGCGTGCCCGCGCGGAAGTTCACCGAGTCGAGCTTGCTGTCGCGGAACGTGACGCGCCGCAGCCCGGCGGAAAACACCGGCACCCCGGCCAGCGCGCATCCGGTCAGCGTCACGTCCTGCCAGCCGGTCTCGGCCAGGTCGGTCGCCACGAACCGGACCTCGGCCATGGTGACGTCGGTGAACCTGACCTTCCGCAGCCGGCCGCCGTCGAACGAGACGTTGCGGAACACGCAGTCCATGAAGTGGCAGTTTCCCGCGGCGGCCGCGTCGAACGCGGCCTCGGCGAACAGCACCCGGTCGTACGGCTCGTCCGGCTCCAGGTCGCCCTCGTGCCGGGTGAGCTCAACCGGGGACCTGCCCACCTTGGGGGTGTCAGCCATGCGGTTGACTGTACCCGCGCGTCCCGGACCGGCCGGGAGCAAAACAGGGACCGCCATGCCCAGCGACTTCAACGAGGGAGTCGTGGTCCTCGACCCTGTGGCGTAACCTCGCTCCAGGCGGCCATAGGGGTTCATTACGGTCCGCGTCATGACAAATCACCGAGGGGTGTGCGCATGGACCTAGCCGAGCCCGTGGTTCGTACCGCCAGCGGGCTGGTCCGCGGTCGCCGGACCGGGCCGGGCGGCATCGCCGTCTTCCGCGGGATCCCGTTCGCCCGCCCGCCCGTGGGCGAACTGCGGTTCCAGGCTCCGCACCCGGCGCAGTCGTGGGACGGCGTCCGGGACGCGCTCGCGTTCGGCCCGCCGCCACCCCAGTCCGCCTTCCAGCTGACCCCCGTCCCGGAGGCCGCACCCGGCACCGACCCGTACGACTGGCTGACCGTGAACGTGTTCTCGCCGGATCTGGGCGCGGCCGGGCTCCCGGTCATGGTGTGGATCTACGGCGGCGCCTACCGCGCCGGCGCGTCCAACCTGCCCGGCTACGACGGAACGCCGCTGGCTAGCCGCAACGTCGTGCTGGTCACCTTCAACCACCGGGTCGGCGTCGAGGGCTACGCCTACCTGCCCGGCGTTCCGGCCAACCGCGCGCTGCTGGACCAGGTCGCGGCGCTGCGCTGGGTCCAGGAGAACATCGCGGCCTTCGGCGGCGATCCGGGCCGGGTGACCGTCTTCGGTGAGTCGGCCGGGGCCGGCGCGATCGCCTCCCTGCTGGTCATGCCGGCTGCCTCGGGCCTGTTCCACCGGGCGATCGCGCAGAGCGTGCCCGGCACCTTCTTCTCACCCGCCCTCGCCGCCGACGTCACCGCGGCCATCGCCGAGCAGGCCGGGCTGCGCGCCACCGCCACCGCGGCCGACTTCGCGGCGATCGACCCGGCCAAGCTGGCCGCCGCGTCGGACGAGGTCAGGCCCGGCGATCACCTCCCCAGCTGGGGGCCGGTCGCCCGCATCCGGGTGCCGTTCTCTCCGGTCGTCGACGGCGAGGTGCTGCCCTCCGCGCCCTGGCGATCGGTGGCCACCGGGGCCGCCAGCACCATCGACCTGATCACCGGGCACAACCGGGACGAATACCGGCTGTTCACCCAGGTCTACGGGATCCGCGGAAAGATCACCGAGGAGTGGGCCGCCGACGCCCTGCGGGCCATGGCGCCCGGCCCGGGCGGCGAGCGGGCCTACCGGACCGCCTACGCGGAGGCGGACGCGGAGACGCTGTACGAGCTGGTGCTTTCCGACTGGCTGTTCCGGATGCCGAGCCTGCACCTCGCCCAGGCGCACGCCGCCGCCGGCGGCCGGACCTACCTGTACGAGGTCACCTACCAGGCCCCGGTGGGCGGCTTCGGCGCCTGCCACGCCATCGACGTGCCCCTGGTGTTCGGCGTCCACGCCGAGCTCGGGCGGATGCTGCTCGGCCCGGAGCCGCCCGCCAGCGCCGTGACGCTGGGGAACCTGATGCGCTCGCAGTGGGCGGCGTTCGCCGCGGACGGCGACCCGGGCTGGCCGCAGTACACCCCGGGCAGCCGGCTGACCCGCATCTTCGATGACCCGCCGGACGTGACCCGTTACCCGGAACAGGCGGCCCTGCACCTGTGGGACCAGCACCGCTTCGGCGTGCTCGACCTGAGCAACCCGTAAGCCACGGTAACGACCCCGGTATCCTCGTGACCTAGCCTGGAGGAAGGGGTGCCGTGCCGATCTACGCCCTGGGCTCGCTCGAACCGGACATCGCCGAATCGGCGTTCGTCCACCCCGACGCCGTGATCATCGGCCAGGTCTGGATCGGCCCGGAGGCGTCCGTGTGGCCGTGCGCGGTGCTGCGCGGCGACCACGGCCGGATCGTGGTCGGCGCGAGGACGTCGGTGCAGGACGGAACCGTGGTGCACACCACCCGCGACTGGCCCACGCTCATCGGCGCCGACTGCGTGGTCGGGCACAACGCGCACCTGGAAGGCTGCGTGGTGGAGGACAGGTGCCTCATCGGCTCGGGCTCGGTCACTCTGAACCGGGCCAGGATCGGCACGGGAGCGATCGTGGCCGCCGCCGCCCTAGTCCCGGAAGGCTTCGAGGTCCCGCCGGGCGCCCTGGTCGCCGGCGTCCCCGCCACGATCAAGAAGACTCACCTGCCCGCCGGCCGGGTCGAGGTCTCGGTGCAGTCGTATATCGAGTCCGCCTACCGCTACCGGGCCGAACTCCGGCGCCTCGACCCTATTCACCCGAACGACGTCTGACCGGGGCCCCACGATGATCGACGGCCTGGCGGTAATTGACGCCCACATGCACGTGCCGCGCCTGTCCACGGTCAGCCCTGCGTGGTTCCAGTGGGCCGTTGACTACGGCCAGGATTCCGGCTGGCAGGACGTCTTCGGGCCCGACGGCGATCCCGTCCCGGCCCAATTGGAGGCGATGCTGGACGCGCAGGGCGTCGACGCCGCGCTGCTGTTCGCCGAGTACAGCCCGCGGGCGACCGGGATCCAGCCGGTCGAGGACGTGCTACCGCTCATCGCGCACCGCCCGGACCGGTTCTACCTGGTCGCCAACGTCAACCCGCACCTGCACCGGCCGCCAGCCGCCGAGGCCGCCCGCCAGCTCGACCTGGGCGCGGTCGCGGTCAAGGTGCACTCGGTGCACGGCGGCTTCCGCGCCGACACCCCCGACATGTACGAGGTCTACGAGCTGTGCGCCGAGCGCGGCGTGCCGGTGATCGTGCACACCGGCCCGAGCATCTTCCCCGGTTCGCAGCCCGACGCGGGTGATCCGGCGCTGATGGGGCCGATCGCCGCGGACTTCCCCGGCGTCATGTTCGTCCTGGCCCACGGCGGGCGCGGCGGCACGTACGCCGATGCCGCCCGCATGGCCCTGGCCAGGGACAACATCTGGCTTGACCTGGCCGGGCTGCCGCCCAAGCGCCTGCCGGACTACTACGCAGGCTTCGACCTGCCGGCCCTGGCCGCCAAGTGGATCTTCGGGACCGACTGGCCTGGCGTCCCTGGCGTGGCGAGGAACGCCCGCGCGGTCGCGGCCCTGGGGCTACCCGACGACACCCTGGCCGGCGTGCTCGCCGGCCACGCCAAGCAGGTCTACCAGGGGATCAGCTGAGCTCGTCGCGCGCGGCGGCAAAGGCTGCGACTGCGGTCGCCAGGTCCTCGCGCGTGTGCGCGGCGGACAACTGCGTCCTGATCCTGGCCTTGCCGACCGGGACCACCGGGTAGCTGAACCCGATCACGTAGATGCCCTTGCCCAGCAGCACGTCGGCCATCCGGCTGGCGCGCGCGGCGTCCCCGATCATGACCGGCACGATCGGGTGGTCGCCGGGCAGGACGTCGAAGCCGAGCTCGGTCATCCTGCTGCGGAACCAGGACGTGTTCTCGCGCAGGCGAGCCCGCAAGTCGTCGCCGCCCTCCAGCAGGTCGAGGACCGCCAGCGAGGCACCGACCACCGCGGGGGCCACGGAGTTGGAGAACAGGTAGGGCCTGGACCGCTGCCGGAGCAGGTCGATGATCTCCTGGCGGCCGCTGGTGTAACCACCGCTCGCACCGCCCAGCGCCTTGCCCAGCGTCCCGGTCACGATGTCCACGCGGTCGGTGACGTCGTGCAGCTCGGGGGTGCCCCGCCCGCGGGCGCCGACGATCCCCACCGCGTGCGAGTCATCGACCATGACCATCGCGTCGTATCGTTCGGCCAGTTCGCATATCTCCCCGAGCGGCGCCAGGTAGCCGTCCATGGAGAACACGCCGTCGGTGGCGATCAGCCGCCGCCTGGCGTCGGCGCTGGCCTGCAATTGGGCTTCGAGGTTAGCCATGTCGCGGTTGCGGTAGCGCAGCCGCCGTGCCTTGCACAGCCTGACCCCGTCGATGATCGACGCGTGGTTCAACTCGTCGCTGATGACGGCGTCCTCGGCACCGAGGATCGTCTCGAACAGGCCGCCGTTGGCGTCGAAGCACGAGGAGTACAAGATCGTGTCGTCGGTGCCGAGGAACCCGGAGATGCGCCGCTCGAGGTGCTTGTGCACATCCTGGGTCCCGCAGATGAACCGGACGCTGGCCAGGCCGTACCCCCAGCGGTCCAGCGCCTCCTTGGCCGCCTCGACCAGACGCGGGTCGTCGGCCAGGCCCAGGTAGTTGTTCGCGCAGAAGTTGAGCACCTCGGCGCCGTCCTCGACGCGGATGCTCGACCCCTGCGGGCTCACGATGACGCGCTCGGTCTTGAACAGGCCGTCGGCGCGGATCTGGTCAAGCTCGGCGCGGATCTGCTGCTGTGTGCCTTCGAACAACTCCCTCAACCCCTAAAACCTCTCAGATGTCGGTCCAGGTGAGGACCACCTTGCCGCACAGCCCGCTGCGCACGGTCGCGAATGCCTGCTCGTAGTCGCCGGCGTCGAACCTGTGCGTGATCACCGGCGAGATGTCCACGCCCGACTGGATCAGCACCGACATCTCGTACCAGGTCTCGAACATCTGGCGGCCGTAGATCCCCTTGATGGTGAGCATGTTCGTGACCAGGTGGGCCCAGTTGATCCCGAACTCCTCCGTCGGCAGGCCCAGGATGGCGACCTTCCCTCCGTGGGTCATGGACGCGAGCATGTCCCGCAGCGCGGCCGGCTTGCCCGACATCTCGAGCCCGACGTCGAAGCCCTCCCGCATGGCCAGCTCGCTCATGGCCTCCGGCAACGTCACCCGGGCCGCGTCCACGGCCAGGGTGACCCCGATCCGCCTGGCCAGATCCAGCCGGTACGGCGAAACGTCGCTGATGACCACGTAGCGCGCCCCCGCGTGCCTGGCCACGATCGCGGCCATCAGCCCGATCGGGCCGGCCCCGGTGATCAGGACGTCCTCGCCCAGGATGGGGAACGTCAGGGCGGTGTGCACGGCATTGCCGAACGGGTCGAAGACAGCGGCCACATCAAGGTCGATGTCCCGCGGATGCCGCCACACGTTCGTCGCGGGCAGCGCGATGAACTCCGCGAACGCGCCGGGGTAGTTGACGCCTATCCCCTTGGTGCGCGCGCACTGGACCCGCCGGCCGGCCATGCAGTTGCGGCAGCGGCCGCACACCAGGTGGCCCTCGCCGCTGACCAGGTCCCCCCGGTACAGGTCGTGCACGTCCGACCCGGCCTCGACGACCTCGCCGACGAACTCGTGGCCGATGACGAGCGGGACGGGCACGTTTGCCTGCGCCCAGCCGTCCCAGTCGTAGATGTGCAGGTCGGTGCCGCATATACCGGTCCTGAGCACCCGGATGAGCACGTCGTCGCGGCCCGCCTCCGGGACCGGCACGTCCTCGACCACCAGGCCGGGCTCAGCCCGCGCCTTGACCAGAGCCTTCATCCGCCGTGTGCTCCAGGGGTTGCGATGAACCGGAAAGCCGCCCGCTGGCACCCCCCGCCGGGCACCGGCACCTTCGGCTGGCCCGACATTATCAGGCCACGACATTGGGTTTGCGTTACTACGCGACAGGCGGCATTCTAGGGCCGTAACTGGCAGCGCGCCCGGTGGTCGGGCGCCGTCCGGTACGGGGAGATGACGTGGCCGAGGCACCGGGGCTCATCGAGGCACGCGAGCTGACCAAGCGATTCGGCGACAAGGTCGCCGTTGACCACCTGTCGTTCACTGTCGAGCCCGGCCGGGTGACCGGGTTCCTCGGCCCGAACGGCGCAGGGAAGTCCACCACGATGCGGCTCATCTGCGGCCTGGACCGGCCGCAGTCCGGCACGGCGACGATCGGCGGCCTCACCTACGCCCAGCTGCCCAGGCCGCTGCACACCGTCGGCGCGCTGCTCGAGTCGCGCGCGCTGCACCCTGGCCGCAGCGCCCGCAACCACCTGCTGTTCCTCGCCGAGACCCAAGGTTTCCCCGCCCGCCGGGTCAACGAGGTCCTCGAGTTGGTCGGGCTCACCCCCGTGGCCCGCAAGCGGGTCGGCGGCTTCTCCCTCGGCATGACGCAGCGGCTGGGCATCGCGGCGGCTATGCTCGGCGATCCCTTCGTGCTGCTCCTCGACGAGCCGGTCAACGGCCTGGACCCGGAAGGCATCCGGTGGGTCCGCACCCTTATGCGGCAGCTCGCCAACGAGGGGCGAACGATCTTCGTCTCCAGCCACCTGATGAGCGAGATGGCGGTCACCGCAGACCATCTCATCGTCATCGGCCGGGGCGCACTCATCGCCGAGTCCAGCACGGACGACTTCATCAAGCGGAGCTCCGAACGGTCAGTGCTGGTCCGGACGCCCCAGGCGGACCGCCTGGCCCAGCTGATCACCGCGTCGGGCGGCCACATCGAGCCCGAGGCCGCCACCCCGGGTAATGGAGGCGGCGGGGATCCCGCCGGTCTGATCGTCACCGGCCTGGAGGCCCCGCGGATCGGCGAGCTGGCCGCGTCGGCGTCGGTCGTGCTCTACGAGCTGACGCCCAGGCTGGCCTCGCTGGAGGAGGCGTTCATGGAACTGACCGCGGATAGTGTCGAGTACGGTGACCACGGCTCCAGAGCCGCGCGAGGCGCAGAACCGGCTTCCCAGCCAGCCGAACGGAGCGTGCGATGACCACCGCGCCTGCCCCCACCGCGCCCGTGCTGGCCACCCCCGCCGGGCCGTCCGCGCTCGGCTTCGGCCACCTGCTGCGCGCGGAATGGACGAAGATCCGCTCGGTGCGGTCCACGCTGTGGTCGCTGTTCGCCTTCGTGGTCGTGGCCGTCGGGTTCTCCGTACTGATCGCCGCGGTCATCTCGCACGACTGGAACACGCCGGGCAACCACCCCAACCACGTCAGGCTGCTCACCGACCCGACCGCGGTGATCTACGGCGCCGGTTTCGGCCTCGGCCAGCTCGCCATCTGCGTGCTCGGCGTGATGGTGATCACCACCGAGTACACCACCGGCGCGATCCGCGCGTCGCTGCTGGCCGTGCCCAAGCGGATCCCGATGCTGGCCGCCAAGGCCGTCGTGTGGGTCGGACTTGACCTGGTAGTCAGCGCGATCACGGTGTTCGCGGTGTTCTTCCTCAGCACCTCGATCCTGCGCAGTCACGTCGACGTTACGCTCGGCGAGCAGGGCGTCCTGCGGGCGACCCTCGGCGGGATCTTGTATCTCGTCGTCCTCGGCCTGTTCGCGCTCGCGATCGGCGGCCTGATCCGGCACACCGCGGCCGCGATTCTCGTCGTGATCGGCGTGGTCATCGTGGTCCCCCCGCTGGTCAGCCTGATCCCTGGGACCATCGCCAACCACGTGCACGGCTACCTGCCCACCATCGCCGGCCAGCTGGTCGCCCAGACCAGCCAGCAGCCCGGCGACGTGCTGTCCCCCTGGCAGGGCTTCGGCGTCTTCTGCGCGTGGACCGCCGTACTCCTGTTCGCCTGCGGCTGGTTGCTCGTCCGCCGGGACGCCTAGTCCAGCCGCCTGAGCCCGGCCAGGACTTGCCGGAGCACGTTCAGGTCCGGCAGCGCCCGCGGCGGGTCCGTCCCCTCCCCAGCCAGCGGCTCAGCCAGTAGCTCGCCCGGCGACCGGCGCTGCGGCAGCAACGGGAATGCCTCGCCGGCTACGGTACACACGCCATCCTGGGTCCCCCAGTCCACCCGACCAATGATGCCGTACCGGGGCCTCGCGATGGGCGCCGTCTCGCAGGAACAAACCTGTAACTCGGATGACCACCGGTGGACTACGGGCCGGGCCTCCTACGGTGCGGTGGCCCACCGCACGCGGCCGGGTGGCATACGATCGGCGCACGTGCCATCTCGCGCGGCCGGGCCGAAACTAGCGGTCACCAGTGCACGTTGTCCTTGATACCCGCACACCGTGCAACGAGCAGGAACAGGGCGCCGTGGACCTGGATGTGAACTACGCGACGACGCTCGTGGCCGGCGTCCTGCTCGGCGTGGGGTTCGTGCTCCAGCAGTTCTCGGCCGAGCAGGAGCCCGAGTCGCGGTTCCTCCGCCTGCGTATCATGACCGACCTGCTGCGCAAGCCCCGGTGGCTGCTCGGGATCGCCTGCATGGTGGCCGGGTACCTGTGCGCGGCCTGGTCGATCGGCCACCTCGAGCTGACCCTCATCGAACCGCTCCTGACCACCTACCTGGTGTGGGCGCTCGTCCTGGCCGTCCCGATGTCACGCCAGCGGGTCAAGCCGGCCGAGGTCATCGGCGCGGTCATCCTGATCGGCGGAGTCACCCTGCTGTCGGTGTCGCGGTCGATTACCCCTATCGGCCTGTCGTTCGGCTCGTTTTCGCAGTGGTACGCGGCGGCGATTATCGCGGGCGTCGCGCTGGTCGCCGTGCTGATCGGGCGCCGGAGTCAGGGTCAGGCGCGCGCCACGCTCACCGGGCTCGCCGCCGGCCTGGTCTTCGGCATCCAGGACGCGCTGACCAGGCAGACGCTCGAGATCATGCAGTCGAACTCGTTCACCGCCCTGTTCAGCACCTGGTCCGCCTACGCCCTGGTCGGCGCCGGCATCGTCGGCATCTGGCTGATGCAGAACGCGTTCAGCGCGGGCCCCCTGCACGCGTCGCTGCCCGCCATCGCCGCCGGCGAGCCCCTCGCCGGGATCGCGCTGGGGATCGTGGTGTTCGGCGACCGCCTCCAGATCACCCCGGCCATGCTCGCGATCCAGGCGGGCGGGATCGCCGCGCTGATCGTCGGGGTCATCGCCGTGGCCCGCTCGTCGGCGTTCAGCGGATTGCGGAAGATCACCGAGCACATCCTCCCTGAGCACATCCTCCCTGAGCACATCCTGCCCGGGCATCCCGCGTCTCCCGGGCCCCCCGATGGCGAGCCAGGCCGGAAGCCCCCAGGCAGCGTCATGCCCTTCCGGGCCCACGGCGGCCTGGCCGAACGTCCGTTCCCCGGGGCCTCAGCCCGTCCCGGCGCCCGCGGGCCGCAGGTTCACGGCCCCGCGTCCGGCGGCGAGGGCGGCTGAGCCCGCAGGGTGTCCAGGACGCCCGAGCGCGGGCGGCCCCAGCCGGCCGGCGAGGCCCGCAGCGCGCCGCGGTTCATGATCGCCTCCAGCGCCGCGCTTATGCTCCCCTCGGCCGACATCAGCCGCCTGACGATCACGATCATCGTGGGCAGGGCCCAGAAGTCCCCGCATACCCACAAGATGGCCGCGCCGATCTGCTGGTCCGCGAACGGCGGCAGGGTGACCCCGGGCACGTGGTCGTAGACCGAGTACACCGAGCCCGAGACGAAGATGCTCAGCGACATCGCGATCCCGATCATGATCACGTTGGTGAGCAGTAGCGCGCCCGCCTGGGACAGGATGGGCATCTTGCGGCGGAACGGCGGCGACGGGATGAACTGCACCCAGAACAGCACCCCGGCGGCGACGAAGCTGGCGTGCATCAGCCAGATGTGCACGGCCTGGTTGGTCTCGGCCAGGTCGTAGGGGCCCGGCAGGTGCCAGACCAGCATCACCGCGTTGAACAGGGCCACCGCCACCCACGGCCGCAGCAGGAAGGAGCCCACCGCCCGCAGCGGCCTGGACCAGCCGCCGGTCATGACGCCGCGGGTCACGCTGCGCCCCGACCGGCCCGGCAGCGCGTCGAGCAGCGGCTGCCATGGCGCCCCCGCCACGATCAGCGTCGGCGCGGCGAACATGAGCAGCAGGTGCTGGATCATGTGCACGAAGAAGTAGTCGTCGGCCCAGTAATCGATCGGCGACTCCACCGCGATGAGCACCACCGCCAGGCCGCCGTAGAACCACAGCGACCGCAGCCGCCGCTCGCGGGTCCGCTCAGGGCGGGACCGCCGGGCCAGCCGCCACAGCCCGATCTCGTACCAGACGGCGACGACGATCGCCAGGATGAGGAACGGGTCGAAGGACCAGTGGTTGATGAGATAGCTCATGACCGCCCCTTAGCCCGAGGAACCGTATTCGATCGGCACGTTGATCACCTGGACCTGGACCCAGGAGCCTGTCGCCCCGAGCTGCCAGACCGTGAGCCTGGACCCCGAGACGGCCAGCGCGTCGTACCCGCCGCCGGTGACCGGCGCGAGCGTCTGGGTCCCCGCGGGCACGGCCGGCAGCGCCCGCCACGCGCCCCCGGTCCCGCTGATGGCCTCCGCGCGGCCGCCGCCGAGGAGCACCCAGACGCTCCCGGCGGGCCCGAACCCCGACGCCCTCACGGTGCCCGCCGCCACCGGCGCCGACACCGTCCACCCGGCCCCGTCCGACCAGGCGGCGACCAGAACAGTCCCGGCCGCCATCAGCGCCGCGGTCCCGCCCGGCGCGCTGGCCAGCCCGAGGACCTGCACCTGATCACCGCTGAGCGCCGCGGGCAGCGTCGGCCCGGCCGCCTGCCACGTCCCGCCACTCTCCGCGAAAATCCCGGCCACCCCGCGCCGTGCGCAGCTACCTCCCGCCATCGGGGTGTCATTGACGCCGAACGACACTGCGTTCACCCCCGCGAGACCGCACGAGTGCCCGGGGGCGGACGCCGCCAATTTGCCGAGGGTCGTCAGCGGCGACCAGTGCCCGGCGGCCGCCGCCGCGGCGGTGGGTGCCTCCTCGATGCTCCCGTCGTGCAGCAGGGCGATCGCCTGCCCCGACGCGGCGACGGCCAGCGCATCGGGGACGCCGGCCAGGTTGGCGTCGAGCAGGCCGGGCGTCCAGTTCCGGCCCACATCGGTGCTCGCCGCCAGCGGCGAGAAAGACAGGTCCTGGCTGGGCCGGAACCCGACCAGCAGCGAGGTGCCGCCAGCGCCGCCCGCCGCGACGAGCCCGCCGTTGTCGGCCACGCCCTCCGGGGTGACTAGCGACCAGCGGGTGGCCTCGGTCGGCCGGACGAAAAGCTGCCAGAAGTTGTCAAACGAGGCGGCCGACCCGCCCATGACCGCCACGGCCCACGTGCCCTGCGCCGTGACCAGCGAGGTAGACATCGGCGCGGTCACCACCGTCAGGCCCGGGCCGGCGGGAGCGGCGGCCCGCGACGCGCAGCCCGCCGCGAGGCTCGCGCACAGCAGCGTGAGGAGTGCGCGCCGGATCACGAGTCGGCCAGCGCCTGACGGGCGTACTGGGCGAGCAGCACGGAGTACGAGGACTTGGTGCTCGTGGTGCCGGGACCCGGATCGGCGCCAAGTTCCTCGCGGATGTGCCCGGACCTGTCGATGACCACGGCCAGGTCTTCGTGCGCGATCATCGAGCCGGCGGGCAGGTCCTGGACGGCGACTCCGTACTCGTTCCAGACGCGGCCTAGCTCGCCGACGGACCCGCTCAAGTACAGCCAGTTCGGCACCGTGCTGAGCCCCTCCTGCCGGTCGAAGGCCTGGGTGAACTCGACGGACCTGTAGATCGGGTTGGCGACGATGGCGACCAGGTCGACATCCTTGTCAGCCGACCCGAGCAGCACTCCCGTTTCCTTGAACTCCTGCGCGATGATCGGGCAGTCGGAGGTGCACACCGGGTCGAGGAACGTCATCAGCACGACCTTGCCGCGCAGGCTGGCCAACGTGACCGTCTGGCCACTTTGGTCGGTGAGCTGGAAGCCGTAAGCCGGGGTGTCCACCTGCTCGGTGGAGCCCTCGATGGCCTGGGCCAGGATCGGGTCCGCGGTCCGGTTCACCGACGCGACCGCCATGGGGGCCGCGCCGATGACCACGACCGCCAGCGCCCCGACCGCCGCGACCGATCGCAGGCTCGCCGTGGCAACCGCGCTCCCGAGCGCCTTCGGCGTCCACGTGCCCAGCCCACCCCGCGGCCCAGTGACCACATCAGCCTCGGCTACCTCAGCGACCGCAGCAGTCGCTGGGGCCTCTTGCGGCGCCGGGGTCAGCGCGAGGTAGCCCGACGAGAACAGCAAGATCCACGGGATCATGCTGTTCGGGTCCGTTCCGAGCCCGCCGAGGAAGCCGAGGTCCTGGACCAGCACCCAGTCGGCCAGGCAGAACACGGCGCCGAACCACACCGCGTACCGGACCAGCCGCGGATTCCCGGTCAGGAAGACGGCGCCCATCGCGGCGAGGACGATCACGACCACCAGGTTCACCGCAAAGCCGTTGCTGGCGGCGAACGAGCCGAAGCTGGAAACCAGCGAAGCAAGCGGGTGCGGCTGCGGGGTGGCAGACATCTGCTGCACCATGCCGGACAGGGTGCCGGGCTGGCCGTGCCGCGTCCCCTGCCAGTAACCGCGCCCGGGCCAGGCCTGCAGCACCGCCATCCCGATGAAGAACACCCCGATCCCGCCCAGCAGCAGCCGCCCGATGCGCGGGCTCCGCCAGGCGTCCTCCGGCAGCGCGATCAGCGCCCCGGCGACCACGTAGATCAGGACCGCCCCGGGCGCTCCGGTCAGCCAGCTCAGGCCCGGCGCGAAGATTCCGCCGAACGATTCGCCGAACACCCACACGACAAGTCCCCAGCCCACGCTGGCCAGCCCGGCGAACCTCGACCAAGGCCCGTGCGCCGCGACGATGAGCCAGGCCCCGATCCCGACCTGGATCCAGACGGAGGCGGCACCGGCCTGGATGGGATGGAAGGACCAGCTGATCCCGCCCCAGTTGACCAGGTGCTGGACCCAGCCCGGGGACGCCGCCGCGGTCGGCTCGATGACCTGCGAGGCGAGCCCGCCCGCCATCTTCGGCTGGGCCTGCAGGATCCCGTCGAGGATCCAGATCGCCCCGAACCCGACCCGCAGCAGCCAACGTCCCCTGGCCTCCGCCGGCCCCCCGCCCGCGCGCCGCCCCCAGCCCGCCAGCCCGCGCGCGCTCGGCCGCGTCCCCGCGCCTGCCCCGGTCCCCGCGCCGCCCCCCGCCGCCTTTGCGCCGGGCGCGGTCAGTCGCCAGGCCCGGGCCGTCGCCCAGACGAGCCAGAGGAGCGCGATGATGAGGAGCGCGATCGCACCCTGGTGCAGCAGCGCTGACCTGAACGCAGAGACCAGGGTCGGGTCCGCCGGATTCAGGCCTGAATTCATGCCGGGCACAGAATCCGCTCCTCTCGTCGCGCGCGGCCAGGCCCAGTGTCCCTAAAGGGTAGTGCGTGATCCCGGCCCCGGCCGTGCCCGGTCACCAACATGAGGAATATGTAATGGCTCGTCACCTATAGGCCGATTTTCGGCCGCCCGCCGCTGGCCGGTCAGGGCGAGCGCAGCGTGCGCAGGCGGATGGTGACGGGCATGGCCCCGAGCTCGGCGAGGACGTCCTCGCCGTACTCGCTGCTGATGTCGGTCAGCACGTAACCGTACTCGTCCCTGGTCCGCAGCAGCTGGCCCTCGACGTTGACGCCGTGCTCGGCGAGCACGCGGTTGATCGCGGCCAGGACGCCGGGCACGTTCTGGTGCAGGTGGACCAGGCGGTGGGTCCCGCTCATCGCGGGCAGCGCGAGGCCAGGCAGGTTCACGCTCAGCGCGGTGGCGCCCGAGGCCACGTAGTCGGCCAGCTTCCCGGCGACGAACTCGCCGATGTTTTGCTGGGCCTCCTCGGTGGAGCCGCCGATGTGCGGGGTCAGGATGACGTTCGACAGTCCGCGCAGCTCGGAGGCGAACTCCTCGCCGCGGCCCTTCGGCTCGTCGGGGAATACGTCGATGGCCGCCCCGGCCAGGTGCCCAGAGAGAATGGCGCGGCGCAGCGCGGCGTGGTCCACCACGAACCCGCGGGACAGGTTGAGGAACAGCGACCGCTCCCGCATCGCGGCGAACTCGGCCTCGCCGAAGAACCCGCGGTTGCCGTCACGGTCGTCGACGTGCAGGGTGACGGTCTCCACCGACTCCAGCAGCTCGGCCAGGGTCGAGCAGCGCCGCGCGTTGCCGATGGCCAGCTTGTCGGCGATGTCGTAGAAGTACACGGACATCCCCAGGCTCTCCGCCAGCACGGACAGCTGCGTGCCGATGTTGCCGTAGCCCACGATGCCGAGCTTGCGCCCGCGGACCTCATGGGCGCCCGCGGCGGACTTGTCCCAGGTGCCGGCGTGCATCTGCGCGTTCTTCTCCGGCAGCCGCCGGGCCATCGCGATGATCTCGGCGAGGGCGAGCTCGACGACGCTGCGCGTATTGGAGAACGGCGCGTTGAACACGGCGACCCCGCGCCTGCTCGCGGCCGCCAGGTCGATCTGGTTGACCCCGATGCAGAACGCGCCGATCGCCACCAGGTCCGGCGCGGCGTCCAGCACGCGCTCGGTGACGAGGGTGCTTGACCTGATCCCGAGCAGGCTTACCCCGCCCGCGGCCTCGATGAGCTCGTCCTCGCCGAGCGCCCGCGGCAGCGTCTGGACCTCGTAGCCCTCCTTGGCCAGCCGCGCCGATGCGTCGGGATGGATGTTCTCGACCAGCACCGCCTTGAGCGTGTCCACGCGCCGCACGCCCCCTTCCCCGTTGCTCGTTTTATTTATACCGAACGAGCGGTGGTGGCCGCCTCGGGCCTGCCTTCGGGGTCCGGTGCCTCAAGGTCCAGATCGCGGAGCTTGCCGCGGACCTCGTCGGCCAGTGGGTGGGGGAGGGTGTCGAGGATCGCCGCGGCCGCCAGGTAGGCCTCCCGGGCGCCGTGGTGATCGCCCTGCGCCACCAGCACGTCGCCGAACCCGTTCAGCGAGTTGCCCTGGCCGAACGGCGCGCCGATCTCGCGATACCCGTCGATGGCCTGCCGGTAGTAGGCCTTGGCCTGGTTGAAGTCACCGAGGCTCCGGTAGATGAAGCCCATGCTGTCCAGCGTGTCGGCGGTGCCACCGCGGTTGCCCGACTCCCGGTGCAGGGCGAGGGATCGCTGGCAGTGGGTCAGCGCCTGGTCGTACTGGCCGAGGTGGGCGTAGAGCCAGCCGACGCCGTTCTCCAGGTTGCCCTGCGTCCACCAGTGCCCGGCGGCCTTGAGCATCCGCAGCGCGTCGAGCGCGACGGCCAGCGCCTCCGGGTAGCGCTCCTGCCGCTCCAGCATGGCGGACAGGCCGTTGAGCACCACCGCCTCGCTGGCCCGGTCGCCGAGCTGCCTGAACAGGTCAAGCGCCTGCCGCACGTTCGGGTCGGCCGCCTCGTAGTCGTCCATGTTCGCCAGCGCGTGCCCGATCAGGTAGTGCGCGTGCGCCCGGGCCAGGGGGTCGCCGAGGCGCTGCGCGGCGCGCAGCGCGACCTCCTGGGTCCCCGCGTAGGCGCGGAACCGGCCGCGCCGGTTCAGGTACGGGGCGAGCGCCCACGGGATCTGCCAGGCGTGGGCGTCGAACCCTCCTGCCTCGGCGTACCCGATCAGCGCGAACAGCACGGGGAGCTCGGCGTCGAACCAGGCCGCCGCCTGGTCCTTGTCCGTCACCTCGGCGGGCAGCACGCCCGGCATCGGTCCGGGCAGGCGGAGCGCCGACCGGCCGGGGCTGAACAGCTGGGTGGCCGCCGCCGCCGTGTGCAGGTAGTGGTCGAGCATCCGGTGCGCGGCGGCCCGCCGGTCCTCCTCGGTGTCGGACCGCTCGGCCAGGTCGGCAGCGTAGTCGCGGAGCAGGTTGTGGAACGTGAACCGGCCGGGCAGGTGCTCGGCGACCATGTGCGTCTGGGCCAGCTCGCGCAGCGCCGCGGCCGCCTCGACCCTGGGCATCCCGGCCAGGCTGGCCGCGGCCGGGGACGAGATGTCCGGGCCTGGATGGTGTCCGAGCACGCGGAACATGCGGGCCGCCGACTCGCTGAGCTGGTCGTAGGACCAGGAGAGCACCGCCCGCATGTCGGTGGCCGCGTCGCCCACCTCGAGCGCGTCGAGCCTGCCCTTAGCGTCCCGTAGCTCGGCCGCGAGGTCGGCCAGCGGCTGCTTGGGGCGTCCCGCGGCGCGGCCGACCGCGATACTCAGCGCCAATGGGAGCCGGGCGCATTCCTCGATGATCTCGTCCGCCGCCTCGGGCTCGGCCGCGATCCGGTCCCGGCCGAGCCTGCGGGTCAGCATCTCGCGAGCCTCGGCGTGGCTGAGCACGTCCAGCGTGATCAGCGCCGCGCCCTCCGCGGCGACCAGGCCGGCCAGCTCGTTGCGGCTGGTCACCACCACCAGGCAGCCCGGCGAGCCGGGGAGCAGCGGCCGGACCTGCGCCGCGCTGGTCGCGTTGTCGAGCACGACAAGGATCCGCTTGCCGTCGACCAGGCTCCGGTACATCGCCGCCCGCTCCTCGACGACGATGTTGAAGCGGTGCGGCGGCACGCCGAGCCCGGTCAGGAGGAAACCCAGCGCCTCGGCCGGCTCCATCGGCGGCGGGCCCGGGTCCAGGCCGCGCAGGTTGACGTAAAGCTGGCCGTCCGGGAAGCGCTTGGCCACCTGGCGTCCGAAGCGGACCGCCAGCGCGGTCTTGCCGACCCCGGCCGTCCCCGATATGACGATGACCCCCACCGAGTCGCCCGCCCGCGGGCGCCTGGCGGGCGGCAGGATCGCCTGCATCGCGCGGAGCTCGTCCGCTCGGCCCGCGAAGCCCTGCGGGTCGAGCGGCAGCTGGGCCGGCCAGGGCACGCCCTGCGCGCCCGGCCACGCCCCCGGCTTCCCGGCGCCCGTGGCTGCCTGCCGTCCGGGATCCCCCGGCCCGTCCGGACCCGCCTGCCCGCCGGGCCGCGGGGCCGGCACCGACCCGGACGTGCCGTTCCCTCCGACAGGGGCGCCGACCAGGTTCAGCGCGGGGTCCATGCTCGTGATCTGCTGGTGAATGCGGGTCAGGTCGAGGCCGGGATCGATGCCGAGCTCCTCGGCCAGCACGCGCTTTCCTTCTTGGTACACGCGCAGGGCTTCGGCCTGCCGGCCGCCGCGGTACAGCGCGATCATCAGCAGCCCGCGCATCCGCTCCCGCAGCGGCTGGTCCGCCACCATCGCGGTCAGGTCAGGCACGACCTCCTCATGACGGCCGAGCGCCAGCAGGACGTCCGCTCGTTCCTCGCCGGCCAGGGAGCGCAGTTCGGCCAGCCGCGCTCGCTCGGTCTCGGCGAAGGGCCCGGGCACGGCGGCGAACGCGGTGCCACGCCATAGCCCGAGCGCGGCGTCAAGCGAGGTCACCGCCCCGGCCGGGTCACCGCCCTTGCGCAGCTGGCGCGCCCGGCCCAGGTGCTGCTCGAACGCCACAGCGTCCGGCTGGCCCGGGACCAGGTGCAGCACGTAGCCGGCCCCGGTTGAGACCAGGATGCGGCCCTGACCCCGCGTGGACCGGCCAGGCTCGATGACGCGGCGGAGCCCGGCGATGTAGGTGTAGATCCCGCCTTCCGCGCTGGGCGGCGGCTCATGTCCCCAGACCGCGTCGACGAGTTCGCTGCGAGAGATTACGCGGTTGGCCCGCATCGCCAGGATGCCGAGAACCGCCTGCTGCCTAGGCTGACCCAGGCGCAGCTCCTGATTGCCTTCCCAGGCCGTCACCGGGCCAAGCACGCCGACGCGCAACACTAAGGCTTCGCCGACCTTCCGCTCACCAGACCGTCACCGCAGTCCGCCCCCCACCTGGGCGGTTAACGTTTTGTTTAGCTTACAGGATTTGCGCGTTCCATCTAGAAAAAATCCAGATTCTCTAGAGATTCCCTGTCTGACCGCGGTCGAGGAGAGCCGACCCCGGCGCCCCGGAGTCCGGCCGGTAGCGTGCGAACTGCCCGGATACCATCGTGCGGCGGCCCTTCATCAAGTAAGGTTTGCCTAAGCTAACTCGATCTTGATCTTGAGGACGCCAACGATTGGAGGCTCGCCGATGCTCGCCACGCTCGTCATCTTCCTGCGTGAGGGCGTTGAGGCCAGCATGATCGTCGCGATCCTGCTCGCCTACCTCAACCGTGTCGGGCGGCGAGAGCATTTCCGTGACGTGTTCATCGGGGTGGGCGTCGCGCTGCTCCTCGCCACCGCGGGCGGGGTGGCCGCCTACGAGACGATCCGCAGCTACGACGGCTCGCGCGTGCAGGCGATCTTC
>JBOHCK010000072.1:0-22829 GCA_050698755.1 Streptosporangiaceae bacterium | reverse complement strand
TCCGACAGCAGGAAGGCGTCCACGCTGCGGCTGGCGATCAGGCGGCGCATGTCGTCCTGGGGGTTCCCGTCCGGCACGACGACCACCATGCTGTGGCCTCGGCGGCCGCTGGCCGCCGCCAGGGCCTGCAGGAACTGCTGCATGATGTAGTTGCTCGGGCGCAGTTGGATGCGGGGCAGCACGTAAGCGATCTGTCCCGCACGGCGCGAGCGCAGGCTCCGGGCCCCGTGGTGCGGGTGGTACCCCAGCGCGGCCACCGCCTCGAGCACCCTGGCCCGGGCGGCCTCGCCGACCCGGCCAGTGCCGTTGAGGACGTTCGAGACGGTCTGCCGGCCCACGCCGGCGGCGCGGGCCACGTCCTGAATCGTTACCTGACCCGCAGCCGCGGCTCTGGCTTGGGGTTCTACGGGCCTGGTCACTCCCTCACGGTACATCCGGACAAGTCACCCCTTGACAGCGGATAAGCGCAGCGTTTCTATGTGATAGATCGTTCCATCACCTAGCCTACTCCGGGCGCTCGCCAGGCCCGGAGGGACGGTCCCCGGTGCGGAGGGAGAGTCCCGTGCAGCAAGACAACGATCTGCGGTCGGGTCGGAACCACCGGATCGGCGCTCCTGCGGCCGCCGGAGATTCCCGGGTTCCTGAGCCACCCGAGGCCTCCGGCGGCGGCCCGGTGCTGAGCCGCCGGTCGATGATGAAGGCGCTCGGATTCGGGGCAGCCGCACTCGCCGGCCCCGGCCTGGTGGCCGGCTGTTCTTCGGCCGGCGGCGGGGCCACCAAAATCGTGTTCGAGGAGACCAAGCCAGAGGTCGTCCCTTACTTCAACAACCTGGTCGCGAAGTTCAACGCGGCGCATCCGAACGTCGTGGTGACGCACGACTTCACCTCGAGCCTCATCGCGGAGTTCGTGCGCGGGAACCCGCCCGCTATCGACTGCGACAACTACAACCTGACCACGTCCATCTTCGTGGCGCGGGGCGTGCTGGCCGACCTGTCTGGCCTGCCCCAGGCGCAGACCATCGACCCGAATATCCAGGCGCTCGTCTCCCAGTACGCCTCATTTCACGGCGAGACCAGCATCCTGCCCTATTCGGTGGCCGCCGAGGGCGTCATCTACAACGTGGACCTTTTCGACAAGGTCGGCGTTTCTTCCGTCCCCACCACCTGGACCGAGTTCCTCGGGGTGTGCGAGAAGTTCAAGTCAGCGAACATCACGCCGATCTTCCAGACGTACGGGGACACCTGGACGACTCAGCAGGGCCTGTTCGACTACACCACCGGCGGCATGGTGGACGTGGCGGGCTTCTATAAGCAGCTCAACGCCGAGGGCACCAACCTCGGTCCTAACTCGCCGGTGTCCTTCGAGAAGGATTTCACCGCACCCTGCCAGCGGATGCTCAGCCTGGCGCCCTACTTCAACGCCAACCCCATCGCCCAGCACTACGCCACCGGCAACCAGGCCTTCGCGGCCAGCCAGGCGGGCATGTACATGCAGGGGCCGTGGGCCGTCGGCGAGGTTCAAGCCATCAATCCCAAGCTCAAGATGGGTACTTTCCCGCTGCCCGCCACGGACGACGCTTCTCAGACCAAGTGCCGGGTCAACCTCGACCTGGCCATCTGGCTGCCGCGAACCCAGGCGCCCGCCCAGCGGGCCGCGGCCATCCAGTTCCTCGATTACCTCATGCAGCCGAGCGTCATGAACGCGTACAACCAGGCCAACCTCGCGTTCTCGCCCCTCAAGAACGCTCCGCCGCAGACCAGCCCGCTGGTCTCGGGCCTCAACGAGTACGTCAGCTCCGGGCGGTTCTACCAGGGAGCGGGAACGTACGTGCCGATCACGATCCCGGTCGGAAACCTCATCCAGGAAATGATGCTGACCGGCAGCGTCGGCGGATTCACCTCGTCGATGGACAGCGCGTTCAAGCGCCTGGCCATCCGGACCTCGGCGTGAGCCCGCATGAGCACCGGATCTAGGAGGCAGGCATGACCGCGACCGCACTGCGTTCCCAGCGGACCGCAGCCCGCGCCGCCGGGCGGAACCCGCTCAGCATAGTGAAGAGCATTTTCTTCCCCGTGGCGCCGACGTACCTGTTGATGATCGTCCCGGCGATCATCCTGTTCACGTTCTTCATCATTTACCCGGCGGTCCTGGGCGCCTTCTGGAGCTTCACGAACTACGTGGGGTACGGAGGCTCGAAATTCATCGGTCTCGCCAACTACCAGGCCGCGTTCGCCGACCCGACCATCCGGGACTCCTACGGGTTCACGCTGCTCTTCGCGGTCGTAGCGTGCGTCCTCACCAACGTCGTGGCCATGGCCCTGGCGCTCGCGCTTAACTCCAGGATCAGATGGCGGACCGGGTTCCGCACGATCTTCTTCATGCCCATGGTCCTGTCCGGCCTGATCGTGTCCTACATCTTCACGTTCATCATCGGCACGTCGGTCCCGATCATCTCCGGGGCGATCCATTTCGCCCCGCTGGAATCCGACCTCCTGGCCAACCAGCACCTCGCCTGGCTCGGCGTCGTCTTCGTCGCATCCTGGGTGGCCGTTCCCGGCGCGATCATCATCTACCTGGCCGGGCTGGTTTCCATCCCGTCCGAGGTCTACGAGGCGGCCTCGATCGACGGGGCGAGCGGGTGGAAGCAGTTCCAGACCATGACCTTCCCGCTGCTCTTCCCGTTCTTCATCATCAACACCATCCTGACGTTCAAGGGCTTCCTCAACGTGTACGACGTCGTTGTCGGCCTGACCGGTGGCGGTCCCGGCACGGCCACCACGAGCGTGGCGCAGACGATCTTCAACGGCTTCTTCAACGGCGACTACGCCTACCAGATGGCCAATGCCGTCATCTTCTTCATCATCACGCTGTTCTTCGCGGTCTTCCAGCTCGGCGTCCTGCGGCGACGGGGAGGGAGTTTCTAAATGGCGACCCAGGTAACCACCGCGCCCATCGCCGCGACGCAGGTGGCAGCACGCCGGCGGCGGCGCCTACCTGAGGCCGGCCGGATCAACTGGGGGCTGACGGTCGTCGTCGCGATCATCTCCCTGATCGTCCTCGTCCCGCTGTACTTCGCCATCGCCATGGCCCTCAAGTCACCGGCCCAGACCGGCACGGGCACCGGCTTCAACTTCCCCTGGCCGATCCAGTGGGGGAACTTCCGGGCCGCCTGGGACCTGACCGACTTCCCGCTGGCGTTCTCGATGAGCCTGCTGGTCACGGTCATCGCCGTGGTCGGGGAGATCATGGTGAGCGCGCTCGCGGCCTGGTCGATCGTGCGCAACTGGGGCCACTGGCAGTTCAAGGCGACATTCATCTACCTGATGCTCGCCCTGTTCATACCGTTCCCTGTGGTCGCGCTGCCGCAGGTCAAGCTCACGGCGGCGATCGGTCTGGACAACCCGTTCGGCGTGGCGATCCTGCACATCATGTTCCAGCTGGCCTTCAACGTGCTGCTCTTCTCCGCCTACATCCGGGGCATCCCCGTCGAGCTTGAGGAGAGCGCGCGGATCGACGGCTGCGGCACCTGGCAGACCTTCCGGAGGGTGGTGCTGCCGCTGCTGACCCCGATCGCCGCCACCGTCGGCATCTTCGCCTTCCTGCAGTCCTGGAACGACTTCATGATGCCGCAGCTGGTCACGGCGAACCCGAAGTGGCAGACGCTCCCGGTGATCCAGTACTTGTTCCAGGACCAGTTCACTGGGAACTTCAACGTGGCCTTCGCGTCGTACCTGATGGCGCTGCTGCCCACCCTCATCGTCTTCCTCATCGCGCAGCGCTGGGTCGTCAGCGGCATAATGCGCGGGTCGATCAAGTAGCTCGAGGAAACCACCTGAACCCGTACGGACCCGCCGCCATGGACATGTCACCCCGTCCTGCCGCCACCAACGCCGAATGGTGGCGGCAGGCGGTCGTCTACCAGATCTACCCGCGCAGCTTCGCCGACTCCGACGGGGACGGCGTGGGCGACCTGCGGGGCATCACCTCGCGGATCGGATACCTGGCCGCCCTGGGCATCGACGCGGTCTGGCTCAGCCCGTTCTACCCGTCCGCCCTGGCGGACGGCGGGTACGACGTGGACGACTACCGTGACGTCGACCCGCGCCTGGGTACGCTAGCGGATTTCGATGAGCTGACCGCCGGCCTGCACGGGTGCGGGATCAAGGTCATCGTCGACATCGTGCCGAACCACACCTCGGACCGGCACGCCTGGTTCCGTGAGGCCCTGGCCGCCCCGCAGGGGTCGCGGGCCAGGGACAGGTACATCTTCCGCGACGGGCGGGGGCCGGACGGGGCGCAGCCGCCCGCGGACTGGCCGTCCGCGTTCGGCGGGCCGGCCTGGACCCGGGTGCCCGACGGGCAGTGGTACCTGCACCTATTCACCGCCCAGCAGCCGGACCTCAACTGGGAGAACGGCGAGGTCCGGGACGACTTCCTGGCCACGCTGCGGTTCTGGTCCGACCGCGGGGTTGACGGGTTCCGGGTGGACGTGGCGCACGGCCTGGCCAAGAACCTGGCCGAGCCGCTGGAGCCCCTCCCGGTCAATCTGCATCAGGGCGACTGGCCCGCCCCGACCGGGACGCACCCGCTCTGGGACCGGGATGAAGTACACGAGATTTACGCGCAATGGCGGCAGGTCTTCGACGAGTACGACCCGCCGCGCATCGGCGTGGCCGAGGCCTGGGTGCATCCGTCCCGACGGCCGCGGTACGCCAGCCCTTCCGGGCTGGGCCAGGCCTTCAACTTCGACCTGCTTGAGGCGAACTGGAAGGCCGGGGAGTTCCTGCAGGTCATCATCGACAACCTCGCCGACGCGCAGCGTCACGGCGCGTCAACCACCTGGGTGCTGTCCAACCACGACGTGGTCCGGCACGCCAGCCGCTATGCGCTGCCGGTCACGGACGGCCTTGACAGCCGCATGAGCGCCAAGGCCTGGCTGCTCGGCAACGGCAACTCACCTGAGCTCGATCGCGGACTCGGCCTGCGGCGGGCGCGGGCCGCCACACTGCTGATGCTGGCGCTGCCCGGGTCGGCCTACCTGTATCAGGGAGAGGAACTAGGCCTGCACGAGGTCGCGGACCTCCCCGCCGAGCGCCTCCAGGACCCCGCCTACCTGCGGTCCGGCGGCGCGGACAAGGGGCGTGACGGATGCCGGGTCCCGCTGCCCTGGACGGGCGAAGGCCCGGCGTTCGGGTTCGGGACCGCCCCCGCGCACCTGCCGCAGCCGGGCTGGTTCGGCCCGCTCAGCGTCGAGGCGCAGGAGCGCGACCCGGCGTCCACCTTGACTATGTACCGGCAGGCGCTCAGCTGGCGCCGCAGGCTGGCGGGCGCCGAGACCCTGGAGTGGATGCCAGGCACCAACGGGCAGGTGCTGCACTTCCGGCGCCCCGGTGGCTGGCGTTCGGTGACCAATTTCGGATCCAGCGCGGTTCCGCTGCCGGACGGAACGGTGGTGGTAGCGAGCAGCCCCGTGGAGAACGGCCTGCTGCCCGCGGACACCACGGCCTGGCTCATCCCCCCGAGCCCCGGGGCGGCGATCCGGGGGGCTTCATAGTTCCGGTGTGCCCCCTCGCCGCCCCGGTCCGAATCGGCCGCTCTAGGCCTCGCGGACGAAGTGCCCCTGGCCGGGCACGCCGACGATCATGCCCTCGCCCTTCAGGATCGACAGCGCGCGGGCTGCCGTCCGGTGCGAGACACGATGGTGCAGGGCGATGGTGTGGATCGAGGGGACGCGACCGCGCAGGTTTCCCTGCGCGATCTCGTCTCGCAGGATGCCCGCCACCTGTTCGTACGGCGGTACCGCCGAGTCGGGATCGATCACAGAGGCCAGCCTTCCCGTGGCAGGCCCCGTTGGCAAGGCCCGGTAGGCTGCCGCCGTGACCTGGATCGCACCCGACGTCGAGCGTTCGGAGCACTATCCGGCGCGCCGCAACGACCCTGAGCGGGAGATGCTCCGCGACTGGCTCGACTGGCATCGGGCCACCCTGCTGCGCAAATGCGCGGGGCTGGATGCCACTCAACTGGCCAGGCGCTCCGTGCCGCCGTCGAACCTGTCCCTGCTCGGCCTGATCCGGCACATGGCCGACACCGAGCGCGCTTGGGTCAGGCATGCCTTCCGCGGTGAGCAGATACCCGACCTTTACTACCGTTCCGATGCCCCGGACGCGGATTTCGAAGAGGCCGACCCGGCCGGCGCTGAGGCGGACTTCGAGCGTTACCGGGCCGAGTGCCGGGCCGTCGATGCCGCGCTGGAGGGAGCGGACCTGGACGACATCTTCACGTTCCTGGAGATGCCCACCGCCTCGGTGCGGTGGATGTGGCAGCACCTCGTGGAGGAGTACGCGCGGCACAACGGGCACGCCGACCTGCTCCGCGAGGCCATCGACGGCTCCGCCGGCATGTGAGCCGGGCCTGAGTCGGCGTGGCTCAGAACGGGACGATGGTGGTAAGCAGGCCTACCCCGGAGGCCCGGCCCGCCAGCGTGGGCAGAATTCCACGGCGTCGAGGGATGTGACGCCACCTGCATGCCGCTCCCCGTGGATGTCCTGACCGGCGCCGGGCACCGGACGGAGGCGCTAGCTAAGCGCTCGGACTCGGCGGAGCACCTCTTCGGTACCGAGAGCAGCGGCCACCTTGGCCAGGTCGGGGCTCTTCAGGGTGCCGGTAAGCAGGACGCGGATGACCTGGGAGGCGTCGGTGATCGAGCCGGGGTAGGCGGCCGGGTCCTGCTTGTAGACCTTCTGGCTGGGCGCGAACCCGAGGTCCGCTGCGAGCTGCCGGACCTGGCCGAACCACTGGGTGAGGTCCTCCCCCGGCGGCGAGTACCCGCGGGCGAACCGGTCGGCGACCGCCCGGACCAGGTCCGGGTCGAGCCCTCCGAACCGGGGATCACCCGGATCGGTCACCGGCACGAACAGCTCGGGGAAGAAGTACCCGTAGACGGGCAGGAAGTCGGCCCATTTCCGCAGGTCCTTGCGCGGGTTGGGGGCCCCGTCGCGCTCGATGGCCAGGGCCCGCAGGGCCAGCGCGTGCTCCGCGGACAGGATCATCGTGAGATCCGGCGTGAAGCGGTAAGCCCACGCGGCGATCTCGGAGAGGATCTGATCCCCCGGCAGGGTGGCCACGTAGTCGGCGCAGATGTCGTCGAGCTTGACCATGTCGACCAGGGGGCCTGCGGTACCGCACTCGGAGAGCCTGATCGGCGCGGCCAGCGCCTGGGCCAGCGGCATCTCGGCGAGCCGGCCGTTGGCCAGGCCGCGCAGGTAGTACTGCACGCCAGGCGCCGGGAAGCCCTGCTCGATGTAGAAGCTGACGTTGGCCTCGGGGTCCTTGCGCTTGGACAGCTTGCGGCGGCTCCCGCCTTCCTGCTTCATCAGGGCGGCGATGTGCGCGTACCTGATCCGCTCGAAGCCGAGGGCGTCGAACAGCTGGAGGTGGAGAGGAACCGAGGAGATCCACTCCTCGCCGCGCAGGACCAGAGTGACCCGCATCAGGTGGTCGTCGACGGCGTGCGCGAAATGGTAGGTGGGCAGGCGGAGTTCGGCGTCGCTGCTCTTAAGGATCACCGCGTCGTTACGGTTGTCGTCCATGGTCAGCTCACCGCGGATGGCGTCGGTGAAGCTGACCCTGACTCCCGCGATCCCCGGCGAGCGGAACCTGACCACGTACGGGTCGCCCGCGGCCAGTCGCTCGGTCACCTGCTCCTCGGAGGCGTCGCGCCAAATGGCCCACCTGCCGTAGTAGCCGGGCAGGGCACCCGCCGCCCGCTGCTGGGCGGTGATCTCCTCGAGCTCCTGCTTGGTCGCGAAGCACGGGTAGGCCAGGCCCCGGCGGAGCAGGTCACGGACGTAGGTCAGGTAGATCTCCGCCCGCGCGGACTGGGTGTACGGCCCGTAGCGGCCGGTCTGGTCGTCCTCGTCCGGCGCGACTGAGAAGTACGCGAACGCCTCCGCGAACTGCTCGGCGGCGCCTTCGGCCAGGCGGGCCTGGTCGGTGTCCTCGAGGCGGACCAGGTAGGTACCGCCGGTCTGCCTGGCGATATCGGCGTTGATGGTCGCCGTGTACACGCCGCCGAGGGTCAGGAAGCCCGTCGGGCTCGGCGCGAGGCGGGTGACCTCCGCCCCCGCGGGCAGGTCGCGTGGAGGATAGCGCCGCTCCCAATGCTCCGGCTCGGGCAGGTCGGCCGGGAACAGCGAATCGATGACATTGTGACTAAGCATGAGAAGACGACTCCCGGGCGTCGTGTGAGCAGGGCCGCAAGCAGGCTACCGCCAGGTCAGGCCGCGCTTGGATCAAGCACCGTAACGCTGTCGGAATCCGACGGTTCAGGGACCAGCTCGCCGGCTTCCCTGAGCAAGGCGATGTGCTCAGCCATTGCTTCGACCATCAGCTGTTCCGTCTCCTGCCGCGTACTGCCTGCGGCCACGACACCGGGCAGGTCCGGCGAATATGCGGAGTACCCGTCCTCGTCGTTTCCCTCGAAGACGACCACGTAACCCCTCACCCTTGCTCCTTCCGCAGGCCAGCTTGCCGGAGGATGCTCGCCTGGGTCTTCTCCTTCAGGGTAGCGCTCGGTTTCACTTTGGCCCCAGCGATACGCGCCGCTGTCCGTCGGGCTGAGCGTCGTGATTCACCAGTCGAGTTCATATTGTCTTCTCTATAGAATGTAATATCATTAGGACATTACCTTGACTTAGTTCCCGGGGCACGACCAAGCTGTGATCACCAGGTCGTGCGGCTTCGCAAGGGAACCACATGCGCATCGGACTCATCGGGGTAGGGCGGATCGGCGCGTTCCACGCCAGGACGCTGCTCAGCCTCGCGGAGGTTGACTCGCTCGTCGTGACGGACGCGGACCTGGACCGGGCGCGGGAGGTCGGCCGCCAGGTCGGCGCCGAGGTCGCCGGGTCCGTGCCGGACCTGCTCGGCGCGGGAGTCGAGGCCATGGTCATCGCCGCCGCGACCGGTTCCCATCCCGAGCTGATCAAGCACGGCGTCCGGGCGGGCCTCCCCGTCTTCTGCGAGAAGCCCGTCGCCCCCGACGTGGAGGGAACGCTCGACGTAATCAAGGCCGCGAGCGGGAGCGCGGCCGGGATCCAGATCGGGTTCCAGCGCCGGTTCGACGCCGGGTTCCGGGCCGCGAGGCAAGCCGTCCAGGTGGGCTCGCTCGGCTGGCTGCACACGATCCGGTCGACGACGCTGGACGCGACCCCGCCGCCGCCCGGGTATATCCCCGGGTCGGGCGGGATCTTCCGCGACTGCGCGGTGCACGACTTCGACGCCATCCGCTGGGTGAGCGGGCGCGAGGTGACGCAGGTGTACGCGGCGGGCGCCAACCGCGGCGAGGAGTTCTTCCGCGACGCGGGGGACGTGGATACGGCCTGCGCCATGCTGACCCTGGACGACGACACGCTGGCCGTCGTGTCCTGCTCCAGGTACAACGACGCCGGTTGCGACGTCAGGCTCGAGGTGCTCGGGTCGAAGGGCAGCGTCTGCGCGGGGCTGGACGACCGGATGCCGCTGCGTTCGGCCGAGCCGGGCGCGAGCTTTCCCGCGGGACCGGCCCACCGGCAGTTCATGGAGCGGTTCGGCGAAGCGTACGCGGCCGAGCTCGCCGCGTTCACCGAGGTCGCGGCCGGGCGGATGGCGAGCCCCTGCACGCTCGAAGATGCCCTCGAGGCCTTCTACGTGGCCGAGGCGTGCGAGCTGTCCCGGCAGCGCCGCCAGCCGGTCAGTGTGGCGGACGTACGGCGGTGACTGGCAGCGCCCGTACCTGTGACCGCTCCTGGGGTCTATTCGGTCAGCGGGGCGCGTCGCCCATGCGGTACTGGTGGGTCCGCTCGTCGAGCTGCCGCTTGAGGTCGTCATCAAGTTTGAGGTCCGCGGCGGCCAGGCTCGCGTCCAGCTGCTCGGGCCTGCTGGCTCCGATGATGGGCGCGGTGATGGCCCGGTTCGCCATCACCCAGGCGACCGAGAGCGTGACCAGGTCCACCCCGGCCTGCTCGGCCAGCTGACTCAGTTCGTCCACCGTGTCGAACTCGCGGTCGTGCCAGTAGCGGTCCTGGTACATCCCGCCCGCGGTGCCGAGGGTGAAGCGGCCCTCGGGGGGCGGCGCAGAGCGCGCGTGCTTGCCCGACAGCAGGCCGCCGGCGATCGGGTTGTAGGGGATGACGCCGACGCCCTCCTCCAGGCAGAACGGGAGCATTTCCCGTTCGATCTGGCGGAAGAGCAGGTTGTAGCGGGGCTGGACGGAGTCGAAGCGGGCCACGCGCAGCGTCTCGCTGCGGCCGATCGCCCGCACGAGCTGGTATGTCAGGAAGTTCGAGCAGCCGGTGTACCTGACCTTGCCGGAATGGACGAGGTCGTCGAGGGCGCCGAGGGTCTCGTCGATCGGCGTTTCGCGGTCATATCCGTGCAGCTGATACAGGTCGATGTAATCGGTCTGCAGTCGCCTCAGCGAGGCATCGACGGCGGTCATGATGTGCTTGCGCGAGTTGCCCATGTCGAACGGCGCCGGGCCGGTCGGGGCGAAGCACTTGGTGGCCACGATGAACCGGTCCCGCTTGCCCCGCAGCCAGCGCCCGAGTATCTCCTCGGTGATGCCGCGCGTACCCAGGTCCCCGCCCAGCGGGTACGCGTCCGAGGTGTCGATGAAGTCGATGCCGCCCTCGGCGGCCCGGTCGAGGATGGCGACGGCGGCGCTCTCGTCGCTCTGGAGCCCGAAGGTCATCGTCCCCAGGCAGAGCCTGGAGACCTGCAGGCCGGTCCGGCCGAGTCTGGCGTGTTCCATAACGGCACGCTATCGCCTAGCCTCGGCGCCCCTAATGGGAGATCAGCGTCATCTTGAAGGAATAGCGGTCGGCGAGGTACGCGTGGCTGCCGTGCTCCACGGGCTTGCCCTCGTGGTCGAACGTCGTCCTGGTCAGGGACGATGATGGCCGGCCGGGTCCGCTTTCCCGCCGCAGCCTCTGTGACGGCCCCGGGGACGGATCCAGGGACGGCTGCCGCAACGGCTCGCGAACCCGGCCGGCGCCCGGGCGGCGAACTCCCTCGCCTCGTTCAACGACCGACGGTCCCCTCAAGTTCAACGAATTAATGCCGGACGGCAACCTGAAATCAGGCTCTGAGCAAGCCAGGGATGGGCTCGAAACGGGCTCAACGTGAGCCGAATCTTGGCTGGAAGCGGCGCCGGGCGGCGGCCCTGCGGTCAGCCCTCCCAGTCCGAGTCGTCCCGGTGGAAGAACTGAGCGTCCTCCTCCACCTGAGCGACGTCCGCGGCGGCGTCTTGCTCGATCTTCTCTAGCTTGGGGTCCTCGTACCGGTAGCGGATCAGGCTGTGCTTCCGCTCTGGCTGGTCTGCCGGCTTGCGGCGGAGCCAAGAGAAGATGCCCATAACCGACCTCCTGGTCAGTGCGAAACGGTGGAAAGCGCGGGAAGGGTGGTGGTAAACGCGCGCGGAATGGCGGAAGGCGCGGGAAGCTGGTAGTACAGCGGCACCGGGCTGGTCCGATCGATCGTGATCGGGCTGCCTGTGCTACCAGCGCGCTCTGGCATCGTCCCCTGCCGGTCATGAGACTGCTTTGTCCGGATATTGCATCAAGCGTAGCGTTAGCCCGCCTGATGGTCGCTCTGCGAGACGAGGCCGACACGCCGAGGCGGCAGGATGCGAGCTTTGCCAGGTCACCGACCGTAGAGTCGGGGCGGAGCCGGATGATCAACGTCTGCCGCCTTCGGTGAGGAAATGCGGAAGGGAGCCACCCCCGATGAGGTTCACGCGCGTGCGTATCTTGCTGGCGGCCGGGGTGACGGCGCTCACCGCAGCCGCGACCATGCTGGCTGCACCCGCCGCCGGAGCCGCGGCGCTACGGCCCCCGTCGGCCGTCCATGCGGTGATACACGACAAGAAAACCCCCGGCGACCTCTACTACGTCGCGGGCGGGTACATCGTGCAGGTGCCGGTCAGCGGCGGCACGGCGAAACGCGTCGTGCGGGTCGGCGACGTCAGCGTCAGCGGGATCGCGATCGCCGATAACCGGCTCTTCTGGGTGACGCTCACCGGCGCGAACGACGCGATCAGCTACGTCGGGCTGAAGGGCGCGCCGCATGCTCACATGCTGGTCGGCGGCCTGGACTTCCCGGTCGGGCTCGTCGCCGCGGATGGCTGGCTCTACTGGGCCGACGAGAACGCGATCGGCCGGGTCCGCCCCAACGGAACGAATCTGAGCCGGAAGTTCATCAAGCTGCCGCAGGAAACGGGCGGCGGGGTCGCCAACGGGCTCGCGACCGACGGTCACCACCTGTTCTTCAGCCGCTGCCAGAACGCTGAGATCGGCCGGGTCAACTTCGGCGGCGGCGGCGTGGCGTTCATCAAGCTTCCCAAGGGATCCTGCCCGCAGGGGCTGGCGATCGGCAGCGGCGACCTGTACTGGGCTGAGGTCGGCGGCCACATGGGCCGAGCGACGGTCCAGGGCACGCACATCGTCAGCAAGTGGCTCAGCGTCCACACCAGCCAGGGCCCGTTCAACTTGGCCGCGGACGACGACAACATCTACTGGGACTGGGGCGGCGTAGCCGGGAGCCCGATCCACGTCGGCCGTGTGCGCGTCAGCGGCCGCGGATTCGACAGCAGCATCGTCCTCGGCCAGGGTGCCTTCCTCCTTACCTCGCCCGGCGCCAACGCCTGAACGCCGGCGGCGTGTCGCCGGGTCAGCGATACGCCGCCGATACGATGACTGATGCCAGCGCGGATGCGGACCACGGGCGTGAGGATTGGCGGGTCACCGCGCTGAGGTGTCAGCCAAGGATGCGGCCTTCCTGAGCAGCTGGAGCGCGTGACCGCGGCCAGCTAAGTCGCTTGGGTCGGCGGCTGTTCCTGCTTCGCTCCGGCGTACTGGCCCTGCATCAGCGACCACGCCCGCGTCAGTCCCACCGCGAATGACGAGACCAGGAGGTAACCCACCACACTGACCAGTTCCCGCGTGTCCGGCCGGATGATCAGGGCGACGCCCACGCCGAGCTGGCCGCAATAGGTAGCCGCGGCCAGGAGGAGCTGCCGCAACGCGGACCGGGAGCCGGTCAGGGCGCGGTGCAGGCGCAGCGTGGACCACAGGCTCGCCACGGCCATGATGGCCGCCACGTAGCCCAGGCTGGTGTTGGGGATCACGGCGACAAGCGAGACAAAGAAGCTGTTGACCAGGGCGATAAAGGCAGAGCCCGCCACGGCGCGGGCCGCGGGCGGCGCCGTGGCGCCCAGGACCGACTCGGGTCGCAGCGAGACCGCGACGAACAGCAGCCCGATCAGGGTCCCCGCGGCGGTGCCCGCCGCCGCGAAGTAACCGATGAAGTCGCCCGGAACCACGGTGCACCTTAGCACCCCTGGTCAGGGCACTGCCGGATGTCTTGCGCGGCGGCGCGGCCCGGTCACTGGGCCGTAGGGTCGGCCACCCTGGCCAGGAAGAGCGGTTCCCCGGTCGCGCGGTCGGTCACCAGCATCAGGTAGGGCCGGTCGAAGGTGATCGGCTGTGGCCCCAGGAACGCCGCGCCCGCCTCCACCCCGACCGCGGTCGCGGCGCTGGCCGTCGTGCCCTGCTCGGCGACCCGCAGGGTGTCCGCCTGCTGGACCAGGCCGATGCAGCACGCCTGCGGGGACAGCCCGGTGAAGTCAGCGGCCGGGGTGAACGCGACGCCCATGCCGAGCCCGGTCAGCAGGGATTTCATGCTGACGTTGACCTTGAGGTTGACCTTCGGCAGCGCGATGCTGTGGTCCGACACACCCGGCGAGCCGGCCGCCAGGGTGGCGGTGACGCGACTGAGGGCCGCCGCATCGGGCATCGTGCACGCGCTGGCGCCCGCGGGCGGGAGCAGCGCGACCATGGCCAGCTTGCCGCCGCGGTACGGGAGCCAGACCGCGGTCCAGCCGCCCGCGGTGACCGCGCGGTACGGGCCGCCGTTCATGAACGGGGCGCTGACCTGCCGGCCGGCGGCCGTGGTGAACGGCCCCGGGTTCGTCTCGTCGGCCGCAAACGGCGCGGCCCACGAGGCCTGCAGGTACAGCGCGTCGGTGAGCACCCAGCCGATGTTGTTCAGCGAGCCGGGGGCCAGCAACTGCGGGATCTGCCCGCGGGTGGCGGTCGCGATAGCCCGGTCGATCTCGGCGACGGCCCGGTCGGGGCTGCTCAGCAGCGGTGCCTGCGCCACGCCCGCGTCGTAGCCGGTCGCCACGGCGTTCAGGTAGCTGGGCAGCGTCTTCAGCGTCGGGTCGGCCCACACCTGATCGCTGGCGTCCACCGTGACCCCCGGGCTGTCCAGGCCGCGCAGCGCCGCCGACCGCGCCTGCAATCCGGCCTCGAGCGCCTGGCCGCCCGCGGCGGGGAGGTGCAGCGCCGCCGCCATGGCCTGGGCCGTGCCGCCGCGCGCCCCCAGGTACGCCAGGCCGAGCCCGCTGGCCAGGCTGGTGGGAGACAGCACCAGGTTGGACCGCGGATCCGCGCGGCACCAGGCGCCCAGCAGGTTCAGCCCGAACGCCGTATCGGCCGCACCGTAGGGACGCGGGTTGACCAGGGGTTCCCTGATGGCCACGCCGTGGGCGATGACCGGCGGGGGCGAGGGCGGCGTCGCGGCCGACCCGCAGCCCGCCAGGGCCAGCGCCGCGACGGCCAGCCCGGCGGCGCGCAGTTCGTTCTTAGTGCGGGTCGCATTCTTCTTCATGCGCATGGGACGGAGCGCGGTGCGGCCCCGGTTTCATGCGGACTGTAACGTTCCGGCCACGTGATCGCGGCAAGCCCCGCAGCGTCGCCGGGCCCGCTGATCCGCATCTTCCGCCGGGGTCGCCAGCTCATCACAATGATGGTGACCACAAGGCCGGCACGGCGGCGAGCCAGCTAGCCGAGGGCGTCTTCGTGTTCGACAGCCCCGGCGGCGCAGCGCACCTGCTCGGGACCCTCACGCCCACGTACGTCCCGAAGTCGGCGTCGCACATCCCCTTCATCTCGGTCAGCCACATCGACACCTCCGGCCACATCGCCACGATGGAGGCCTGGTACAAGTCCACGGACGCGGACTGCTGTCCCTCCGGGCACGCCTACACGGTCTGGAAGTGGACCGGGCACACCTTCGTTCCCGGCCACACGACGATCACGGGGTAGCGCACCGGGCCGGTGAGCCGGCGCTGGCGCGCACCAACGCCGTTAGGGATAAATGGGATAATGAGAAGTGTGGGAACCCAGGGTGCGGCTGACCTGGTTCGCGGGCGGGTCGGCGCGGCGATCTTCGGGCTGGTCGCTGGCCCGCGGGGAACGTCGCGCGGGCGGGTGATCCGGGCGCCGGGCGAGCGGTGGTTCGCCGAGGACCGGCCGATCCGCCGCGTGAACGGGGATGCGTCGATGTTCATTGGCGGGATCCGGGCGCTGCTGCTGCAATCGTTGCACCCGCTGGCCATGGCGGCGATGACCGACCACTCGGACTACCGCGGCGACCCGTGGGGGCGGCTGCAGCGGACCAGCTTCTTCCTGGCCGTCACCACGTTCGGCCGAGAGAGCGACGCGCGCGAGGCGATCGCGCGGGTCCGGGCGATCCATGAGCGGGTCACCGGGATCGCGCCCGACGGGCGGCCTTACGCGGCTTCCGACCCGCGACTGCTGACCTGGGTGCATCTCGCCGAGGTGGACAGCTTCCTGGCCGCTCACGCCCGCTACGGCAGCAGCCGGCTGGACCAGGCCGGGCGCGACGGCTATGTCGCCGACATGGCCAAGATTGGGGCCGCTATTGGCGTGCCGGAGCCGCCTTTCTCACAGGGCGAGCTGTCGGCGCGGATCGAGGCCTACCGGGGCGAGCTGGCCGCCACACCGCAGTCCCGCGAGGCGGCCCGGTTCCTGCTGCTGCAGCCTCCGCTCCCCGCGATCGCGCGCGCGCCCTACGGGGTGCTCGCCGCGGCCGCGGTCTCGCTGCTGCCTGACTGGGCCCGCGGGCTGCTGCGCCTGCCGCGCCTGCCGGTGGCCGAGACCCTGCTGGTCCGCCCGGCCGGGCAGGCCATGATCCAGGCCATCCGCTGGGCCACCAGCGCGCCCCGCCCGGCTCCGGCCGCGTAACCGGGAACCCGGGGTGGGTCCTGCCAGCTTCCGGCCAGGTTGTAGTTTCTTTGGTATCCGTCGATCAGGACCACGGGGCTGGCCGCGCCCGCAAGGTCACACCCAGGAGAGATGACGATGCTCAGCTCAGACATTGTTGGCGACCCGGCCGAGACGAGCCTCCCGGATCTGGCCAAGTGGGTCCGCGAGATCGCGGAGCTGACCAAGCCCGACGACGTCGTCTGGTGTGACGGGTCGGAGCAGGAGTGGGAGCGGATGACCAGCCTGCTGGTCGAGAAGGGGACCTTCACGCGGCTGAATCCGCAGCTGCGCCCGAATAGCTTCTGGTGCGTGTCCGACCCAGGGGACGTGGCGCGCGTCGAGGACCGCACGTTCATCTGCGCCGAGAAGGAACAGGACGCGGGCCCGACCAACAACTGGATCGCGCCCGACGAGATGCGCCAGACGTTCGCGGAGATCTTCGACGGCTGCATGCGCGGGCGCACCATGTACGTGATCCCGTTCAGCATGGGCCCGATCGGCAGCAGCATCTCCCAGCTCGGCGTGGAGATCAGCGACTCGCCGTACGTCGTCGCCTCCTTGCGGATCATGACCAGGATGGGCACGCTGGCCTTGCGTGCCATCGAGGAGACCAGGTCGTTCGTCCGGGCCGTCCACTCCGTCGGCGCCCCGCTCGAGCCGGGCCAGGCGGACGTGCCGTGGCCCTGCAATTCGGTGAAATATATCTCGCACTTCCCCGAGACCAGGGAGATCTGGTCGTACGGGTCCGGATACGGCGGGAACGCGCTGCTCGGCAAGAAGTGTTATGCGCTGCGGATCGCCTCGGTCATGGCGCGGGACGAGGGCTGGCTGGCCGAGCACATGCTCATCCTCAAACTGACTCCCCCGTCCGGGTCGCCGCGGTACGTGGCGGGGGCCTTCCCGTCCGCGTGCGGCAAGACCAACCTGGCCATGATCCAGCCCACCGTCGCGGGCTGGAAGGCCGAGACCATCGGCGATGACATCTGCTGGATGCGGTTCGGGCCGGACGGGCGCCTGTACGCCATTAACCCGGAGGCCGGGTTCTTCGGCGTAGCGCCGGGAACGAGCCTGAAGACCAACGCCAACGCGGTCGCCGCCATGTGGGGCAACAGCATCTTCACCAACGTCGCCCTGACCGACGACGGCGATGTGTGGTGGGAGGGCCTGACCGACGAGCCGCCCGCGCACCTGATCGACTGGAAGGGCCGGGACTGGGCGGCCGGGTCTGCCGAGCCCGCGGCCCACCCCAACGCCCGGTTCACCACGCCCGCCGACCAGTGCCCGATCATCGCCCCGGAGTGGGCCGACCCCGCGGGCGTGCCGATCTCGGCGATCATGTTCGGCGGGCGGCGGGCTTCGACGGTGCCGTTGGTGATCGAGTCCTTCGACTGGGACCACGGGGTGTTCCTCGGCGCCAACGTGGCCTCGGAGAAGACCGCCGCGGCCGAGGGCACGGTGGGCGAGCTGCGCCGTGACCCGTTCGCGATGCTGCCGTTCTGCGGGTACAACATGGGCGACTACTTCGGGCACTGGCTGTCGATGGCGCAGCGGGCGGCCGACCCGGCCAAGCTGCCCAGGCTGTTCTACGTCAACTGGTTCCGCAAGGACGACAGCGGGCGGTTCGTGTGGCCGGGGTTCGGCGAGAACAGCCGCGTGCTGAAGTGGATCGTCCAGCGGCTGACGGACGACGCCGAGGCGGCCCGGACCCCGATCGGGCTTTTGCCCACGCCGGCTTCGCTGGATCTTGATGGGCTCGAGATCAGCGGGGCCGACCTGGACCTGCTGCTCACGGTGGACGCCGAGGCGTGGAAGCGGGAGGCGGAGCAGATCCCGGAATTCTTCCGGAGGTTCGGCTCGCACCTGCCGGTCCGGCTCTGGCAGCTGCACAAGGAGCTGCTGGACCGCCTGGACGGCGGCGACTAGGGGGTTGGCGCGCGGCGCTCTGTCAGGGGGTCGGCGCGCGGCGCTGGTCCTGGGTCCACACCCAGAGGTGGGCGGGCTCCAGCGTCGTCTGGACTACCTGGGCCAGGTCGTCTCTTACCGCGTCCAGGTCCACCGCGTCCTTCAGCCGGGCGGCGAACGCGGCGACCGTGCGCTCGGCGTTGTACCTGGCCCGGTTGAACCGCCGGTCGACCTGCTGCTGCACTCGTCGCCGCACCGGGTTGAACAGCGCGGCCGCGACCAGCGTGGCGGCGGCCACCCCTACGGTGCTGTGGAACTTGAGCACCTGGGTGGCCAGCAGGACCAGCCCGGCGTACACCCCGACCAGCAGGCCCGTGACGATGGCGTAGGCCACGGTCCGGGAGATGACCCGGTCGATGTCATACAGCCGGTACCGCAGGATGGCGATGCCGATGGCCACCGGGACGAGCGCGACGGACCCGCTGCTGACGGCGTTCTGCAGGTTGGTGGCCGCGTCGCCCGTGCCCATGATCTGCGTGGCCGGAATCGTGGCGAGCTGGGTCACGACGATTAGGGCGCCGCTACGGGTCGACCGTTCCCGCATCGTTACGGCAATCGAGGGCGCACGCTCATCGTGGGACGGTGAGCTAGGGCGCGACCACTTGATATCGTGAGCCAGTGACGGCCGTAGCGGAAACGAACGAACCCGGCGGGGAGGTCATCGCCTGGTCGGCGCGGCTGCGGCACCTGATCGTCACGATCTACGGGCTCTACGCCCGGTCCGACGGCGGCTGGCTGTCGATCGCTTCTTTGATTCGGCTGCTGGCTGACATGGGAGTCGACGAGCCCGCGGTGCGGTCGGCGATCTCCCGGCTGAAGCGGCGCGGGATCCTGCTGGCGCGCCGGCAGGACGGCTCGGCGGGGTACCAGCTTTCGGCCGAGGCGCTGGCCATCCTGCGCGAGGGCGACGCGCGGATCTTCCGCAGGCATCGGGCCACGCTGGCCGACGGCTGGCTGCTCGCGGTGTTCTCAGTGCCGGAATCCGAACGCCAGCGGCGGCACGTACTGCGATCGGAGCTGGCCAGGCTGGGGTTCGGGATGGTGGCGCCCGGAGTGTGGATCGTGCCCGCCCATCCGCATGACGCGACCGCCGAGACGCTGCGGCGGCTCGGGCTTTCTTCCTACGCCGACCTGTTCCACGCGGATCACCTGGCGTTCGGCGACCCGGCCGCCAAGATCCGCCGCTGGTGGGACCTGGACGAGCTGGAGCACCGGTACGAGGCGTTTATCCAGGCACACGAGCCGGCGCTGCGGCGCTGGGAGCAGGCTGGCGAGGTCGGGTCCGCTGGGGGGCGCGAGGCGTTCGCAGGACCCGTGGAGGGGCGCGAGGCGTTCGCCGGGGCCCTCGGGGGGCGCGAGGCGTTCGCTGATTACGTGCGCGCGCTTACCGACTGGCGGCGGCTGCCCTACTCCGATCCGGGACTGCCGGCCGAGCTGCTCCCGCCTGACTGGATCGGCCTGCGCGCCGCCGACGCGTTCTTCACCCTCCGGTCGCTGCTCGAGGAACCGGCTCGGGCCTACGTGCGGCAGGTCATCAGCGGGTGACCGAGGGGCAGCTCATCAGCGGGTGACCGAGAGGCAGGTCATCAGCGGCTGACCGCGGCGACGCCCTGGATCTCGATTCGGGCCTCAGGGAGCCACAGCCGGGTCACGCCCACGCCGGCCATCGCCGGGTACTCCGTTCCCGCCAGCTTGCGCCAGACCGCGCCGATTTCCCTGCCGTGCGCCTGGTAGTCCTCGACGTCGGTGATGTACAGCGTCACGCTCACCAGGTCCTCCGGCCGCCCGCCCGCCGCGGCCAGGGCGGTGAGCAGGTTGGCCAGGGCCTGCTCGAACTGCGCTAGGACGCCCCCGCCGACGAGCTTTCCCTCCCGGTCCACCCCGATCTGGCCGGCCAGATAGACCATACGGCGTTCGGTCACCGATACCGCGTGCGAGAAGCCGGATGGCCGTGCGAGCTCATCCGGGTTGATCCGCTCCACCGTCATAAGCGCACCCTAGCCCGGGTGCCGGTATCAGGGCTTGCCGCCACCGTGGCCACTACTGATAGGGCGCGGGGGCCGCTGCTCCCGATAGACGCCCGACCTGAATGGGCGCTGGGGCACCCCACACCCGATAGGCCGGCCTTGTGGCACCCAACGCCCAACATCGGCGTGGGTGAATGGGGCTCGTGGGCCACGACCACCGATAGACAGGGCCGGTGGGTCACAAGCCCCGAATCGCTGCGTTGCCACAGTGACTAGTGGTGTCTGCAGGACATGAGGTGATCGTTGGCAGATGACGCTTGCGATCTCCTCGGTTGATATCGCGTATTCTTGACGATCGTATGATAAGCGCCATATTATCGAGCGTGGGGGCGGGAACGGGCGGCCGGATACGGAAGGCTTGACCCGGGCGGGAACGGAAGGAGCGGGTGCGGTGCGGATCGCGGTCCTCGGCGGCGGGCCCGGAGGCCTGTACTTCGCCGCTCTGGCCAAGCAGCTCGACCCCCGGCACGAGATCACCGTCTGGGAGCGCAACGCGGCGGACGACACGTTCGGTTTCGGGGTGGTGTTCTCCGATGAGACGCTCGGCGGCATCGAGCACGCCGACATCGAGATCTTCCACGCCATGCGCCGCGACTTCGCCCGGTGGGACGACATCGACGTGCACTTCCGCGGCACGACCTTCACCTCGGGTGGACACGGCTTCGCCGCGATGAGCCGCAAGCGCCTGCTGGCCATCTTGCAGGCTCGGTGCGCCGAGCTGGGGGTGCGGGTCCTGTTCTACACCGAGGCCCCGGACGCGGAGCTGCTGTCGGCTAGCCACGATCTTGTGGTCGCGGCCGACGGCATGAACTCGGCGACCCGCGCCCGCTTCGCCGGGACTTTCGCCCCCGACCTGGAGCGGAGGCAGTGCAAGTACATCTGGCTCGGTACCAGCCTGGTCTTCGACGCGTTCAAGTTCTATGTCCTGGATACCCCGGCCGGCGTCATGCAGGTGCACGGGTACCCGTACAGCGACCAGGCCAGCACCTTCATCCTGGAGATGCACGAGGACGTCTGGCAGCGGGCCGGGTTCGCGTCCTTCGCCGCCGAGGCCGAGGGACTCCCGCCGGGTCACAGCGACGAGCGATCCATCCAGGAGATCAGGGGTCTGTGCGCCGGCATCCTGGACGGGCACGACCTGGTCGGGAACAACTCCCGGTGGATCAGCTTCGGCACCGTACGGTGTGCCACCTGGCGGCATGGCACCGTCGTGCTGCTCGGTGACGCCGCGCACACCGCGCACTTCTCCATCGGCTCGGGAACCAAGCTCGCGATGGAGGACGCCCTGGCGCTGGCCGCCTGCCTGCACGAAGAGCCCGGCCGCGGCGTTGCCGAGGCCCTGGCCGCGTACGAAGAGGAACGCAGGCCGGTGGTCGCCTCGACGCAGCGCGCCGCCCAGGCCAGCCTGGAGTGGTTCGAGAACATCGGCCAGTACGCCGACCAGGACCCGCACCAGTTCGCGTTCAACATCATGACCCGAAGCCGGCGGGTGACCTACGACAACCTCAGGCTGCGCGACCCGGAATTCGTGGCCGAAATGGACCGCTGGTTCGCGGACAGCCAGGCTGGTGACGGGCGAGACCCGGCACAGGCCTGCCCGCCGATGTTCCAGCCGTTCCGCCTGGGCCGTCTGGAGCTGGCTAACCGGGTCATCGTCTCCGCGATGGACATGTACTCGGCCGAGGACGGCCTGCCCGGCGACTTCCACCTGGCCCACCTGGGCAGCAAGGCGCTGGGCGGCGCCGGGCTGGTGATGACCGAGATGGTCTGCGTCTCCCCCACCGGGCGGATCACGCCGGGCTGCACCGGGATCTACACGGCCGAGCAGGAGGAATCCTGGCGGCGCATCACCGCGTTCGTCCACGCCCACAGCAGGGCGAAGATCGGGATCCAGCTCGGGCATTCCGGCCGGAAGGGCTCGACCAGGCTCATGTGGGAGGGCATGGACGACCCGCTACCCGACGGTAACTGGGAGGTATGCGGTCCCTCCCCCATCCCCTACGCGTCCCGGAGCCAGACGCCGCACGAGCTGACCCTGGACGACCTGGCTCAGATCAGGGACCAGTTCACCGACGCGGCCCAGGCGGCCGCGCGGGCGGGCTTCGACCTGCTCGAGCTGCACTGCGCGCACGGGTACCTGCTGTCGTCCTTCCTGTCCCCGCTCACGAACCAGCGCACCGACCGCTACGGCGGATCGCTGGCCGCCCGGCTCCGCTACCCGCTCGAGGTCTTCGACGCGATCCGCGCGGTCTGGCCGGAGGACCGCCCGATGACGGTGCGGGTCTCGGCGACCGACTGGCACCCCGGCGGGGTAGACATCGACGAAGCGGTCGAGATCGCCCGCGCGTTCGCCGAGCACGGCGCGGACGGTATCGACGTGTCGACCGGGCAGGTGGTGAGCGACGAACGGCCGGCGTTCGGCCGCAGCTACCAGACCCCGTTCGCGGACCGCATCCGCAACGAGATCGGGCGCAAGTACGGCATCGCCGTGATCGCGGTCGGCGCGATCTCGTCGTACGACGACGTGAACTCGATCATCCTGGCGGGCCGGGCCGACCTCTGCGCGCTCGGCCGGACTCACCTGTACGACCCGCACTGGACGCTGCACGCCGCCGCCGAGCAGGGGTACTCAGGACCGGGGGCCGCGTGGCCCAACCCGTTCGCGGCGGGTAACCGCAAGCCGCAGTCCGGCCGGACCGACGGGCCGAGGCCGCGGCTGGAGCTGATAAGGGC
>JBOHCK010000071.1:0-22977 GCA_050698755.1 Streptosporangiaceae bacterium | reverse complement strand
CGCCACCCCGGCCACCAGAACCCCGCCCGGCACCCCGCCCGGCGGGGTTCCACACGCCAGCCCGCGGGCACCGCGAACGGCACCCTCATGGACACCTTGAACGGCCGAGAACACCTGTCAATGCGACCTGGCCCCGCTCTGCCGCCACCACCACCGGGCCAAACAGGCTCATGGGTGGCGGCTGGAACAGCCCGAGCCAGGAGTCCTGGTCTGGAGAACCCCCGCCGGACGCACCTACAGCACTACGCCCACCAGCTACCCGGCATTACCCTCAGCCATGGGGGCCTGTTTCAGAACTCGGCGTTTAGTCCCCCTGGCTAGCCGACCGGAATGGTCCCGGCCATTAGGAGGCTCCCGCGAAACTCGTAGCCGCAGGTAGAGGTAATCACTGGCTGGGGCGCAGGTTAGCGTACCCAGTCTCCGGGGAGACTTGCCCACTGGCCGCGTGCCGCGGAGAATGTCTGGCCGGGAGGGGAATCAGGATGCACATTCCGGGGCTAGCGCGAGAGTACGAAAGAACCTGCCAGGACTGCGGCACCTCCTGGCGTGTGCCTAAATGGGCCGCGCACCCGCACCCCCAAGGGCTTCCTGGGCGAGGTGTCGGCGGCCTTCAGACGGCTGATCAGGTTGTCGCCGCGAACGCGGCGCTGGCCGAGAAGGTATCAGTTTTCAAAGTCTGCCCAAAGTGCAGCTCAGAGCACTACAAGCAGCGGGCGATCCGGTCCTGAGCCTGTGGCTCAGGATTCCGTGATCGTAACCTCGCGCCCGGACCTGCTTTCCTCCTAGCCAGACGGCGAGATCGCCGCGGGCGGCAGCTAGGCGCGTGAGGCAGCCTCGGTGAGGCCGCGGGAGACCAGGACCCGGGCCAGGTGCTCGCGGTACTCGCGGCTGGCGCGGATGTCGGAGGCGGCGCTCGTGCCCTCGGCGGCGTGCGCGGCGGCAGCGGCCGGCGGCGCGCCAGCCGCGAGGGCGGCCTCGACGGCGGCGGCGCGTATCGGCGTACCCGCCATGTTGACCAGGGCCACCCGGTGCCCCTGGACCGCGACGCCGACGATCGCCCAGTCGATCGCCCGCTGGGTGAACTTCTGGAACGACCAGCCGCGCGATCCGGCCCCCGGCTTCGGCACCCGAATCTCGGTGAGCAGTTCCCCGGGCTCGAGCACGGTCTCGAACAGGCTCTGGAAGAACTCCCCGATCGGGATCTCCCTGGAGCCGTCGGTGCCGCGGGCGACCACCGTGGCGTCCAGCGCGAGCAGCACGGCGGGCAGATCGGAGGCAGGGTCGGCGTGCGCGACCGACCCGCCGATCGTGCCCCGGTGCCGGATCTGCGGGTCGCCGACCTCCCCGGCAGCGTGCGCCAGCAGCGGCAGCTCGCGAGCGAGCAGTTCGGAGTGGTGGACGTCGTGGTGCCTGGTCAGCGCGCCGATCGCGACGTGCGACCCGAGATCGGTGACGAAGGACATGTCGTGCAGCCCGCCCAGGTCGATGATCACCTCGGGGGCGGCCAGCCGCAGCTTCATCAGCGGCAGTAGGGAGTGCCCGCCGGCCAGGTACTTCGCGTCCTCGCCGTACTCGGAGGCCAGGTCGACAGCCTCGTCGGCCGAGCCCGCCCGCTTGTAGGTGAACGATGACGGGATCACGCAGGCACCTCCGCCGTGCTGTCCTGTGCGGCCGCCAGCGCCGCCCTGACGATGTTGTGGTAGCCGGTACACCGGCACAGGTTGCCTTCCAGCCCCGTGCGCACCTGTTCCTCGGTGGGGTGCGGGTTCTCCCGCAGCATCGACACGATGGCCATCACCATGCCCGGCGTGCAGAACCCGCACTGCAGCCCGTGCTGTTCGTGGAAGGCGCGCTGCACCGGGTGCATCACCCCGTTGGTCGCCAGCCCTTCTACGGTAGTGACCTCGTGCCCGCTGGCCTGGGCCGCCAGCACCGTGCAGGACTTCACGGACTCCCCGTCGAGCAGGACGGTGCAGGCCCCGCACGAGGTGGTGTCGCAACCGATGTTCGTCGCGGTGAGGTTCGCCACGTCGCGCACGAAGTGCACGAGCAGCAGGCGGTCCTCGACGTCCGCGCTTATCTCCTTGCCGTTGACGGTCAGGTCGACCTTCACTGGTCACTGCCTTTCTGGGCCCTTGCCTGCTGGGCTTCGTTGATCGCGATCCACACCCGCTGCGGCGTCGTCGGCATGTCGATGTGCCGGACCCCGAGGTGCGCGACCGCGTCGATGACGGCGTTCTGGATCGCGGGGGTCGCGCCGATCGTGCCGGCCTCGCCGATGCCCTTGGCGCCCAGCGGGTTCAGCGTCGTCGGCGTCTGGCTATCGACCAGCTCGAAGCTGGGCAGGTCGGGCGCGGAAATAGTCGCGTAGTCGGCGAGGGTGGAGGTCTGCGGGTTGCCGTCCTCGTCGTACAGGACCTCCTCGAGCAGCGCCTGGGCCGCACCCTGGGCGATCCCGCCGTGCCGCTGGCCCTCGGTGAGCACGGGGTTCAGCACCGTTCCCGCGTCATCGACGGTCACGTGGCGCAGCATCTTCACCTGGCCGGTCTCGGTGTCGACCTCCACCACCGAGATGTGGGCGCCGAACGGGAACGTGGGCCGGTCCTGGACGAAACTAACGTCGGCGATGAGGCCGCTGTCCGAGTGACCGGCGACCTGGCCCCAGGACAGCGCCGTGTCCGGGTCTCCGCGAACCTGCCAGACTCCGCTGGTGGTGTCGAGCACCACGTCGGCCTCGGCCGCCTCCAGCATCTCCGCGGCGTGGTGCCGAGCCTCGTCCTTGACCTCGATCGCCGCCTTCTGTACCGCCGACCCGCCGAGCTGCAGTGAGCGGGAGGCGAAGGTGCCGACCGCGTTCGGGATCAGGTCGGTGTCGCCGTGGAGGACCGTGACCCGGTCCATCGGGATGCCGAGCTCGTCCTGCACGAGCATGGCCCAGGCGGTCTCGTGCCCCTGGCCGTGCGGCGAGGTACCGGTATAGACGATGGCCGAGCCATCGTCCTTCACCTCGAGCTTGGCCGTCTCGGGGCCGCCGTCACCCGCGGTGATCTCCACGTACGTCGAGACGCCGATGCCGAGCTGCCTGGGGTCGCCGCTGGCGCGCCTGCGCTCCTGCTCCTCGCGAAGCTGCTGATACCCCGCCGCCGCCAGCGCCTTGTCCAGCCCCTCCTCGTACTGCCCGGTGTCGTACATGGCGCCGGTCTTGGTCTGGAACGGGAACTTGTCCGGTGCGACGAGGTTACGCCGCCGGACCTCCGCCGGGTCCATCCCGATCTCGGCGGCGAACAGGTCGACCGCGCGCTCGATGGCCGCCGTCGCTTCCGGCCGGCCGGCCCCGCGGTAGGCGCTGATCGGCGTCGCGTTGGTGACCACGACCCGGTACCCGGCCTGCACCTCGGGGATGTCGTACACGCCCGGCGCCATCAGGAACGTCATGAAGGGCAGGAAGCCGCTCATGCGCGGGTAGGCGCCGGTGTCCTGGATGGCCTCGAGGCGGTAGGCGAGGATCCGGCCGTCCCGGTTGCCACCGATCTTGACGTGCTGCAACTGGGCGCGGCCCTGGGTCATGCCGACCAGATTCTCGCTGCGGGTCTCGGTCCAGCGCAGCGCCCGGCCGGTCTTCCTGGCCGCCCAGGCGACGATGAGCCCGTCCCGGTCGATGCCGACCTTGGCGCCGAACCCGCCGCCCACGTCGGGCACGATCACGCGGATCTGGTCGGGGGCCATGCCCAGGGCGCCGGCCAGGATGAAGCGCGATATCTGGGCGTTCTGGGAGCTGACCCAGACGGTCAGCTTGCCGTCGGAGTACACCGCCGCCGCGGCGCGCCCCTCCATCGAGACGCAGGCCACCCGCTGGTTGACGATGTCCCGCTCGACGATCACCTCGCAGCCGTCGAACACGCTGTCGTCGGTGGGCACGGGCATGGTGAGGGCGACGTTGGTGGCTGCGTCAGGGAACAGCAGCGTCTCGCCGGTCAACGCGGATCCGAGTCCCACCACCGCGGGCAGCGGGTCGTAGTCCACGCTGACCAGGTCGGCGGCGTCCTCCCCCTGATAGCGGCCGTCGGTGATGACCACCGCGACCGGCTCGCCGACGAACCGCACGGTGTCCACGGCCAGCAGCGGCTCGGCCCACGGGCCGCCGAGCGGCATCGGGGCGGCCTCGCTGCCCTCACCCGCCGGTGGTGGCGGCGCGCCCAGGTCGTCCATGTCACGGACGGTCAGCACGGCGACGACCCCGGGCTCGCTGAGTGCCTCGCTGGCGTCGATGCCCGTGATCCGCGCGTGCGCGAACGGGCTGCGGACGAAGGTCACGCGCGCCGCGAGCTCAAGTTCCGGCGTCCGCAGGTCGTCCACGTAGACGCCGCCGGCGGTCAGCAGCCGCGGGTCCTCCGTCCTGATGACCCGGGTGCCCATAATGCTCATGCAATTCCTCCGCAGCTCCGACTCCAGCGGCCCACGCCAGCGAAACTACCCCTGAGCGGCCTCGTGGACCATCGCGGGCCCCACAAAGCCGCTCGAGGGCAATTATGACCCAGCCACGCCGAGAGGTATCCAAGACCTGGCGAAACGGTCGAATGGCCGCTCCGGCCAGATCAGTTAGCGTCGAGACCATGCTAGAGCCCGCACACCGGCGCACGAGGGCCAGCGCCGCGCGGGCGGGCGCGGCGGCCGGGATCGCCGGGCCGGCCGCCTTCACCGGCGCGTGGATCGCCGGCTCACTGCGCCAGACCGGGCACCCGGCCGCCGGGATACAGATCAGCGGGCTCGCGGCGCCCGACGCGAGGGATCCGTGGATCATGATCGCGGGATTCCTGGTCCTGGGCGGATGCACCGTAGCGTTCGGCGCGGCTCTGCGGCAGGCCCTGGGCGGACGCGCCCGCGCGGGCGCCGCGCCCTGGCTCATCCAGGCGGCCGGCTTGGCCACGATCGCGGCCGGCCTGCTGCACCGCGATCACCTGCTGCTCACCGCGGGCAGCGTCTCGTGGCACAACCACGCTCACGACGTGATCAGCGCCGCCATCTACGTCGATCTGGTCGCGGCCCAGCTGCTGCTGGCCGCGCGGTTCGGGCGCGATCCCGGATCCCCGCCTGACCCGGGCCAGGCGGAAGGACCGGCCTGGAAGCCGTGGCGGCCCTGGCTGCTGGCCAGCGCCGCTGCCACCGCCGCGGTCCTGGTCGCGTTCGCCGCCGACACCTCCGCCTGCGACGCGGGGATCCTGCAGCGCGTCGCCGTCAGCATCCCGCTGGCGGCCATCGCCGCCATCGCGGCCCGGCTGGTCAGGACTCCGGCGAGCGGCTAGCCGCCACCCTCGGGTGGTCCTGCCAGGCCGGCATGGTGGCCATGTAGTCCAGCGTCTGGCGTTCGATCTCCTGCCTGGTCGCCCCGGGGTTACGCCGCGCTTGCCAGGAGGTCATCCGGTCGAACCGCTCGTCGAACGACTGCAACTGGCCGTTCTCGTCGGTGCAGTAATCGCAGTCCGCTCGGCCTGGTCCCGTTCCCCGGTCACGCCACCAGGGTTCCTGCCAGGACATCCATCGTCAATCCCGATGGATTCTCCTGCGCCAGGTGGCCTGCCGGGGAGCGGCGATGCCGCAGGATGGATCGGGCCGGTACCGCGAGGGAGGACTTTGCTGAACGCCGCCGCAGGCGAGACGATTTCCCTGGTCGCGCTGCTGGCCGTGCTGGCGTGGGCGGTGACCAGGCCCCGCGGCTGGCCGGAGGCGGCCGCGGCGGTGCCCGCCGCGGCGGTCCTCGTGGCCGCCCGGGCGATCCCGGCCAGCGCGGCCGTCGCGGAAGCCAGGCGGCTCGGGCCGGTGATCGGCTTCCTGGCCGCGATCCTGGTGCTCGCGCGCCTGTGCGACGACGACGGGCTGTTCCGGGCCTGCGGCGGGTGGATGGCCAGGACCAGCGCGGGACGCCCGCGCAGGCTGCTCGCGCAGGTGTTCGTGACCGCGGCGGTGACCACGGCCGTGCTCAGCCTGGACGCCACGGTCGTCCTGCTCACTCCGGTGGTGTTCGCCACCGCGGCCAAGCTCGACGTGCGATCCAGGCCTGATGTGTACGCGTGCACGCACCTGGCGAACTCAGCGTCGCTGCTGCTGCCCGTGTCCAACCTGACCAACCTGCTCGCGTTCGCCGCCAGCGGGCTCGCGTTCGGTCATTTCGCCGCGCTGATGGCGCTGCCCTGGCTGGCCGTGATCGGGGTCGAGTACGCCGTGTTCAGCCGGTTCTTCGCCTCGGACCTGTCCGCCGGGCCGGCGGGCGCCGGGCCTGATACGGCCGACGGCCCCCGCCTGCCGCGGTTCACGCTGGTGGTGGTCGCGCTCACGCTGGCCGGCTTCGTGGTCGCGTCCGCGGCGGGCGTAAGCCCCGCCTGGGCGGCCCTCGCCGGCGCCGGCGTGCTGGCCGCGCGCGCGCTGAAAGGACGGCGCATCACCCCGCTGGCCGTGCTGGGCGCCGCCGACGTGCCGTTCCTGGCGTTCGTGCTCGGCCTGGGCATCGTCGTCGAGGCGGTGGTGAGCAACGGGCTCGGGTCGGCGCTAGCGCCGTTGCTGCCCGCGGGCACGTCGGTGCCCGCGCTCCTCGCGATCGCGGCGCTGTCCGCTGCCCTGGCGAACGTCTGCAACAACCTGCCGGCCGTCCTGGTGCTGCTGCCGCTGGTCGCGCCGTCCGGAGCAGGTGCCGTCCTCGCCGTGCTGCTTGGCGTGAACATCGGCCCCAACCTGACCTACACCGGGTCGCTCGCGACGCTGCTCTGGCGCCGGACGCTCCACCGGCACGGGTCGGCGCCGGATCTCGCGGAATTCACCAGGCTCGGGTTGCTCACGGTCCCGGCCGGGCTCATCATCGCGGTGCTGGCCCTGTGGCTGGCCCTGCGTGGTATCGGAGGCTGATCCGGTGACAGACAGTGACACCACCGCCCGCTCGGTGTTGATCTGGGTGAGCGAGGGAACATGGCGCGCGGCGGTCGACGCGGCGCTCAGCCTCGCGCCTGCCGATGCGTCGTTCACCCTGCTGCACGTGACGGACGACGCCGGGCCGGACGCGGCCCACGGCGCCTACCGGGGCATGTTCGGCCGGGTTGGGCACGACCCCGGCGCCAGGCTCGATGCCCTCGCGACCGCGCAGGCTGCCGACCTGCTCGAGGCGGCCGCGCGCAGGCTGGGACGCCACTGCGACCGGCTGTCAATGCACGGTAATACCGAACGAGCGGTGGTGACTGCATCGGCGAGCGCGGGTTTGCTCATCATCGCGCGGGACGGCGACCAGTCGCGGCCCGGCCCGCACAGCCTGGGCCGGGCCGGCCGGTTCATCGTGGACCACGCGATCTGCCCGGTCCTGGTCGTCTGGCCTGGGCCTCCGCCTCGCGACACGCCCGGGGGACCTCGAACGCCGGGAAAGCCAGACAGGAAACGCCACGGCTTGTAGCATCTGCATCACGAGGAGTAGCGAAGGGCATCCGACGTGACCGAAGTAATCGCTCAGTCCCGCGTCATCGCTCTAGACAGGCTGTGGTCGGCTGATGGTCTCGGCTACCGCGGCGACCTGCTCGATACCGTCTTCGGCTGGTCCGACCTAGGACAGCTTCGCCGCCTGGTGACGGCGCGCTGCGCCGCCGCGGGCCTTTCGGGACCCCAGGTGGAGGACTTCGTCCTGGCCATCCACGAGATCGCGGCCAACGCCATCATGCACGCCGGATCGGGCGGCCGGCTGATCCTGCGCCGCACCGGGGCCGGGCTGCGCTGCCTGATCACCGATACGGCCCCGGTCATCCCGCTGGCTTCTCCGCCCATGGATAACGTGCTGGAGTTCCGGAGTCACGGCGCCGGCCCCGCCGGCGGGGACCTCGGGGTCCCTGACAGCCTCGCCGACGCGCGCGACCGGCGCGAGCGCGAGCCAGCCGGAGCCGAATCCGGCCGCGGCCTGTGGCTGGCCGCTCAACTGGCCGACGAGCTGAGCATTACCGTCGGTCCCGACAGCACGGTGGTGTCGCTCTACAAGTACTTCGACTGAATCGTCAACCGCGAGTTGACGATCAGGCCACCGTCAACCTATGGTTGACGAATGGAACAGCAACCGGTCAGGCTCGACGACCTCATCAGCTACGTCACGAGCCAGGACGGCACCGCGCTTGATCACGTGTCGGCGGCGGTGCGTATTTCCGAGTACCTCGACGAGCTAGCGGACCATCTCATCGGCCACTTCGTCGACCAGGCGCGCAGGTCCGGTGCCTCATGGACCGAGATCGGGCAGTCCATGGGCGTCACCAAGCAGGCCGCGCAGAAGCGCTTCGTGCCGAAAGGCCACGTGCCGGGCGAGGGTATCCCGTGGGGGGCGCGCGAGAAGTTCGGGGAGCGGCTCACCGACCGCGCGAAGCGCGCGGAGATCGCGGCGCGCCAGCTGGCGATCAAGCACCGGAACGAGGAGGTCCTGCCCGAGCACGTCGTGCTCGCCATGCTGCACGAGCCGGAGGGCATGGCGGCCAGGGCCATCGCCGCGCTCGGCGTGTCGACCGAGGCGGCCCGGGAGGCGCTGGGCGCGGCGCTGCCGCCGGCCAGCCCCGGCGAGCAGGAGCGCGAGCACGTCCCGTTCGGCCCGCGGTCCAAGCACGTGCTGAAACTGGCCGTCCACGAGGCGCTGAGCCAGGGGCACAACTACATCGGCACCGAGCACCTCTTGCTGGGCGTGGTCAAGGAGGAGGAGGCCCGCGGCGGCGGTGCGCTGGCCGGGCTGGGCCTCACCGAGCAGCGCGTGCGGGAGTGGCTAATCCCCGAACTGGCGAAGCTGGCCGCGAAAAAGCGCCGCACCAGCGGGTCTGGCTAGCTGGCGGTGCTGGCTAGCTGGCGGTGCTGGCTAGCTGGCCGACCGGGCAGACTGCGGGCGGCGGAGCGCCGAGGGATCACCGAGCACGGGCGGTTGCCAGCCGTCGTCTGCGGGGTTGATCGTGATGCCCGGCGGCACCACCTGATCGATCCGGTCGAGTACCTCGTCATCCAGCGTCACGCTGGCCGCCGCCAGCAGGTCGGTGAGCTGGTCCATCGTGCGCGGCCCGATGATCGCGGAGGTCACCGCGGGATGCCCGACCGCGAACGCCAGCGCCATGTGGATCAGCGAGCACCCCGCGTCGGCGGCGATCTTGATGAGCTCCTCGACGGCCGCCAGCTTGGCCACGTTGCCGGGCACCGAGGGGTCGAAGCGCAGCGGAAGCCGCTGCGCGCGCCCCTTGGTCATGTCGATGTCGGTCTCACCCCGGATGCGGCCGGTCAGCCAGCCGCCGGCCAGCGGACTCCACACGATGACGCCCATGCCGTACTTCTGGCAGGTGGGCAGCACATGGCCCTCGATGCCGCGGACCAGGATCGAGTAGGGCGGCTGCTCACAGCGGAACCGGACGTGCCCCCGGCTCTGCGCGACCCACTGCGCCTCGACGATCTGCTCGGCGGGGAACGTCGATGAGCCGACCGCGCGGACCTTGCCGCTGCGGACCAGGTCCGAGAGCGCGGACAGGGTCTCGTCGATGTCGGTGTTCGGGTCGGGGCGGTGGATCTGGTACACGTCGATGTAGTCGGTCTGGAGGCGGCGCAGGCTGTTCTCCACCTCCCTGACGATCCAGCGGCGCGAGTTGCCGCGCATGTTAGGGTCGTGGCCCATCGGGAAGTTCGCCTTGGTGGCGAGGACCACGTCGTCGCGCCGGCCGGCCAGCGCCTGGCCCACGATCTGCTCGGACTCCCCCGCCGAGTACGCGTCCGCGGTGTCGACGAAGTTGATCCCGGCGTCCAGCGCGGCATGGATGATCCGGATGCTGTCGTCGTGATCGGTGTTGCCCCACGCGCCGAACATCATCGCGCCGAGGCAGTACGGGCTCACCTTGATCCCGGTACCGCCGAGCGTCCGCATCCGCATCCCTGCCGCCCTTCATCCGCCGACCGGTCAGTTCCCCATCCTAGAGAACCTGGTAATCGTTGTCGAAGGCATGTATATATCTGACTTAGACAAGGATTATCGATCACGAGGTGACGGGCATGAGCGAACTGACGGCGAGTGATCCGGCCAGCGGGACAACCAGGATCGACGAGGCTGACGACGCGGCGGTGGCGGCCGTGCGCGCCTTCAACCGGTTCTACACGAACGTGATCGGGCTGCTGCGCGGCAAGTACCTCGACACCCCGTACTCGCTCACCGAGGCCAGGCTGCTGTTCGAGCTGGCCCAGCGCGACGCCAGCGAGGTTGCCGACCTGCGCCGGGTGGTCGACATCGACGCCGGGTACCTAAGCCGCATCCTGGGCCGGTTCTCCGATGATCGGCTCATCACCCGCCAGCGCTCGCCCGCCGACGGACGCCGCCAGGTCATCGCCCTGACCGGCGCCGGCCGGGCCGCCGTCGCGGGCCTAGACGCCGGGTCCGCCCGCCAGACCAGGGACATGCTGGCGCACGTCCGCGACGAAGACCGGCGCAGGCTCCTCGAGGCCATGCGCGTCATCACCGACGTCCTCATGCAGTCCCCGCCACCGCGCGGTTACCTGCTGCGGGCCCCCCGGCCGGGCGACCTGGGCTGGGTGGTGTCGCGGAACGCGGCGCTATACGCGGAGGAGTTCGGCTGGGACGCCTCCTACGAGGCACTCGTGGCCAGGATCGTCGCGGATTACGTCGATAACCGGGACCCGGAGGCCGAGGCGGCCTGGATCGCCGAGGTGGACGGCGCGCCGGCCGGGTGCGTGTTCTGCGTGCGGGAGGACGCGGCGACCGCGCGCCTGCGGCTGCTGCTCGTGGAGCCGTGGGCCAGGGGCCTCGGGATCGGAGCGCGGCTGGTCGAGGAGGTGCTCAGGTTCGCCCGCGGGGCCGGGTACTCCGCCATCACCTTGTGGACCAACGACGTGCTGGCCGGCGCGCGGCGGATCTACGAGCGGGCGCGGTTCACGCTGGACGACGAGACACCGCACCACAGCTTCGGCCAGGATCTCGTGGGCCAGAACTGGTCCCGCCGACTGTGAGGCGCGGGGTCAGGGATTGGGCCAGTGCTCCAGGCTCGGCTTGGCCAGGGGCCACCCTCCGCCCGCCAGCCTGCCCTTGACCCGGTTGACGTCGGCGTCGTTCGGCTGGTGGTGGGTGACCGCCATGATGGCCTTCCTAATCGCCTACGAGACTAGCGTCTCTAGCAGGCCCATTGCTGTCGATACCGTGCCGAAACGGTCAAGTGATTGTCACTTCAAGGACCAGCAAAGTTCATCCATCTGATGGTTTAGGGACCTCAGGAGACGGTCAGGGCCAGCGCGGGAACTAGCTGGTCCGACGGGGTGAGCGAGCCGTGCATGCCGACCAGCGCGGACTCCCCGGGCTCCTGCGTCGCCGCCACGACGGCGAAGCTGCCCGCGGCGGCGGCCACGACATCGCCGATCCGGTCGGCCATGCGCGGGTCCACGGGACCGAACCAGCCTTCCTTGATGGCCTCGTCCCTGGCCAGCACCCAGGCGCGGTCGCCAAGCACCTCGCGCCAGGTGGCCAGGACGTCTCCGGCGGCCCCCGGCCGGACGTACAGGTGCCTGGCCCTCGGCTCGCCACCCAGCAGGGCCAGCCCAGCCCGCAGCTCCGGGGTGGCGTCGACGTCGAGCCGGTCCTCGGGGCCGACGTCCACCATGCCGTGGTCGGCCGTCACGTAAAGGGCAGTACCGGACGGCAGGGCGTGCGCGAGGTGCTCGGCCAGCTTGTCGACGTGCTCCAGCTGGTAGTACCAGGCGTCGGAGCCGACCCCGAACACGTGCCCGGTGTTGTCCAGGTCCCCGTGGTAGACCGTGACGAACGCGCGCCCGTGTTGCGCCAGGGCCGCCGCGGTTTGCGCGGCGAGCGCGCCCATGCTGTCGGCGGGCCACAGCTGCGCTCCGCGCAGGGCCGCGTTGGTCAGCCCCTTGCCGCGGAACGAGCCTCGCGCCACGTGCACGGCCGCGATGCCGGCGGCCGCGGCGCGCTCGTAGAGCGTCGGTAGCGGCTGCCACTGGTGCGGATCGACCCTGGCGTCCCAGCGCAGGCCGTTGAGCAGCCGCTCCTCGCCGGGGATCAGGACCTGGTAGCCGAGCATCCCGTGTTGCCCGGGCGGCCTGCCCGTACCTATGGAGGCCAGGCTGGTAACCGTCGTGGACGGGAACCCGGCCGTGATGGGGCGGCTGTTGCGGGCCAGCTCGGACAGGAACGGCGCGGCGGCCGGATGATCGCGGAGGAGCTCCCAGCCGAGCGCGTCCACGATCAGCAGGCACGCCCTGGCGGCGGGCGCCAGGTCGAGCGCGTTGGCCGACTCGGGCGATCCTGGCTCCAGGGACGCGAGGATCGAGGCTGACAGGTCGGCCAGGGTCGCGGTCCCGTAGGCCGGCACGATCGGCGGATGCTTCGGCTCGAGCGTCATGCGGGAATCCTCGTCTGCTACTCGTGGGTGCCACTTCGCCTCTTGCCGGAACATCGTGCCACTGGGCGCCCGGCAGCGGCAAAGCGGGTCCCTTAGTGGCCTGCCGCCGCGGTGGCGTCGGAGAGCGCCCGCGCAAAGCCCAGGACCTGCCTGATTGCTTCCTCGCCGTCCGCGGCCTGGCTTACCCGCAGCGAGAAGTCATCGGCCGTGATCGTGCCCAGGTAGCCGTGGTCGGCCTCGCAGTTCTCGTCGCCGCAGTGGGCCGGCTCGAGTTCCAGGTGGGACAGGACGTTCCAGCCGATCGTCAGCATGACCTCCGACGGCATGGTGACACCGGGGACGTAGGCGGCCGGGTCGGGGACGACCCGGGTGAGGGCCACGGATGAGATCTTCGCGAACCTGATTGCCTCGGTGCTCGTCTCGGCCCGGGGCCTGCTGTCGGGATCCTCGGCCGGATGCTCGTCGGTGTGCGAGTACACCAGCCGGGTCGGGGTGAGCGCGAGCACGGTCATGTGCCTGCGCACCTCCATGCCGGGGTCGAAGATCGCGTCGTGGTGGACGACGAAGGCCGTGACCGGCTCGGAGCCGAGCGCCGAGGCCACACCGTCGGACACCAGGCCCGGGTAGTAGCCGTGACGTTCGATCGCCGCCCACAGGCTCTCGGTCGTGACTCGCGTTTCCCTCATGACCCCATCCTGCCCGCTTCGGCAGGATGCTCACGCACGGGACCGGGTCTATCCGGCGCGGACGTCGCCCTGCTGCGCCCCGGGCGCCGTGATCCCGGTCAGGTACACGATGCGCTCTTCCTCCGGCTCGGGCAGCGCCATCGAGCTCGCGCTCGGCGCGGGCTTGGGCTTGCGCGGCTTGCGCGGCCCGGCGCCGCCGCCGCGCCCCCGGTACACGATCAGGCCGTTCACCGGGTCGGGCACGCTGTCCAGGGCCGACCGGACCGCGGGCAGCGCGCGGAACGCCTCCCACTGCTCGTCGGAGTCGAAGAGCACCTCGAACACGACCCCGTACTGGTGCTCGTGCCACTCCCAGTAGATGGCGCCGTGAGTGATCGCCGCCTCGGTGAGCTCGTCCTGGTAGGAGTCCTTCCACCGGCGGGCGGGCTGCTCCGCCGCATCGAAGACCTCGATCGACCACCACTGCGACACGGTGTCCACCACCATCCCGTCCCGTTCGCGCCCCTTTTGAGATAGTACGTCTGTAAGTATCCGGCCGATAGGCTGCTTCGCCATGAGAGGAAACGGGCTGCGGCTCTCCGCGACGCTGCTCACCGTGTTCCCGGTCGGAGGCCAGGGAACGGCTCCGGAACCCGGGACAGCGGCTGCCGCCATGGCGTGGGCGCCCGGGGTCGGGCTGCTGATCGGCGTTATCGCCGCCGCAGTCATGCTCGCGGCCGATCATCCGCTCGGCCTGGGCCCGCTGACCGCGGCGGTGCTAGCGGTCGCCGCCCTCGCCCTGCTCACCCGGGGGCTGCACCTCGACGGGCTGGCCGACCTGGCCGACGGCCTGGGCAGCGGCAAGCCCGCCCGTGCCGCCCTGGACATCATGCGCCGCTCGGACATCGGGCCGATCGGTACTGTCACCGTCGTCCTGACCTTGCTCATCCAGGTCGCGGCGCTCAGCCAGGCCGAGTCATCGGGCGACGGGCGGGGACCCGCGGCGCTGATCGCCGCGGTGATCACCGGCAGGCTCGCCATCACCTGGGCATGCCGTCGCGGCGTGCCCGCCGCTAGGCCAGACGGGCTGGGCGCGCTCGTGGCCGGCACGGTGCGCCCGGCGATCCCGGCGGCGATCACCCTGGGCGCCCTCGCGGCGGCGGTCGCGGCGGTAGTGATCTCCGCCGCGATCCTCGGCGAGCCGCTGGGCTGGACCCTCCCGCTGGCCGTCGCGGCCGGGCTGGCCGCCGCCTTCGGGCTCGAGCGTCACGCTGTGCGCAGGCTCGGCGGCATCACCGGGGACGTCCTGGGCGCGCTGGCCGAGGTCGCCGCCACCGTGACCCTCGTGGTCGCGGCCGCGGGCCCGCGCGCCTGACCGTGACGGTCACCGCCGGAAGCGATCGCCGATCCGCTCGGCGATGGTCTCGGGCGCCAAGTCGACGGCGCCCTCCCAGTGCAGGCGCTCGAGGAACGTCGAGTCCGAGCGGTAGCAGGCCTTCAGGTTCGAGCGACAGGCCAGCCGCAGGTTCAGCGGGTATCCCTCGGTGGCCGGGGGCGCGCCGTAGATGGCGAAGTTGAAGCTCTCGAACCCCATCTCCGCGTACGCGCCGAGCGCCAGCGCCAGCCCGTGGGCCAGCTCCGCGACGAGATCCTGCTCAAGTTCGGCTGGTGAGGCGACACCCGGGGCGAACGCCCTGAGCTCCGCGGGCGCGATCGGGGCGAAGCTGGCCACCCACTCCACGCGGCCGGTGCAGCCCAGGTATCGCTCCTTGCTGCGGCGTTCGGCGTCTAGGTAGTCGGCGAACCGCTGCGGCGGCACGTCGGCGAGCATGCGCTGAGCCGTCGTCGGCTGGGAGTCGACGATCCCCTGCATGTGCGGATGGAACAGCGAGCTGCCCGAGGGGAGCATGTGGTTGGCGTTGATCGACGCCCACCGTGACTGGGGCTCGGCCGCCATCACCGCCCGGGCGAAGGCGACCTGCGCGGCCAGGTTGTCGCCCAGCAGCCCCGCGGTGATGGCGCCCAGCGGCAGGTAGTGCAGCCTAGGCGAGTAGACCGACACCGAGCTGTGCGACGAGTACGCGTGCAGGTTCGCGAACAGGACGGCCTCGCCGCACACGATCCGCCCTTCCGGGTGGATCGCGGGCGGCAGCCTGGGCGTCAGCGCCTCGAGGCGCCCCGGGCAGAACGGGCAGCTCGGCTGCGACTCGCGCGCGAACGCCTCCAGGTCGAAGTCGCTGGCGGGCATCAGGCCGCGCTCAGGCAGGATGCGTGAGCTATGCCCGGTCAGCGGGTCGAAGCGCACCTCGATGACCGCGCTGACGACCTGGCCCGTGGCAGGGTCGATCATCTCGGCGGTCAGCAGCTCCCGCCGCAGTTCCATCTCCTGGCGGCCTCAGCTGGTGAACCACCAGAACTCGGGGTTGAGGGCAAACTGGGTCAGGCTCCCGAACGAGGCCACCGGACCGGAGATGTTGTCCTTCCACACTACGACCTCATCGGGGTTCGGCTGGAACAGGCCCGGCTGGTTCGCGGTCAGGAACGACGCCTCGGCCTTCACCGCGGCCGGGTTGCCGCCGGTCACCGAGGCGTTGATCAGCGAGTTCGCCGTCGGGTTGTTGTAGTCGCCCTCGTTCAGCGAGCCGGGCCCGTTGAAGACCCCGAGCTGCGTGGGGTAGGTGGAGTCGGTAAAGCCGCCGAAGTCCTCCATCGCCCACTTGTCGATGAACGGCTTGCTCTGCGGCACCGGGTCGTCGTAGTAGGTGATGATGTAGTTGTAGGTGGCGCTCGACAGGTGGATCGTGATGCCCGCGCTGGCGGCCGCGGAGGCGAAGGCGGTGCACTGCTCGCCGGCGATCGCTGGGGATGAGGTGTAGATCAGGTTGAACGCGAGCTTCGTCCCGGCCGGGATGCCGGCCCCGCAGTCGGTCGGCCCGGTACCCGCGCGGGCGCACGTGTCGGTGCCGGAGGTGTTGATCGTCCAGCCGTGGTTCTTCAGCAGCGAGATCGCGTCGGCGACGCTGTACGGGTATGGGTCGGTCATCGCGTCGGTCGGGGTGTACGGGCTGTGGGGCACGGAGGGGACGGGTCCGTAGGCCGGGCCGCCCGCGCCGCCGAAGAACGCCTTGATGTAGCCCTGCTCATCCTCCAGGTGCGCGAGCGCCTGCCGTACGTACAACTGGCCGATGATGTGGTTGAAGTTACCGGTCGTGTCGGCGAAGTTGTACGTGATGTAGGCGAAGCCGAAGTCGGGGTAGCCGAACACGTTGTAGCCGCCCGACTCGACGAGCTTCACCTGCTTGATGTCGTCCAGCGGCAGGTACCCGATATCGATGCTGTCGGCCCGGACGGCGTCGAACTCGGCCGTGTCGGAGGTGAAGGGGACCGCCTGGAGGATGGACACCTTCGCGGCGTGCGGGCCGCCGTAGGCGGCGTTCGGCGTCATGGTGAACGCGCCGGTGCTGCTGTCGAACGAGGTGAGCAGGTAGGGGCCATCCACGACCCGCCACAGCGGGTTCGTGGCGTAGGTGCTCAGCGACATCGCCTGCTTGTTCAGGAAGTCCCAGATCTTCTTCGCGTTCGCGGGCACGGTGAAGTCGAGCAGCGGCCCGTTCGCCGACGCCCTCGCCCAGGCGTGGGCCGGCATCGGGGAGATCTCGGTGAGTTCGTCGTCAAGGAACCACCCCGGGTTGACCGCTTTCTTCATGGTGAACACCACGGTGCTCGCGTTGGGCGTGGTGACGCTGGCCACCTCGTCCGGGATCCCCAGGCCAGGATTGTACGGCCCCCAGTTGGCCGGGTCCTCGCTGATGGCGGCCTTAACCTCGTCGAAGAAGAAGAGCACGTCCTTGGAGGAGATCGGCTGGCCGTCGGACCACTTGTAGTTGCTCTTCAGCGTGATGGTGGCGGTCGTGTCGCCGTTGGACCACACCGGGTCGTTGGCCAGGCTCATCGACGGCGTCTCGGAGGGCTCGACCCCGTTCTGGAACCAGTACAGCGGGCGCCACAGCTCCTCAGAGAAGTCGCTGGTGTCGTTCACCGAGAACGCGGCGGACGTCACCAGCGGCAGGATCCAGGTAGGTGAGGTACCCGGCGGTTCGGCCCAGGTGATCGTGCCCGCTTTCTGCGCCCCGGTCGCGGGAGCAGGGATGGTGCCGAACGCCCCGCCGAGCGTGGTCGACGGCGTGGTGTTGCCGCCGGCCTTGGTGCTGCCGCTGCCGCTGCTGCAGGCCGCCAGCGCGGTCAGTCCGGCCACGGCCAGGGCGGCGATCCTGACGCTCGGTCGCGCGATTCTGCTCATCGCCATTGCCATCGACGTACTTCCTCTCGTCTTCGAGGTGTGAGTGTCATCGGCGGCGCAGCCGGACGTCCAGCGCGTCGCGCAGCGCGTCCCCGATGAGGTTGCAGGCCATCACGGTGGCGATGACGCAGAATCCCACCGGGTAGATCAGCCACCAGTAGCCGTCCAGCATGTACTGCGTGCCGTTGGACAGCAGGTCGCCCCAGTCGTACTGGGGGTAGTGCAGGCCGAAGCCCAGGAAGCCGAGGTAGGCGACCGCCAGGATGGCGTCCGCGATGTTGAACGTGACGTTGACGATGATCACGCTGAGCGCGTTGGGGAGCAGGTGCCTGTTGATGAGCCGCCACTGGCTGGACCCGGCCAGGCGAGCGGCGGAGACGAAGTCGCGCACCCGCAGGGACAGCACCTCGCCGCGCACCAGCCGGGCCGGCACTAGCCAGGTGAAGGCGCCGAGGATAAGGCTGAGCGACAGCACGGAGGCCCCGTACCTGACCGCCACGATCAGCACGATGAACAGGAAGGGGATCGAGAGCAGGACGTCTACCACGCGCATCAGCGCCGAATCGAGGAACCCGCCGACCAGCCCGGAAACCGCGCCGTAGAACGCGCCCACCACGATAGCGACGATCGCGGACAGGAAGCCGATCTCCAGCGAGGCCTGGCCGCCTTTCATGATCTCGCCGAGCACGTCGATGCCCTCGTTGTCGGTCCCGAGCGGGTGGCCGGCCCCCGGTGGGGAGTTCGAGAGGCCGAGGTTGGCGGTCAGCAGGTTGGCGTGGTACACCAGCGGGCCCACGAAGCTGAACAGCACGAAGAAGACCAGGGTGACCACGCCGATGACGGCGAGCCGGTTGCTCGCGAACTCCCGGGCGGCCAGCCGCCAGCCGCTCTGGACCGGGCCGATCTCACCGCCCTCCGGCCCGCGGCTGATGTCCAGCGGCGGGAGGGACTGGGGGCTGGGTCCGGTCAGGGCTGTCTCCTATAGGGGTTCGGTTCAGGTCAGCCGGATACGCGGATCGGCCATGGTCAGCGCGATGTCGGCGACCAGGTTGCCCAGGACGGTCAGGATGGCGCCGATCAGGGTGTACGCCAGGAGCACCGGGTAGTCCTCGTTTTGCAGGCTGTTGTAGAACAGCAGCCCGAGGCCGTTGTAGTTGAAGACCACCTCGGCGATGAGGTTGCCTGAGAGCAGCGAGGGGATCGACAGCCCGACCAGCGTGATCATCGGCAGGCACGCGTTGCGGACCAGGTGCCGCAGCAGCACGAGGCGCTCGGGCAGTCCCTTGGCCCTGGCGACCTTGATGTAGTCCTGCGCCAGGGTGTCCATCGCCGCCGAGCGCATGTACCTGGAGTAGCCGGCCAGCACCAGCAGGGTCATGCAGATGATGGGCAGCGTCATCTGCCGCCAGTCGCCGATCACCGTGATCAGGTTGTTGGACTGGCTGGCCTCGTAGCTGAAGACCTTGAACGAGAGGGCGAAGATCTGGATGGCGATCAGGTACAGCAGGTAGTCCGGCATGGCGTAGGCGGTGAACGCCAGGCTGGTGGTCACGTTGTCGCCGATGGTGTTCCGCTTGACCGCCTGGTAAATCCCGAGCGGGATCGCGATCAGCACGGACAGGACCAGCGAGGTCCCCGACAGGTAGGCGCTGAGCATCCAGCGCTCGTTGAACAGCGCCGCCACGCTCTGGTTCAGCTTGAACGAGTAACCGAAGTTACCGTGCAGCACCCCGTCCACGTAGTGCCAGTACTGCGAGAACACCGATCCGGCGAACCCGTGCTGCTGGTTCCACACGTTGATGGCCAGGAGCGACGCGCGCGGGCCCAGGACCACGCGGGCCGGCGACGGGTAGACGATGTGCAGCAGACCGAAGGTGAAGATCGAGATGCCGATCAGGATTATGAGCGAGGTTCCGCACCGCCGGACCACGTAAGCAGTCATCCGCCAGCCTCCTCGCCGCGAACCCCCGGCCGATGGGGCAGCGTACCTCCTTGTTGAATCTTCCACCAGGAGACGACGATCGTCTAGACACGTCAGCCCAGTCTGATCCGCGGATCGGCGACGGTCAGCGCGATGTCGGCGACCAGGTTGCCCATGACGGTCAGCACGGCGCCGACCAAGGTGTACGCGAGGAGCACCGGGTAGTCCTCGTTCTGCAGGCTGTTGAAGAACAGCAGCCCCAGGCCGTCGTAGTTGAAGGTGGTCTCGGCGATGAGATTGCCTGCCAGCAGCGCCGGGATGGACAGCCCCACCAGCGTGACCATTGGGAGGCAAGCGTTGCGCACCAAGTGCCGCAGCAGCACGAGCCGCTCGGGCAGCCCCTTGGCCCGCGCCGTCTTGATGTAATCCTGGGCCAGGGTGTCGATCGCCGATGATCGCATGTACCGGGAGTAGCCGGCCAGGATCAACGCGGTTATGCAGGCGATCGGCAGCGTCATGTCATGCCAGTCGCCGATCACCGAGATCAGCGAGGTGGACTGGCTGGCCTCGAAGCCGACGACGTGGAAGGTCAGCGCGAAGACCTCGATCGCGATCAGGTAGAGCAGGAAGTCGGGCATGGAGTAAAAGGTGAAGGCCACGCTGGTGACCACGCCGTCGCCGAAGCTGTTTCGCTTGACCGCCTGGTAGATCCCGAGCGGGATCGCGATGAGGACCGACAGCACCAGCGAGGTACCTGACAGGTACGCGCTGCGCTCCCAGCGCTCCCCGAACAGGGCCGCGACGGTCTGGTTCAGCTTGTAGGAATAGCCGAGGTTGCCGTGCAGCACGGCGTACATGTACTGCCAGTACTGCACGATGACCGGCTCATCGAACCCGTGCTGCTGGTTCCACCCGTTGATGGCGGCCGGCGACGCGCGGGGCCCGAGCACGATAATGGCGGGTGAAGGATAGACCGAGTGCAGCAGGACGAAGATGAAGATCGAGATCCCGATCAGGATCACGAGCGAGGTTGCGCACCGCCGGATGATATAAGCAGCCAACCTCGCCACCTTCCGCGGCCGGCCCCGAGACGAACTCCTCCTTCACCGGGTCTACCAGCGGCAGGTCGTGAACGGCAGCACGGGCGTGTTTCAATTTCAACAAACGGGCCCTTGGGAACTTGGAAACACTGATGCCAGCCACCCACGACGTGTTCAACCAGCCGCCGCCGCTCGCCGGGTACGACGTCGCCGACGATCAGACGATGCTGAGCGCGCTACGCCGGGAAGGCGCCGGCTGGGCGGAGGACGCGATCCGCGACCTCGGCCGCCTGGCCGGCTCTGCGCAGGCCCAGGGGCAGGGCCGTCAGGCCAACGAACACCCGCCGGTGCTCAGGGATTATGACCGCTACGGCCACCGCATCGACGAGGTGGAGTTCCATCCGGCCTGGCACGAGCTGATGACCGTGGCGGTGCGGCACGGCCTGCACGCCGCGCCGTGGCGCGACCCGCGCCCCGGAGCCCACGTGGCGCGCGCGGCGGGCTTTTACGTCTGGGGCGCCGCCGAGGCCGGGCACCTGTGCCCCGTCTCGATGACCTACGCCATCGTCCCCGCCCTGCGCAACGCCCCGGCCCTCGCCGAGCGCTTCGAGCCGCTTTTGGAATCTCGGGAGTACGACTTCGGCCTCCGGGCGCCGGACACCAAGCGCGGTCTGCTCGCGGGGATGTCGATGACCGAGAAGCAGGGCGGCTCCGACGTCCGGGCGAACACCACCCAGGCGGTTCCAGTGAAGGGGGACGGGGAGGCGGGTGGGGGCTCGTACGCCCTGACCGGGCACAAGTGGTTCACCTCGGCGCCCATGGGCGACTTGTTCCTGGTCCTCGCCCAGGCGCCGGGCGGGCTGTCGTGCTTCCTGCTCCCCCGGGTCAGGCCGGACGGCACCAGGAACGGCATGCACCTGCAGCGCCTGAAGGACAAACTCGGGAACCGGTCCAACGCGTCGGCCGAGGTGGAGTACGACGAGGCCCTGGCCTGGCTGGTCGGCGAGGAGGGGCGGGGCGTCCGCACCATCATCGAGATGGTAAACATGACCAGGCTGGATTGCGTGCTCGGCGCGGCCACCGGGATGCGGGCCGGCGTCACGCTCGCGGCGCACCACGCCAGGCACCGGGTCGCTTTCGGCCGCAAGCTGGCCGAACAGCCGCAGATGGCCGCCGTCCTCGCCGACCTGGCCCTGGAGTCAGAGGCCACCACGACGGCGGCGTTCCGCCTGGCCGGGGCCGCCGACCGGGCGGCGCGGGGGGACGAGCAGGAGGCCGCGTTCCGGCGCCTGGCGCTCGCGGCGACCAAGTACTGGGCCTGCAAGCGCGCGCCCGGGCACGCCGCCGAGGCGCTCGAGTGCCTGGGCGGCAACGGTTACGTCGAGGAATCCGGCCTCCCCCGGCTGTACCGGGAGGCGCCGCTGGGTTCGATCTGGGAGGGCTCGGGCAACGTCGCGGCCCTCGACGTCCTCCGCGCGCTCGCGCGGGAGCCGGAGGCGGCCGAGGCGTTCCTCGCCGAACTCGACGCCTCGGCCGGGGCGGACCACCGCCTAGACCAGGCGATCACCAGGCTGCGCAAGGAGATCGCCGACCCTGACGAGGCGCGCGCCCGCCATCTCGCCGAGGCCATGGCGCTCGCCCTGCAGGGCGCCCTGCTCGTCCGGCACGCGCCCCCGGCCATCGCCGACGCGTTCGCCGCGTCCCGCCTGGCCGATGACTCCTCCTCGTGGGGTCACGCCTACGGGACGCTCCCGTCGGGCCTCGACACCGCAGGGATCATCGCCCGCGCCACCCCCGAAGCCCCATGAGCGAGCCGGCGGGGCGCGGTGCCGCCTGGACTGAGGAGCGAGGAACGAGCGACGAGGGAAGGAGGCACCTTAAGGCGCCCCAGAGGCGAGCGGAAGAAGAAGCAGCAGCCACGCTGACGGTGCGGTACGGCGCGCGGCCCGAACACGTCATCGACCTGTGGCTCCCGCCGGACCAGCCCGGGCGCGGCGCCGCGCCGCTGATCGTGCTCATCCACGGCGGGTTCTGGCGGCCCGCCTTCGACCGGACCCACCTGCGCCCGATGGCCCAGGCACTAGCGGCCGCCGGGAACGTCGTCGCGGTGCCCGAGTACCGCCGGGCGGGCATGGCCAAGGAACCTTGGACGGGCCCGTTCGACGACCTCGCCGCGGCCCTGGACCAGGCCGGCCCGCTAGCCGAGCCGCACGGCGCGGACCTCGCCCGCCTCACCTGGGCGGGCCACTCGGCGGGCGGTCACCTGGCGCTGTGGGCGGCGGCCAGGCCGGGACTGCCTGCCTCCTCGCCCTGGCTCGGGCCGTGCCGGGCCACGCACGTTGTTTCGCTCGCTGGGTGTAATTCATTGCGCATGTGCGCGGAATGGAACCTGGGCGCCGGGGCGGTGCGCAACCTAATGGGCGGCGGGCCCGATGAGGTCCCCGAACGCTACGCGGTGGCCGACCCGGCCGCGCTGCCCCCACCGCAGGTTCCCGTCACGCTCGTTCACGGCACGGACGATGACACGTAAACGTTCAGGTCCTTGGGCTTGCTGCTGCGGTGCGTGATGGACGGTTACGTTTTAGCGGCGGGTGTGGTGTTGCCGTGGTGGCTGAGCGCGGTTTCGGGGATGATCCGGGCTGTGACCGATGTG
>JBOHCK010000070.1:0-23010 GCA_050698755.1 Streptosporangiaceae bacterium | reverse complement strand
AGTGCAGATTTTGCTCTCGCGGGAGGAGTCGAACCTCCACACTCGGATTAACAGTCCGCTGCCCTGCCATTAGGCCACGCGAGATTGGTGGCGGGTGTCCGATTCGCACGACGCCTCCGGGTTATAGCCCGGCGTGGTACTACTCCACCACACCCGCAGTGACCCCACGGAGATTCGAACTCCGTCCCGCTGATTGAAGGTCAGCGATCCTAACCCATAGACCATGGGGCCCGGAGTGCTCCGTGCCAGGGTCGAACTGGCAATCTCCTGGTTGAGGGCAGGTGAGATATCCGTTACTCCAACGGAGCGTTGAGCGCGCCGCCCCGGACTTGAACCGGGAACCGTCTGGTTAGAAGCCAGCCGCGCTGTCCATTACGCCAGCGGCGCTTCGTGGGCCATCAGGGATTCGAACCCTGGACGATCGCGGGTTAAAAGTCCGCTGCTCTGCCACTGAGCTAATGGCCCGCAGCTATGGGCAGAGCCTGTTTGCCTTGAATCATTTTATGTTCACCTCGGTTGGCCGGGCGGGGCTTGAACCCGCATATTCCCTGCTTAGAAGGCAGGAGCCGTCACCCGTTTGGCCACCGAAGTGGTAGCGAGAGTCAGCATCGAACTGACGACCTCCGGCTTATGAAGCCGACGCTCTGACCGACTGAGCTATCTCGCCGTGGTTGGCCGCCGCGGGATCGAACCGCGCTATACCTGCGTATCAGGCAGGCCCCGTCGACCAGCTGGGTCGCGGCTAGCAGATGGTGGAGGTACTGACCCCCGGCGCTCACGCGCCCATCCCGCTTCAAACGGGCGCCGGCCACCCGGCCGGTTCACCATCCAAGAGCAGAGAGTGGAGGTTCTGACCCCCACCGCCTCGCGACGGCCACCCGCTTTCGAAACGGGGCCTGCCACCTGGCAGGTTCACTCTCCATGGCGGAAGGTACACGGATCGAACGTGTGCGGGCGAACCCGGCCCCCCGTTTCCGGCGGGGCACCTTTACCTCTTGGTCAACCTTCCACGCGAGGAGCGTGCGGGACTCGAACCCGCGTACCCGAAGGTATGCCGCCGTAGCGGGACGGTGCTGTAGCCGCTGAGCCAACGCTCCGTACCCTTCCCGGGATTCGAACCCGGACTTCATTCTCCTGAGGAATGCGGCTCTGCCAATTGGCCTAGAAGGGCTTGAGAGTGACCGACCGGATTCGAACCGGCGCTGTAACCATGGCGAGGTCACGTGCTGACCGCTGACACTACGGTCACATGGAGCCTGCTCGGAGAATCGAACTCCGACTACCGCCTTACCAAGGCGGCGTGCTGGCCGTTATCACTAAACAGGCATGAGCTGGGCGCCCAGGTCTCGAACCTGGAAACTTCGCGATCAAAGCGCGACGGGTCTGCCAATTCTCCTACCGCCCATAAAAGAGCCCACGGCCGGCGTCGAACCGGCGCCCTGACGCTTACAAGGCGTCTGCTCTGCCTGCTGAGCTACAGGGGCGAAGTACGCTCGGCGGGAGTCGAACCCGCAATAAACTTGGCTCTCGACCAAGCCCGTCTACCAGAATTGCGGCACGAGCGCTTGGAGCCTCTGGACCGACTCGAACGGTCTCGTCCGGGTTACGACGCCGGTACTCTGCCGGGTGAGCTACAGAGGCTTGGCTGCCCACCGTGGATTCGAACCACGAACCTTCCGGGTCAGAGCCGGACGCTGCTACCAAGTTGAGCTAATGGGCATCGGGTACGCGGGCGGGATTTGAACCCGCAGACGGCGAGGTTTGAGCTCGCCAGCATCACCGGATTAGTGTTACCCGCGCATCGTGCGCCGGGAGGGATTTGAACCCCCGTCCACTGGTTTAAGAGGCCAGCGCTCTGACCGGGCTGAGCTTACCGGCGCATGGAGCGGACGACCGGAATTGAACCGGCATTCCCAGCTTGGAGGGCTGGCACACTAGCCGTTGTGTTACATCCGCGTGGGTCCCGCAGGGATCGAACCTGCCTGCGTCGGGCTTCAGCCGGCCGCTAATCCGTCTCAGCTAGAGACCCGTGGTCGGGAACCTCAGAGTCGAACTGAGTGTTTCCTGCTCCCAGGGCAGGCGGGTTTCCGTCTCCCTCGTTCCCGGTCGGGCTGGACGGCCGACCTCGTGCTCCCGATGCACGCACGCTGAGCCAAGCTGCGCTACAGCCCGTCATACCGCCAGTGGACTACCGGGGACTTGAACCCCGCACCTCCTGCTTGCGACGCAGGCGCTCTCCCAGATGAGCTAGCAGCCCAGGGCCGCCGCGGCGACGCCGCGGCGGCAGTTCCGGCAGGCACGGCGGGCCTGCCGGTGGTGCTCACGCTATGGACGAGTCAAAATGCGATCACATTCCCCCCCGAAGGGGTGGTGATCCGCAGGGACGGAGAGATTCGAACTCCCGGCACGCAGTTTTGGAGGCTGCTGTTCTCCCGCTGAACTACGTCCCTATAGAAATGGAAACCGCCCCTCGGGGGTTTCCCTGGGGCGGTTGCCTTCGTATGCCATCGGTGGCTTTACACGGCAACCGTCCTGGTGCTCAGGGCAGCCTTAAGCTGCGAGGACGGGTTCATGTACCCGTCTCGCTCTTTGGCCGACCAGAATGTCATACATCCATGGTAGGCTGGTCGCCCCAGGCGAACAAACGATTTTTGCGTAAACATCAGCGAGTGAAACGGACCGGCCCCGGCGCATATTCCGCCGCGGGCACTGAGGTTTTCCCGGCCACGTGAATGACCGTAACGCTGCCTGCGGCGCGAACTGTGTCCGGTACAGCCCCGCGTACACGCCGCCCGCGGCGAGCAGCTCATCATGCGTCCCGCGCTCGACGATTTGGCCGCCGTCGACGACGAGGATCTGGTCCGCCGCCCGGACCGTGGACAACCGGTGGGCGATGACCAGCGATGTCCGCCCGGCCAGCGCGGCCGCTAGGGCCCGCTGGATCGCCGCTTCGGATTCGGAGTCCAGGTGCGCGGTCGCCTCGTCAAGCACGACCACCGATGGGGCCTTGACCAGCAGCCGGGCCAGGGCGAGGCGCTGTTTCTCGCCGCCGGAGAACCGGTAGCCCCGGTCCCCCGCGATCGTGTCCAGCCCGTCCGGCAGCGACGAGATCAGCTCCCAGATCCGGGCCGCCTGGCACGCCTCTATCAGCTCCTGTTCGGAGGCCGACGGCCGCGCGTACGCCAGGTTGGCCCGGATCGTGTCGTGGAACAGGTACGCGTCCTGCGGCACGACACCGACCACCGACCGCAGCGAATCCAGCGTCAGGTCGCGGACGTCGAGCCCGCCGATCCGCACCACCCCGCGCACCGGGTCATACAGCCGCGGTACCAGGTGCGTGATTGTCGTCTTCCCCGCACCCGACGGCCCGACCAGCGCGGTCAGCTGTCCGGCCGGCACCTGGAAGGTAACGTCCCTCAGCACCCACGCATCACTGGGACGTTCGGGCGCGGGCAACGCGACCGACTCCAGCGAAGCCAGCGACACCTGGTCCGCCTCCGGATACCGGAACCACACTCCCGCCACCTCCACACCCGGCGCTTCCCGCGCCCGGGTCAGCGAATGCGCGGCGGGGCCTTCGGTGATCAGCGGCTCCAGGTCGAGGATCTCGAAAACGCGGTCAAAGCCGACCAGCATCGTGAGGGCTTCGACCGGCAGGCGGGACACCTCGTTCAGCGGCCCGTACAACTGCGACACCAGCGCAATGAACGCCACCAGCGTGCCGACCTGGAACACGCCGTGAATGACCAGCGTCCCGCCCAGCCCGTACACCAGGGCCGTGACCAGTCCCGCGAGCAGCGCGATGAACGCGATGAGCAACTCCATGCGGGCCATGTTGGCGACGGCCAGGTCACGGATCCGGCTGGCCTTGCGGGTGAACACCTCGGCGTCCTCCTCCGGCCGCCCGTACAGCATGGCTAGCAGCGCCCCGGAGACATCGCACCGTTCGGCCGTCATCGCGGCCAACTCACCGTAAAGCTGCATCTCCTGCCGGGCCAGCCGCTGCGCCCGCTTCCCGGCCACCTTGCCGGGCAGCACGAACAGCGGGATCACCACCAGGGCGACCAGGCTGAGCTGCCACGACAGCCAGAACATCGCCGCGAGCACCAGGACCATATTCAGCAGCACCGACAGCGACTCGGACATCAGCACCCGGACGGAATGCTGCGTGTTGTTGATGTCATCGTCCATGCGGGAGACTAGCGAACCGGTCTGGGTCCGGGTGAAAAACGCCAGCGGCTGCCGCAGCACGTGCCGGAACACGCTCGCCCGCAGCTCCAGCCCCAGGCTCTCGCCGATCCACCCCGAATACCACGACTTCACGTATCCCGCGCCCGCATCCACCAGCGCCAGCCCCGCGATGGCCAGCGCCAGCGTGACGATCACGCTCTCCCGGTGCCGCAGAATGCCGTCGTCGATGATCAGCCGCAAGATCAGCGGGGTCACCGCCACGATGGCCGAATCCACCGCGGTAATGAACACCAGCAGCACCATCGGACCGCGGTATCCCCGCAGATACGGCCAGACCCGCCGCGCCGTCCCCGGCCGCACCTGCTGCCGGGTCAGCTCATCCTCGTGGTACCGAAACCAGAATCCAGGAGCGTCGATCATGGGGGCCCACTATCTCCCGGCCCCCACATCTTGCGGCAAGCCATTTTCCCGCCGCTGGCGGAAACTCAGGTGGCCTCAGCGCACCATCTGGGTAGAGTCGGGCGGTGCCCGAGCTGAAGCGTCTGGATGCTGGCTATGCCCCGGCGGTCTTGGCCTTCGAGCTGGTGAACCGGGCCTACTTCGCTGCCTCGGTCTCCGACCGCGGTGATGAGTTCTTCGACCAGTTCGCCAGCCGTGGAGCGTGGAGTATCAGGTGCGGGGAGGTGCGGAGCGGGCCATCTTCATCTCCAGGTAGCCGCCGAGGAACTGCAACGGCGTAACCGTCAGGAACCACGCCGCGAACCCGTAGCACTTGCGCCGGTCTCGGCTGGTTTCCGCCTGACGGCCGAGCGAGACCAGGACCAGGCCGAGGGCGAGGGTAAAGCCGCCTGCGGCAAAGCGCAGGCTGGCCACGCCACGGAGGTGGCGGTACTCCCATGGCGTCATCGTGCGTCTCATGAGGGACTGCAAACCAGCGGTGCGGTCATCTGGTGCGTGCATCGTGATGCCTCCTGCCACCTATGTGCCGGCTGCCCGGGACATATCAGATTGATATCATATTAATTGGATGGGCGTCAAGACAGGAGGGCTGAGCGGTGGCGGGCATCTGGCACGACGAGAAGAGAGGTGAGCGGCGGTGGCGGGCATCTGGCACGACGAGACCGCGGGCGCGTGGCTGGTGGAGATGCGCTCGACGTCTTACGCGTTTGGCCTGGCGGAGGGCGGAACGGCCCTGCGCCACCTGTACTGGGGAGCGACCCTGCCGCGGGAGGCGCTGGCCAGCCTCGGCGCAGCCCGCGATGAGCCTTCGTGGAGGCAGCGGGCGAGCTGGGCGCACGAGCGCCCCGACGAGTACGTCCCCTGGGGCGGGCTGCGGTACGACGAGCCGTCGCTGAAGGTCGATTTCGCCGACGGGACGCGCGGCATCGAATGGCGGTACGCGGATCAGCGCGTCACCCGCCACGGGCCGGTCACCACGCTGGAGATCGATCTCGCCGACACCGCCTACCCCCTGGAGGTGAGGCTGCATTACCGCGTCTATGACGGCTTCGACGTGCTCGAGCGGTGGGCCACGCTGCGGCATGGCGGCGCGGCCGAGGCTTTCGCGGTCAGGCAGGCCCACTCGGCGAACTGGTGGCTGCCGGACCGCCGGAGCTGGCGGCTGCGTTACCTGCACGGCGGCTGGGGAGCGGAGACCCAGCTGACGCAGGCCATGCTGACGCCGGGCAAGGTCGTGCTGGAAAGCAGGCGCGGCACGACGAGCCACCAGCTCAATCCGTGGTTCACCCTCGACCCGGACGGCGCGGCCTGCGAGGAGGCGGGCGAGGTCTGGAGCGGGGCCCTGGCCTGGAGCGGGTCGTGGAAGCTCGTGTACGAGACGACCGCGGCCGGGCAGGTGCACGCCTGCGGTGGGTGGAACGACTTCGACTGGGCGCACCACCTCGCGCCCGGTGAGACGCTGGTCCTGCCCGCGTTCGCCGCGCTGCACACCGCCGCCGGGTTCGGCGGGGCCAGCCGTGAATGGCACGCCTGGCAGCGGGCGCACGTGATCGGGCGCGGCGACCGGGCGGTCACCGCGGCACCCCGCTGGTCACCGGGCGTTCCCGGGCGGCCGGCAGACGACGGCGAGCCGCGGCTGCGCCCGGTCCTTTACAACTCGTGGGAGGCCACCTCGTTCCAGGTGAGCCAGGACGGCCAGGTGCGCCTGGCGGAACTGGCCGCGCGGCTCGGCGTCGAGTGCTTCGTGATGGACGACGGGTGGTTCGCCGGCCGCGACCACGACCGGGCGGGCCTGGGTGACTGGGTCGTGGACCGGGCGAAGTTCCCGCGGGGCCTGGGCCCGCAGATCGGGCGGGTCAACGACCTGGGCATGCGGTTCGGGCTCTGGGTCGAGCCGGAGATGGTGAACCCGGACAGCGACCTGTACCGCGCCCACCCGGACTGGGTGTACCACTTCGCGAACCGCGCCAGGTCCGAGCACCGGAACCAGCTGGTCCTGAACCTGGCCAGGCCCGACGTGGCGGAGTGGGTGTTCCGCACGCTGGACGGGATACTCGGGCGGGACCATATCGAGTTCGTCAAGTGGGACATGAACCGGTCGTTCTCCGAACCGGGCTGGCCGGCCGAGGCGGGCCGTAACCCGGAACGGATCTGGGTGGAACACGTACGCAACCTGTACGCGATCCTGGACGAGCTGCGGGCCGCGCATCCCGGCGTCGACTTCGAATCGTGCTCCGGCGGCGGCGGCCGCGTGGACCTGGGTATCCTCCGGCGCGTCGATCAGGTGTGGACCTCCGACGACACCGACGCGTGGGACCGGCTCGTGATCCAGGACGGTTTCACCCAGGCCTACGCGCCGCAGGTCATGATGGCCTGGGTGACCGACAGCCCCAACTTTCTGACGGGCCGGCGGCTGCCGCTGAGCTTCCGGTTCCACGTGGCGATGGCGGGCGGGCTGGGCATCGGAGGCGACCTGCTCAGCTGGAGCGAGGCCGAACTGGCCGAGGCCGCCGAGCTCGTCGCGGTCTACAAGGACATCCGGCCGGTCGTGCAGCAGGGGCGGTTGTTCCGGCTCGCTTCCGTGCTCAGCGGGCCGTTCGCGGCTCACGAGTACGTCTCGGGTGACGGCACCGCGATCGTGGTGTTCGGCTGGTGGGGCCCGCACCAGGCTGACGCCAGGCCACCCCGGCTGCGGCTGGCTGACCTGGAGTCCAGCGCGCGTTACCTGGATCCGGGCACGGGCCGGCGGTACTGGGGCGCGGAGCTAATGCAGGAGGGGCTCGCGCTGCCCGCCGAAGCTGGCCTGGATTTCGGCAGCATGCTGGTCACGCTGGTCCGGGTCGCGGCGTAGGCGGCGGACACCGAGCGTGTCCGGTTGATCTAGTATTGTTTGTAAACGGTCGACTACTTTCGATAGTCTTCGTGTACTGTTCCTGGCATGAAGGAAGCCGTCCAGCCAGACCCGCGAGCCTATGTGCGGCTCGCGGCCATCATCCGGCAGCAGATCGCCGACGGGACGCTGACCAGGGGCGCACGGCTCCCTTCGATCGCGGTCCTGCGCCGTGATCACGGCCACTCGCGTCAGACGGTCGGCAAGGCCATGCACGTCCTGGAGGACGAGGGCCTGATCTACCGGGTGCCGGGACTCGGCTACTACGTCAGCGCCGTCGTGGCGGGCACGTCCCGGCGCTGATCCGTCCGCTCAGTCCCGCGCGTGGCGGTCGAGGAACTCGTAGATGTCGGCGTCGTCGACGCCGGGGAAGCTGCCGGCCGGCAGCGCGGCCAGGATGTGCGAGTGCGCGCGGGCCGACGGCCAGGCGTTGCCCTCCCAGCGTTCGGCCAGCGCGGCAGGCGGCCGGCTGCAGCACTCCCCGTCGGGGCACGCCGAGCGCGTCCGCTTGGTCGCCTCGCGCCCCCGGAACCAGCGGGAATGCTCGAACGGAACGCCGAGCGTGATCGCGAACGACTGATCTGCGCGGGGGTCGACCTGGGCGATGCAGAAGTAAGTGCCGGACGGGGTGTCCGAGTACTGGCAGTACGGGGAGAAGCGGTCCGCGGCGCCGAACACCTGCCGGCCCGACCACTGGCGGCACATCCGCTGCCCCTCGATCGCGCCCGACGGGTCCGCGGGGAACAGGACTCCGTCGTTCTCGTACGCCTTGTAGATGACGCCGCTCGCGTCGTTCTTCACGAAGTGGCAGGGCAGGCCCAGGTGGTGGGTGGCCAGGTTGGTGAACCGGTGCGCGGCCATCTCGTAGGACACAGAGAACAGGTCCACCAGGTCCTCCACCGCCAGGTCCCGTCCCTGCTTGGCACGGTCCAGGACCTGCACGGCCTCCGGTTCCGGCATGAGCACGGCGGCGGCGAAGTAGTTCGCTTCCACCCGCTGCCGCAGGAAGTCGGCGTAGTCGCGCGGGACCTGGTGATCGAGCAGGAAATGGCCGAGGGCCTGCAGCACGACCGCGCGCGGCGAGTGCGCTCCGACCTGCTCCTGCTTGACGTAGATGCGCCGGTTCCGCAGGTCCGTCAGGGACCGCACCGACCGGGGCAGGTCCTGGATATACCGAACGGCGAACCCATGGTGGCTCGCCACCGACACGAGCATGCCCTGGGAGAGCGCGCCGCCGGAGTACCCGCCGGCCCGCAGCGCGGAGGTCGCCTGCTGCTCGATGAGCTCGAAGTAGTTGCCGCGCTCGCGCATCGCGTCCCGCAGCGCGGCGTTCGCGGCCCTGGCTTCCTCCGGGGTCGCGGCAGGCTTGGACCGCTGCGCGCGAAGTTCGGCCGCGACGGCGACCAGGTGCTCGAGGACGTCGGTCGGGACCCGGGCCCCGATCTTCAGCTGCGGCAGGCCCAGCTGCCGGTAGGACAGGTCCTGCTGCGCGTCGGCCAGCGCGATCTCGAGCTGTGCGCGACGGCTCGGCGGCTGCTTGCTGAGCAGGTCGGCCGCCGGGACCCCGAGCGCCGACGCCAGCTGCTCGATCAGCGACAGCTTCGGCTCCCGCCGGCCGTTCTCGAGCAGGGACAGGGCCGAGGGGGCCCGGCCCACCCGCTCCCCCAGCTCGGTCAGGGTCAGGCCGCGCGCCCGGCGCAAGTGCCGGAGCCGCTGGCCGAAGGTTACAAGGTCTATACCATCGGTCTGGACCAAATTTTGACGATCTTTCATTATGAAACTGACTATAACTTGTTGATTTGGAAAAAATCAAAGATCTTCAAAGCACTCCACCCTATCCAGCCCTGGCCTGGCCGGACACCCTGAGGAGACAAGAACGCCCGGCCGGAACGGATCGGCACGCGAGGGAAGGCACCACAGTGGAGACGATCAGCCAGCAGGCAGCCAGGCTAGCCAACCAATGGGAGACCAACCCTCGCTGGAAGGACACCGCGCGGACCTACTCGGCCGAGGACGTGGTGCGCCTGCGCGGCACGGTACAGGAGGAATTCACGCTCGCCAGGCGGGGCGCCGAGCGACTGCGCCAGCTGCTGGACTGCGAAGATGCCGTCACCGCGCTCGGGGCGCTTACGGGCAACCAGGCGGTGCAGCAGGTCAGAGCCGGGCTGAAGGCCATCTACCTGTCCGGCTGGCAGGTGGCGGCGGACGCCAACCTGGCCGGGCAGACCTACCCCGACCAGAGCCTGTACCCGGTCAACTCGGTGCCGCAGGTGGTCCGCAGGATCAACAACGCGCTGCTGCGGGCCGACCAGATCTCCTGGTCCGAATCGGCCGACGGCGAAGTGCACAACTCGCCGGACTGGCTCGCGCCGATCGTGGCCGACGCCGAGGCCGGCTTCGGCGGCGTGCTCAACGCGTTCGAGCTGATGAAGTCGATGATCGCGGCCGGGGCCGCGGGCGTGCACTGGGAAGACCAGCTGGCGTCCGAGAAGAAGTGCGGCCACCTGGGCGGGAAGGTCCTCATCCCGACCGGGCAGCATATCAAGACGCTGAACGCCGCGCGGCTGGCCGCCGACGTGTGCGACGTGCCCACGCTGATCATCGCGCGCACCGACGCGCAGGCGGCCACCCTGCTCACCGCCGACGTCGACGAGCGCGACCAGCCGTTCGTCACCGGCACTCGGACCGCCGAGGGCTTTTACCGGGTGCGGAACGGGATCGAGCCGTGCATCGCCCGCGGGCTCGCCTACGCGCCGTACTCTGACCTGCTCTGGATGGAGACCTCCAAGCCCGATCTCGACGTGGCCCGCGAATTCGCCGAGGGGATCAAGCGCGTGTACCCGGATCAGATGCTCGCCTTCAACTGCTCGCCGTCGTTCAACTGGCGCGCGCACCTGGACGAGTCCACGATCGCGAAGTTCAGCAAGGAACTCGCCGCGATGGGGTACCGGTTCCAGTTCATCACGCTGGCGGGCTTCCACGCGCTCAACCACTCGATGTTCGAGCTGGCCGGCGGCTTCGCCGACGAGGGTATGCCCGCCTACGTGCGGCTGCAGGAAGCCGAGTTCGCCGCCGAGAAGTCCGGCTACACCGCCACCCGCCACCAGCGCGAGGTCGGGACCGGCTACTTCGACCTGGTGACCTCGGCCATTTCACCGAACGCCGAAACGGTGGCGCTGGCCGGGTCGACCGAGGCCGAGCAGTTCCACGCGGCCTGACGCGAACGCGCCCCGTAACGCCTGATGCCAGGCGGCCCGCGGCCGCCTGGCATCAGTATCGTTTGCGCCGTTTACTGCCTGGCGAGTTCTGGCCGGTAATACGCCAAGGACTGCCTGCTGAAGAGGAGGACCACCGCCCCGGCGGCGACGAGCCACTCGACGGCGCCGACCGTGAAGTCGGTCGCGGCGACGGCCGATCGAGCTAGGCAGGACCGCCAGGACCGCCGGAGTCTGCGGGGCCCCAGGGGGCCTGCCCAAGGCCAGGGTTGACCCGCGGCTGCGGCCTGGTCTGAGCCCAGTCGGACATGATGCCCCCGTCGCCCAGCGTCTGGGTGTCCTGGTAGCCCGGATAAGCCTCCGTCTCATCCGCCGCCTCGTACGGGGCCGGCGCGGAGGTGGCGAGCGTCAGCCGCCAACGGGACGGCACGAACAACGGGATGATCATCACCAGGCCCGCCATGCCCAGTATCCCGTCGAACAGCAAGGCCTCGAAGCCCATGCCGTAGGCGCGCGTCTTGAACGGGATGTACTGGACGGCGTACCGCACGCTGAATATGTACAGGCCGGCCCAGGCCAGCAGGGCGAGCCCGGGCAGCCCGGAGGCGAGCGGGGAGACCCGCGGGAGGGCGATCAACAGCCCGGCCAGCAGGCCGACGCCCGCCAGCGCGCCCAGCCCCTCGAGGGTCGTCGTGTGATGGAGGAGCGAGCCCCCGCCGGCCGGCAGGGAACCTCCCAGGGGCCCGAGGAGCACCTTGACGTAGCCCCACGAGGCCCCGAAGAACACCGCGGCGGCGAGCACGACGGCGAGCAGGACACCGACTAGATGGCGCATACCCTCATCCCCTTCGGTGGGTCACAGATGGAAAGCTTACGGCGGGGCCCGCCGCTCGTCATTCGGTCGTTCCAGCACTGGCCGGTTTCTCCGGACCTGGTTCGCTTCGGGCGGACCGGCCTCACGGCATGGCGCCGCGCAGAGCTTCTGTAAGCTTGCCGAGTGCGCATTCACGCCATCTTCGGGGGAATCGGCGCGTTCGCCGTCAAGTTCCGCTGGGTCGTCATCGCAGCCTGGCTGGTCGCCGCGATCGCCGTGCCTAAATTCTTGCCCTCACTCAACAGCGTTACCCAGGGTAATAACAGTGCCTTCCTGCCCGCCAGCGCGCCGAGCGAGAAGGCCGCGCAGCTGGCCTCGCCGTTCGGGTCCTCGAACCTGATCCCGATACCGGTGGTCGCCGCGGTCAGCCAGGGCACTCTCACCGCCGTGGACACTTCCTGGCTGGCCACCCTGGAGCAGGACCTCAGCACGGTGCCGACGGTGGTCAAGGTCCATGACCTCGGCCGGTCGGCCGACCAGCAGGCCGACCAGCTGCAGGTGGTCTCTGACGTCGGCGGCGGGGATGCCAACGGGCAGACCACGCTGGTTGACAATCTGCGCGCGGAGATCAAAAAGGCGAGCCCGCCAGGCGGCCTGCAGGTACACCTGGCCGGCGACATCGCCATCAACGTCGACCAGCAGGCCAAGTCCGGTACCACCGGGAACGAGGTCGAGCTGCTGTCGGTGGTGTTCATCCTCATCCTGCTGCTGCTGATCTTCAGGTCGGCGCTCGCGCCGTTTATCACGCTGATCCCGGCGTTCCTCGCCGTGGCCATCTCCGGGCCGCTGGTCGGCGAGGCGGCGCACGCGGGCCTTAAGGTCTCCCAGATCGCCCAGTTGCTGCTGATCGTGCTGGTGCTGGGCGCGGGCACTGACTACGGCCTGTTCCTGGTGTTCCGGGTCCGCGAGCAGCTCCGAAACGGGGTCGACCCGAAGGAGGCCGTGATTTCCTCGGTGACCCGGGTCGGTGAGACCATCACCTTCTCGGCCGCCACCGTGATCGCCGCCCTGCTGTCCCTGCTCGTCGCGACCTTCCAGATCTACTCCGAGCTCGGCATCCCGCTGGCCATCGGGATCGGGACGATGCTGCTGGCCGGGCTCACCCTGCTGCCCGCGTTGCTCGCCGTTTTCGGCCGGGCGGCGTTCTGGCCCAGCAAGACCCGCCAGGGCACCGGCCAGGCCGGCCTGTGGGGGCGGATCGCCGCGCGGGTCGTCCGCCGTCCTGCCATCCCGCTCGTCATCGGCGTGGTCGCGCTCGGCGGGCTGGCGATCTTCGTGGGCAGCTACCAGCCGGGCGGGTTCGGCGGCGCCATCACCGCGCCCGCCGGGTCCGACTCCGCTACGGGCACCACGCTGCTCAACAAGCACTTCCCGACCAGTTCGGCCAACCCGACGAACCTGGTGTACCAGTTGTCCCAGCCGGTCTGGGACGATCCGGGGCCGGTGGCCGCCGCCACGAGCCAGCTCGCCGCGAGCGGGTTGTTCACGGGCGTCACCGGCCCGCTGAACCCGGCCGGAGTCACCATGACCGGAGCTCGGTTCACGCAACTGCACGCCACGCTGGGTACCGCGGCCACGCTTCCTGCGGTTCCCACCGGGCAGACCAGCATCCCGCTCGCGACGTACGAGGCCTACCGGGCCACCGCGCAGTACGTCAGCCCTGACGGCCGGACGATCCAGTTCGAGACCGGGCTCAAGGCCGGTGACCCATCGACCACTAGCGCCATGAACGCCGTGCCTTCCATCCGCACCGAGGCGGCCGCGGTGGCCAAGACCCTGGGTGCCAGCGCGTACGGGGTCGGCGGCGAGGCGCCTGCCTTCTACGACATCAGCCAGATCTCTGACACCGACCTAGCGCACGTCGTCCCGGTGGCGATCATCGTGATCGGCCTGTTGCTCTGCCTGGTGATGCGCTCGCTGATTGCGCCGATTTACCTCATCGCTTCGGTCGCGCTGTCGTTCTTCGCGGCCCTCGGGCTGTCCGTCCTGCTGTTCATCAAGATCGGCGGGGACAGCGGCCTCACCTTTATCCTGCCGTTCCTGATGTTCATCTTCCTGCTGGCGCTCGGGGAGGATTACAACATCCTGGTGATGAGCCGGATCCGGGAGGAGGCTCACCACCTGCCGCTACGGGACGCAGTCAGCAAGGCGATCGGCGTAACCGGGACGACGGTGACCTCGGCCGGGCTGGTGCTGGCGGGCACGTTCTCGGTATTCGCGATCGCTGGCGGGCGCGGGTCGGGCGGCAGCCAGATCCGTGACGTCGGGGTCGGCCTGGCGCTTGGCGTGCTGATGGACACGTTCATCGTCCGTACGGTGCTCGTGCCGTGCATCGTGATCCTGCTCGGCCGGTGGAACTGGTGGCCAGGCGCTCTCAGCCGGGCCAGCGTGAAGCCGGGCGGGGAAGGAACCGAACGGGATACCGAGCCCGCCGTCCCGCGCAGCCGTTAACCGGCCGGGCCGAGGGTCCGGAGTAGGGGGGGCGTGCGCCCTGCGCCCCGCGTCCTTGACCGCGGCGCCAGAGCGCACCGAAGCTGGTCGTCATGGAGTGGACGGGACAGGTGTACGGGGATGGCCCGACCGTGGCCGTGGAGGCCTACATCGAGGCCTCGCCCGAGCAGGTGTGGGCCCTGGCCAGCGACATCTTCCTGATGGCGGGGCTGAGCGCCGAGCTGCAGGAGGTGGGATGGCTGGACGGGGTTAGCGGCCCGGCCGTGGGTCACCGTTTCCTTGGCCGCAACGCCAACCAGCATCTGGGCCGCTGGGAGACGGTCAGCACGATCGTCGAATGCGACAATCCGCGGCGGTTCGCGTGGGCGGTGGGAGAACCTGGCCATCCCTGGTCCACCTGGCGGTTCACGCTGCGGCCGGACGGCACGGGCACGGTGCTGGAGCAGTGGGCGCAGATAGGCCCGGCCCGCTCCGGCCTGAACCTGGCCATCGATGCGATGCCGGACAAGGAGCAGAAGATCGTCTTCGTGCGGCTGCGGGAGTTCGAGTCCGGCTTCACCCGCAACCTGGCCGCCATCAAGGAGCTGGCCGAGGCAGCGGTCTGATGCGGACCGCGACCACCATCGAGGGCTCCGGCGGGAACTGGGCCGAGATCACCGAGTTCGTGCGCGAGGCCGAGAAACTGGGCCTGGACGTCTGCTGGGTGGCCGAAGCCTGGGGCGCCGACGCGCCGTCGCTGCTGGGATACCTGGCGGCGCACACCCAGACGATGCTGCTCGGCTCGGGGGTTATCCAGGTCGGCACCCGCTCACCGGTCACGATCGCGCAGACCGCCATGACGCTGGCCCACATGTCGGGCCGCAGGTTCCTGCTGGGGCTGGGAGTCTCCGGGCCCCAGGTGATGGAAGGCCTGCACGGCGTCCCTTTCGCCCATCCGCTGGCCCGGATGCGGGAGACCGTCGAGATCGTGCGAAGCGTGTTCGCCGGCGAGAAGATCAGCTTCTCCGGGGGCCAGTACCGCATCCCGCTGCCCGGTGGGGACGGCCGGCCTATGCGGGTCAGCCTGGCGCCGGTATCCATGCCGGTCTACCTGGCCACGCTGTCGCCCAGGATGCTGGAGCTGACCGGCGAGATCGCCGACGGCTGGCTGGGCACCAGTTTTGTGCCCGAGGGAGCCGCCGCGTACTTCAGCCATCTGGACGCCGGCCTGGCCCGGGCCGGTCGGACCCGGGCCGACCTGGACATCTGCCAGGGCGCCGAGGTCCACCTGGTGGACGAGGCCAGCCTGGCTGAGGTTGTGGCCAGCCGCAAGAAGGAGCTGGCCTTCTCCCTGGGCGGGATGGGCACAGGCACCAGCAACTTCTACAACGACGCCTATAGCCGGCAGGGCTGGGCGGAAGTGGCCTCCGCAGTCCGTGCGCGCTGGCTGGCCGGCGACCGCCACGGGGCCGCCCGCCTGGTCACCGACGAGATGGTCCTCGCCACCACGCTGATCGGCACCGAGGACATGGTGCGCAGCCGGCTGGCGATATGGCGCGACACCGGAGTCGACACCGTACGCCTCTACCCGGCTGGCGACACCCTGGCCGCCCGCCTGGACAACCTCGGCCGGACCATCGACCTGGTACGCAGCCTCGGGTCGGCGCCGTCATGATGGCAGCGCGGCTCCATCCCGCCGAGCTGAACATCTAGGTGCGGCGGATCCCGCTCGGCGCCCTCCAGGAGCGCGAGTTCCGCCTGTTCTTCACGGGACAGCTGGTGTCGCTGCTCGGCGATGCTGTCACGCCGTTCGCGCTCGCCTGGGCGGTGCTCGACCTGACGGGATCCGCACGCGACCTGGGCTTCGTGCTTGCCGCGAAGACCGCCCCACTCGTAGTTTTCTTGCTCGTCGGCGGCGTCTTCGCTGACCGTCTGCCGCGGCGGGGCGTGATGCTCACCGCCGACGTTGCGCGCATGGCCGTCCAGGCAGCGACCGCGGCGCTGCTGCTCTCGCACACCGCGCGCATCTGGGAGCTGATCGTCCTGCAGGCGTTCGCCGGGACCGGGACGGCGTTCTTCAACCCCGCATCGACCGGCCTCACGCCGATGACCGTAAGCGCAGGGCGGCTGCAGGAGGCAAACGCCCTGCGCGGGATGTCGATGGCGTCGATGCAGTTCGCCGGCCCAGCGATGGCAGGCATTCTCATCGTGACCGTCGGGCCGGGATTCGCGCTTGCTATCGATGCGGCAAGTTTCGGGCTTAGCGCGTTCTACCTCGCGCGCCTGCACCTGCCGCTCCACGTCGGCCTGCCGCCGCAGTCCTTCGCCCGCGACCTGCTCGACGGCTGGCGCGAGTTCGCCGCCCGTACCTGGGTCTGGCTGAGCGTAATCAGTCTGTCCCTCTCGAACATGACGAACGCGGCATGGCTCGTGCTCGCCGCGGCGTGGATCAAGAACGGCCACGGCGGCGCCGGCGCGTGGACGGCGATCCTCGTCGTCTCGGCCATCGGCGCGCTCGCCGCCGGCGGGACAGCGCTTCGCCTCAAGCCGCGGCGCCCGCTCCTCCTGGCGTCCATCGTGGTAATTCCGAATGCGTCGCCGATCATTGTGCTCGCGCTGAAGCTGCCCTGGCAGATCCTCGTCGTCACAGCGCTGGTCACAGGCTTCGGCAACATGCTCTTCAATACGCTCTGGGAGACGACGCTGCAGCAGCACGTCCCGCCGGCGTCACTGTCGCGCGTCAGCGCCTATGACTGGTTCGGCTCCCTGCTGTGCGACCCGCTCGGACTCGCCCTCGCAGGAGTGCTGGCGGCTGGGATCGGGATGAGCCGCACGCTCTGGATCGCAGCCGCGATTAACGTTGCCGCAGTCGCTGCGATGCTCGCGGCGCCGAGCGTGCGGCACCTGCGGCGGATCGACGAACCCCAGCTCGGGCAAGGCTCGCAGCAGTCCGTCGCCGAGCGAGCCGGCGATGCTGTCAGCGAGGCGGTTTAGTGATGCAACTGGACGCCGTCCGCGATGGCCGCGAGATGCGCAGGGTCAGCGTAGATGATGAGCAGGGGAAACAGGCAATGCTGTCCCGTTGGGGTAAGACAACCGCCCCCCGCCGATACCGGCTGCCGGTACTCGACCAGCGCGGCGCTATTTTGAAACGCGGGGTACCCGGTCCGCTGAGATTGACGGGGAGCGTCACTGGACGGAAAGATCAGGCAGCCCGGCCGGCCGCCGATGCTGCGGTAGATGATCTGCGGGTGCAGGCCGTAGGGGTTCAAGACGTTGCCGGAGGCCGCTACGGTGCACGCATAGTGAAGCCCTGAGGGCTCGACCATCGCATTCAGCTGCACCCAGCCCGAGGCGCCGTCGTAGCCGAATCCTGACCCCACGTCAGGGGTCGGCTGCCAGTCGGCGGGAATCGAGATGGTGACGGCGAAGGTCGCCGAACTCACCTGGTGAACCGGTCGCACACGGCAGCCTGGAGCACCCGCTCGTTCGGCGTCTGTCGGCAGCGACCAGGCCATCAGCACTGCGGGCGGGAAGAACGGCACCTCGAAACAGACGACGGGTGCCCCGCCCACTTCCACCTGCCAGCCGCTGCGCGCGGCCCTGGCGAACAGCCCGAAGGACCCGCCATCCTGGAAACCCACCAAGACCTTCTGTGAAGCCGTGCGGGACCCCTGGAAGGTGGCCTCGGCCCAGTACGTGTCCGTAGCCGGATCGTAGGCGTAGTAGACGCTGCCAGGTATGGTGCCCGCCACATCGGAGAGCGGGATCCCTCTCGCGTTCACATAAGCCGCGGTTAGCTCGTTACGCACATCCTGGCTGACCGGCAGATTGCGGACGCCCCCCGTCCCGGCTGACGCAGAACTGGATGCCGCAGGCGAGACTGCGCTGGCCGCGGCCGGGCTGGCTGACCGGCCGTGGCCTGGCGCGGCAGGGCTTGACGTCGAGGTCGCCGTGCATCCGGCCACTGCCACTGTGGCCAGCAACCCGAGCCAACCCAGCACCCGCAGTCTTACCGTGATCGTCCGCATGCTGGCCTCCGAATACCCCGGCTGCCATATAGACGCCGGAAACTCCTCGTGCGTTGCGCAGACCCGAACAAAGTCATCAACCGCCCCCTGGCCCCACCGGCGCAGGCGGGGCCAGGGGGCGCGGCCGTGCGCAGAGTGCGACTGTGGGGTTCCACCGGAGGAACTGCTTGATGTCCGTCAAGAGCAAGGTGCTCGCCGCGGTCGCGACGCTGGCCACCGTCGGCGGCGCTGGCACGGCGGGGGTGTTCGGCACGGCGGGGCTGTTCGGCACGGCGGGGCTGTTCGGCACGGCGGCGACCGCGCACGCGGCCACGCCGTCGTGCGGCTCCACCTGCGTCGACATCTTCGGCGAGGAGTTCGGCCGCCACAGTGACCCGGGCTTCCTGCTGGACGTGTTCCAGCAGCGCGTCCGGATCGGCCAGCCGATTATCTTGTACCGGGCCAGCAACGACGATCCGGCGGAAGACTTCCGCCTGGAGTTCCAGGGCACCGTGGCCGACTTCTTCGCGGCCCAGATGGTGACCCCCGCCTTCGCGCTGCACTACGGCTGCATTCCGGTCGGCAAGGGCGGTGGCGGGTCCGGGAACTTCCCGGACTGCTTCGGGACCGGCAAGATCTTCAACGACCCGGCGTTCGAGATCGAGTACGCGCCCGACGGCGTGAACAGCGGCCTATGCGTGGGCGTGGCCAGCACCGCGGTCCTGGATGAGAAAGTGAGCCTGCAGGAGTGCGGCGCGTCCTCCAAGACGGTCTGGGCGGTGGACATCTACGACCAGCCGATCGAGTCGTTCTTCTTGCACTTCTACGAGCTGATCAACGGGTCGGACACGAACTTCTCCCAGCCGTTCGTCCTCACCTACCCGCAGACCAGCTACCCGACCGACAAGCCCACCCGCAGCTGCAGGTCTACTACCTGACCGGTTACACCAGAGGCTTCCCGCCGATCATCGTCTACGCCAGCGTCGACGACGACCAGACCTGGGGCGCGGACACGCCCTCGTTACTCAGGACGCGGCGGGAAACCGTCGCGCGCATCGTGCGGGTCGCCTGATATGCCGGGTTTGCCGGCATCGATGTCACCAGGTAATCGCCAGCACCCCCGACGGTGCCTTCGGGAGCGAGACCAGCTTGCCGCCGGAGATCCAGCCGAACCCCTCTGGATCGTTCCAGAGCAACCAGTGCTGTGCCTGGCCATCGGTGGAAAGCACGGGAACAAGCCCCACGTAGGTGCCGATCGAGGGGCCCGATCGGTACAAGAGGCCGTTGGGCTGCCCGGTGACCAGGGAGAGCTGCAGCACCAGCAGACGGTACCAGGGATCTCCAGGATGGCTCGGGAGCGGCGGCACAGGAGTCTCCGCTACCGCGGTCAGGGTGGATCCGTCGGAGCTGATGAGCGCGGTGTACATGCAGACGATGCAGCGGGCACCCTGGCTGAACAGCAGGTGGCTGTGAGCTTGCAGTGAACCGCCAGAGCTGGTCGCGTCCAGGGCAAGAACAGCCAGGTCGGGAGATCCTTCCTCTGGTTGCCACAGATAGTCGGCGACCAGGGTGCGGCCGTTGGCCGTCCAGGACAACGCCCCGATCTGGGTCGTGACCCGGGCCGGGGTGGCGGCGGACACGGTGTTGTGCCAGCTGCGGACGGCACCGCTGGTCACGTTCATGACGTGGATAACGCCCGCGTACGAGGCCGCCGAGAGCGGCGCGACGCAGCCCTGCTCCGCGTACGCGACCTTGGAGCCATCCGGTGACGCGGCGAACTCGCTGACCGGCTCGCCGGTGACGGTTGTGCCTACCGCCCGCAGGCCGGTGACGTGCCCGGTACTCGTCACGTTGAACTGGTAGAAGCGCGTTTGGGTCGGAGTCGACGATGGGCACACCGTTTGCGTCTCGGCCGCGACGGTGAAGGTGCGGTTATCAGCGGTGACCGAGATGCTGCGCCCGAGGATCCAGCCAGCGGGCAGCCCGCGCACGGTCCCGGTGACCTGGCCGTCGCTCGTCCGGCGGACCTGCACTGTCATCAGCTCGAGACCGTCTTGACTGAGTCCCATGCTCAGGATGGTCACGTAGAACGGCGGCGGCGGCGTCCGTGTCCCCAGATCGGACGGTACCCCGGCCAGGGACGTGATGCCGAGCCCGGCGCTGCCCACGGCCTGACCCCGGCCCGTCCCCGGAGCCGGGACCGTCCCCTGGTGACCGGCAAGGGTCACGGCGGTCAGGATGATCGCGGTGACGCCGGCCGCGGCGACGACGGGAACCAGCCAGGCGCGCAGGCGGCCCATCCGGCGCCGGACCGGTCCCGAAGCCGACGACGCGAGCCGACCGGGTATCGGGCTGCTGAGCGCGTGGGCCTCATCCGGGGGCATGATCGCGGCCGCGGCGGTGAGCGCATCGGTCAGCCGCTCCGCGGTCGCGTCCATCTCTTCCTGCGGAATCATCGGGTCTCCCTCAGTACGCGAGCGAGGGCCGCGAGCCCGCGGGCCGCGGTGGACTTGACCGTCCCGGCGCTGATGCCGAGCGTGGCCGCTATCTCCGCCTCCGACAACCCGACGTAGAACCGGAGCACCAGCACCTCCCGCCGTCGACGCGAGAGCCTGGCCAGCGCAGCCAGCACCTGCTGCCGGTCATGGGACAGCAGCACCGACTCCTCGGTAGACAGCGGCGGGCTCGGTGAGTCATGGCCGGCGTGCCGCTGGGCTCGGCCGCGCTGCCTGATCGCTGAGCGGCAGCCGTTGACCACCGACGTCCGCAGGTAAGGGAGCGGGTCACTCGGATCGTCGAGCATGTGCCAGCGCTGGTGCAGCCGAGTGAAAACGTCCTGGACGACGTCTTCCGCGGTGGCCTGGTCACCGACAATGAACGCGGCCAGCTTGACCAGTCCGGGACGGTGCACCCGGTACGCCTCGGCGAAGCCAGATCGCGCCGATGACGTCGGGCTATCTGCCGTGTCGTCCGGGGTGTACCGGTCGGCGCTTGGTCTCATGCCCACTACACTCCATGCCCCCGTGATCGGTTGCCTTCGGTTGCCTGCGGCCTCTATCCACGATCCTCCGCTCACCTGGCTGGGGGGAGCTGGCCACCAACCGGAACCGCTAAGGATCTGGGCAGGGCGGGAATCTCCGGAGTGCTGACGGTGTCCTGTTCGGCATTGCCGCCGGGCGGGACCTCCCGGCTGAGCCACAGTGTCACGTGCGCCGGAGCCAGGACGTGATTCACCACGCCGAGCAGGTCATTCCCCAGCACGTCAAGATCGACCTGTTCCCGCAGATGGACGGAGAACTGCGTGACCACGCGTTCGGCGTCATAACGGGCCCGGTCGAACCGCCGGTCGACCATGGCCTGCACTCGCCGGCGCAGCGGGTTGAAGATCGCGGCCGCTGCCAGGACCGCGCCCGCGATGCCGACGCTGCCCCGGAACGGCAAGATCTTGGTGAGCAGGGCGACGCACCTGAGGTAGACCCCGACCACCAGCCCGGTCACCAGCGCGTACGAGACGGTCCGGGAGATGATCTTGTCGATCGCGTACCCGACGCCGATCCAGCCCACCGTCCACCACCGGGCCGAGACCGGCCGGCCATTGGGAAACTGCAGCAGCAGGAACGTGACCAGGCCGCCGGGGAATAGCAGGGTCAGGGACCAGTTGACGAACCACGCCGCCCATACCCCTGAGGCGGGACGGGCCGATCCGGCCAGCGCATAGAGGGCGTACTCCCCGGCCAGCGCCCGGCAGGCCGTCACCAGGCCGGTGCCGAGCAAGAACCAGCCGATGGGGTTGGACGACCGGCGAGACGCCACGACCCCGCCGACGACCGCGTAGGCGACCAGGAACCGGTCGGGGCCGAAATTGGCGGAAAGACCGAGCAGATTCCGGTTGCGGGCGGCCAGGACCCAGGCTGCGATAAAGCCGGCCACGCTCACCGCCGCTACCGCCCAGGCCAGCACGGCGATACGCGGCTTCATGCTGGCTCGATGACTGCCGACGACCCCGGTCATCGCCTTCCCTCAGCCCGCTGAAGTCCCGTCCGGTCACCCGGCGGGACTAGATGAGTAGACGTTACCGAGCCACCGTTCCGGGATCGTTACGAGAAGCAGCGACCGGCAACATCCGAGGGCGCGCCCAATCAGGTCCGGGCTGAGCTACATCCCGCACACTGGGCGTACATGATCCCGAGAGGGGTCTTTGATCAATCCCATATCAGTCAGGGCAGCTCAGCGCGGCCGGCCCGGGCCGCGCCGTACGGACCGCCCAGCAGCGGCCCGCAAGCTCGCCATCGGGATTAGGGTGGACCTCTGAGCCCGGCCCGCAGATGTCATGGAGGTCGCATGCGTATCAGTCTCGGCGATGTGTCCTTGTGGTTCGATGTGTCCGGGCCGTCGGTCATCCCGCAGGGAGACACGACCGCAGAGCGCCCGGTCGTGGTGGCGGTCCACGGCGGTCCCGGCCTGGATCACATGACGGTGAAGTCCGCCCTGGGGCCGCTGGCCGAGGACTTCCAGGTGGTGTACTTCGACCTGCGGGGCCACGGCCGCAGCGATCACAGCAGCGCCGAGTTCTGGAACATGCGGACCTGGGCCGATGACCTGCGGCGGCTGTGTGACGCGCTCGGGCTGGACAAGCCAGTGGTGCTCGGCAGCAGCTTCGGCGGATACGTCGCCCTCGCTTACGCGGGGCTGTTCCCTGATCACCCCGGCGGCGTCATCCTGGCCAGCACCACCGGGGGCCGCAGCGACCCGCAGCCCGTCATCGAGGCGTTCGGCCGCCTCGGCGGCCCCGAGGCGGCCGCCGTCGCGCGGAACACCTACGCTGATCAGACCGGGGACTACCAGGCTGAGTTCACCCGGGTCTGCTACCCGCTGTACAGCGCCACGCCCGGCTGGGCCGGGGAATCCCGCCAGTTCCTGGCCCGGATGATCAGGAACATG
>JBOHCK010000069.1:0-23136 GCA_050698755.1 Streptosporangiaceae bacterium | reverse complement strand
CTCAGGCGTGACCTCGGGCCCGACCGCAAGCTCGACCCCGGGTGTCGTCCCGGCCGCGGCGCTGCAGTTCCCGATCGCGGTCGGGTACTCCTGGGTGTACTCCTCGAGTGTGCCGTCGACCGGATCGACGAGTACGATAACCGACCGGGTGCTGTCCGTGACGCCGGTGACCACCGGCCACAAGGTCGCCGAGTCCTACACCAACAGCCTGTCGTCAACCACCGTGCGCAATTCCTACGTCTTCCACTCGGACGGATCCATCACGCTACCGCTGAACCAGATGAGCGGCGGGACGGTGTCGAGTCCGACCGGCGGCATCGTGCTTCCGCCGGCGTCGGTGATCGCGTCGGGCCGGCCGTACCGGTACGACCTCGCGATCGGGTTCAAGGAGGCCGGCAAGAAGCTGACCGAGACCGCGCAGGTCACGATCCAGGGCGCGGGTACGGCGATGGTCACGGTGCCGGCCGGCACCTTCCGGGCGACCATCATCAACATGACCATGGCGTGGACCGTGGCCACGTACACGGTGGACATCGAGATCAAGGACTGGTTCGCGACTGGGACAGGCACGGTAAAGTCCGAAGCGCTCATCCGCGAGGCCGGCCTGAACGAGCTGGCCTCGACCGAGGTACTGGAGTCCTTCACCAAGGGCTGACCGGACACCCGGTATGCCATAGTTCACCGATGACAGAGTTTGACGATCTGGGCGCGGAGCAGGACAGGCTGGAGGACATCCTCGCCGGGCTTGATGAGGCGCAGTGGCTGGCACCGTCGGCGGCGGAGGGATGGACGGTCACCGACGTGGTGCTGCACCTGGCCCAGTCGGAGGAGGCGGTCCAGGCCACGATGACGGGCGGCGGCCTGCGGTCGGGGCTGGCCGCGGCGAGCGGGAACTCGATGGACGAGCGCGCCGACTCGGCGGTCCGGGCCGAGCGGGCCGCGCCTGCCGAGGTGTTCGGGCGGTGGCGGCGGGCCCGGCGCGCCGCGCTGGCCGCGCTGACGGCGGGCGATCCCGACCAGCCGGTCACCTGGGTGACCGGGCCGGTCAAGCCGGCCACGCTCGCTACTACCCGGCTGGCCGAGCACTGGGCGCACGGCCTGGATATCACCGGACCGCTCGGGCTGGAGTTTCCCGATACGGATCGGCTGCGGCACATCGCCTGGCTGGCGCACCGGACGCTGCCGTACGCGCTGGCCGTGGCGGGCGAGCCGCCGTCCGTGGCGGTGCGGTGCGAGCTGACCGATCCGGCCGGATCGGACGTGTGGCGGTACGGCCCGGCGGAGGCCGAGTCGGCGATTACCGGGCCCGCCGGGGAGTTCTGCCGGGTGGCCGTGCGCCGGCTGGCCCCGGCCGACGCGCGGCTGACCGCTACGGGCCCGCACGGGGATCTCGCGCTGCGCGTGTTGCGAACCTACGCCAAGTAGGGGCGAGCCGGCTGGGTCCCGGTCAGCGCGGGTGGCGGCCGAGGACGAGGACGCCGGCAGTGGAGAACGAGCCGCCGTTGCCGAGGACGACACTGATGTCGGCGGAGGCGACCTGGGCGGCGGCCTCACCGCGGACCTGGCGGACCGCCTCGGTGATGGCGAACATGCCGTACATCCCGGTGTGGGTGTAGGACAGGCCGCCGCCGTTGGTGTTCAGCGGGAGGCGGCCGCCAGGCTCGGTGTTGCCTTCGGCGATGAACGCCCCCGCCTCGCCGCGGCCGACGAAGCCGAGGGCCTCCAGGCCGTAGATCGGCACGTGCGCGAACGCGTCGTAGATCATCAGGTGCCCGACGTCGGCGGGGCCGACGCCAGCCTCGGCGAAGGCGTCCTGGCCGGCGAGGCGGAAGGCCGGCGAGGCGGTGAAGTCGGCCATCTGCGAGATCAGCGGCGTCTCGGATGACTCGCCGGTGCCGAGGACGTGAACGGCGGGCTTGAGGAAGTCCGTGGCGCGGTCGGCGGAGGTGATGACGAGGGCGCCGCCGCCGTCGGTGACCAGGCAGCATTCGAGCAGGTGGAAGGGGTAGGCGATCATCCGCGAGGCCAGCACGTCCTCGACCGTGATCGGGTCGCGGTAAGCCGCGCGGGGGTTCTTGGCCGCCCACCGGCGCTGCGCGACCGCGACGTAGGCGAGTTGCTCGGGCGTGAGCCCGAAATCCTTCATGTACCGCAAGGCGGTGATGGTGAAGGTGGTCGTGGGGCCGAACGTGCCGTAAGGCGTCTCGAACTGCCCGGAAGGCGAGGACGGGGCGCCGCGGAACCGCGTGGCGCCGACCCGTGACCGCCCGGACTCGCCGTGGGTGACCAGCACGGTCCGCGCGTAGCCGGCCCTGATGGCCGCCGCCGCGTGCCTGACGTGCAGCAGGAACGAGGTGCCGCCGACCCCGGTGCCGTCGATCCAGCGCGGGACGATGCCGAGCGCGTGCGCGAGGAGGACCGGGCCCGGCGCCGAGACGGTGGCGATCCCGTCGATGTCGCGCAGGTGAAGGCCCGCGTCGCGGACCGCGTTGACCGCGGCCTCCAGGTGCAGGGCCAGCGTGGAGTGGCCGGGCAGCTTGCCGACCTCATCCGTCTCGGCCGCGCCCGCGATGATGACGCCCGGCGCGCCGCTCACGGCGCCGATCCTTCCCGGGCGGGGGTGAACATGGGCAGGTATACCTCGCCGCGCTGCTCGAACGTGACCCGCAGCGGCATGTCGAGCACCAGGTCCTCCGGGGTGTTCGGCACGCCGACCAGGTTGGTCATCATCCGGGGGCCCTCGGCCAGCTCGACCACGGCGATGGCGTAGGGCGCCTCGGCCTCGAAGCCGGGAGCGGGCCGGTGGTTGATCACGTAGGAGTACAGCGTCGCGTGGCCGCTGGCGGTGAACCACTCGACGTTGACCGAGCCGCAGGCCGGGCAGACGGGGCGCGGGTAGAAGTAGGCCTGCCCGCAGTCGGTGCAACGCTGGAGGCGCAGCTCGCCCGCGGCGCACCCGTCCCAGAAGGGCTGCGTCTCCGGAGTGGGCTCGGGGACCGGCTTGGGCTTTGGCCCGGGCATGGTCACGACCGGCCGAGCATCGGCCCGAACGAGCGCTCGACCTGCGCCGCCAGCGCGTCGAGCGACCACGGTCCCGTGCCGACCACCCGGACTACCGGCTGCGGGTTGTTGTACAGGGCGACCTCGTACCCGGCCGCGTGCACGATCCGGCCGCTCAGCCAGCCGGATCGCTCGCTGGCCAGGTACGCGACGAGCGGGGCCACGTTGTCCGGCGAACGCTCGTCGGCCGGGGCGGAACTGGCCCGCCGCCGGTCGTCGGGGACCGATTCGGTCATCCGCGTGGCCGCGCCCGGCGAGACGGCGTTGACCGTCACCCCGTACCTGGCCAGCGAGTTGGCAGCGGAGTAGGTCAGGCCGACGATGCCCATCTTGGCCGCCGCGTAGTTCGGCTGCCCGGGGTTGCCGTGTAGCCCGGAGACCGACGTGAAGTTGATGATCCGGTTCTGCGCCGACTCGTCGCGCTGCTCGCGCCAGTACGCCGCGGCGAACTTGGTGGTGTTGAACGTGCCCTTGAGGTGAACCCGGATCACGTCGTCCCACTCCTGCTCGGTCATGTTGAAGACCATCCGGTCCCGCAGGATGCCTGCCGTGTTGACCAGGACGTCGAGCCGTCCGAACTCGGCGATCGCGGTCTTGACCAGGTCCTCGGCGGCCGCGTGATCGGACACGTCGGCGCCGTTAGCCAGCGCCGCTCCGCCCCTGTTGGCGATCTCGTCGGCCACCTGACGCGCGGGCGTCACGTCGGCGCCCGAGCCGTCGAGCGAGCCGCCCAGGTCGTTGACCACCACGGAGGCTCCCTCGCGGGCCAGCAGCAGCGCCACCGACCTGCCGATGCCGCGGCCGGCCCCGGTGACGATCACGACCCGCCCGTCCAGGCTTCCCATGGCCCTCGCCCTGGCCTTCCTGCCCGTAGGCTGCCGGTACCGCAAGAGATTAGAATGATCTTCTGGAATTAGCTTCTAGACCGAACGCCGGGCGTGTCAAGTTCCCGGCGGGGCGGGCCGCCCCGGCGAGCCCGGCGGCACGAGGCGAGGATAGCGCGCCCGCGGACCGGCGCGCGGATCGGTGAGGGACGCGATGGGCAAGCAGTCACCAGCCCGGGCGGACCGGCTCGAGGCGGGGGCCATTGAGGCGGGGGCCGGCGGATCGTGGCAGTGGGGCAGCACCCCGAAGACCAGGCGTGCCCTGCTGGAGGCGGCGCGGCAGGTGTTCACCGAGCAGGGGTACGCCCAGACCAGCATCGCCGACGTGGTGGAGCGGGCGGCGTCGAGCGTGGGCAGCCTGTACCACCACTTCGGCGGGAAAAGCGAACTGTTCCTGGCCCTGTGGCACGAGCACCAGCGGACCTACGAGGAGGCGGCCAGCAAGGCGGTGGCCCGCCTGCGGAAGGCGGGCGAGACCGACACCACCGAGCTGTTCTGCGCCGGGGCGCGGTCGTTCCTTGAGGGCAGCTGGCTGCGCCGGGACCTGACGCTGCTGTTCTCCTCGGGAGACGGCCCGCCGGACTTCGAGGTGGCCAAGCGCCGGCGCGGGAGCGAGTGGGTGGCCCAGAACGACGTCCTGCTCGGCCTGCCCGATGCCCCGTTTGACCGGTTGTACGCCACGATGCTCACCAGCTTGATCGGAGAGGGCGCCCGCCAGGTGGCCAGCGCGCCCAGCCGCAGGCAGGCCAACCAGGTGATCGAGGCGATTGAAGAGTACGCCAGGCGGTTGCTGGCCCCCGGCCCGTGGCGCCCCGAGGGCTTGACAACCTGACCGCTGGCGATATTCGATTCAATTCGTACCTAGAATCGGATTCTAGGATTAGAGACCAGAACTGGGGCGTCCATGGAACTTGACCTTGGCCCCGAGATCGAGCAGTTCCGCGGCGAGTTGCGGGACTGGATAGCGGCGCACGCGCCGCCCGCGCTGGCTGGCCTGGTCGACTGGGGATCGGCGATGACCACCGGCGGCTACCGGGCCCGGGGGCTGACGGAGGCGCTGGAGCACCCGGCGTACGCCGAATGGGAGCGCGCGCTGGGCCAGGCCAGGCTCATCTGCCCGCAGTGGCCGGCGGAGTTCGGCGGGCAGGACATGGACGCGGTGCGGCTCGCGGTCCTGAACGAGGAGTTCTACCGGGCGGGCGTGCCGCGGGTGATCCGGGGCATGGGCGAGGCCCTGGTCGGCCCTTCGGTGATCGTGCACGGCACGCAGGAACAGCGCGAGTACTTCCTGCCGCGCATCCTGTCCGGCCAGGACGTCTACTGCCAGGGCTTCTCCGAGCCCGACCACGGCTCCGACCTCGCCGCGGTGGAGACGCGGGGTGAGGTGGAGGGCGACGAGATCGTCGTCACCGGGCAGAAGCTGTGGACCTCGGGCGCGGCCCGGGCGACGATGATGTTCGTCCTGTGCCGGACCGACCCGCGCGCGCCCAAGCACGAGGGCCTGTCGTACGTGCTGATCCCGTTCACCGGGCCGGAGGTCAGGTACCGGCCGATCCGGCAGCTATCCGGGGCCGCGGAGTTCGCGGAGGACTTCCTCGACGGCGTGCGCGCGCCGCTGTTCAACGTGATCGGCGGGCTGAACAACGGGTGGCGGGTGGCCATGACCACGCTCGGCCACGAGCGCGGCGGCTCCGCGACGGTCCAGCACCTGCGGTACGAGCGGGAGTTCTGGGATCTGGCCGAGACGGCCCGCAAGCACGGCCGGATGGCCGACCCGCTGGTGCGGCAGCAGCTCGCGCAGGCCTACACCCGGGTCCAGCTCATGCGGTTCAACGGGCTGCGGACGCTGGCCCAGGTGGCCTCCGGGCGGCCGCCCGGGCCCGAGGCCTCGATCACCAAGCTGTTCTGGAGCGAGTACCACAAGTGGCTCGGCGAGATCGCGATGGGCATCATCGGCGCCGACGGCCTGCTGCGCCCGGACGGCGACGGCTACCCGACGTCGGAGTGGCAGAACGTCTTCCTGAGCAGCAAGGCCGGGACGATCTACTCGGGTACCAGCGAGATCCAGCGCGGCATCATCGGCGAGCGTGCGCTCGGCCTGCCCAAGGAGCCGCGGGTGGCGAACTAATGGGCCACCACGCAGCTTTCATAGAGCCCGATCGGCTCCGGCTTCGAGAGTTCTTCGCGCCGCGCAGCCTGGCCGTGGTGGGCGCCTCGGAAACCTCGGGCTGGGCGCAGTTCCTCATGGCCAGCAGCGCCGCCACCGGCTTCTCCGGGCCGCTGATCCCGGTCCACCCGAAGCACGACACGGTGTTCGGCAGGCCGGCCGTGCGCAGCCTGCGCGACCTGACCGAGCCGGTGGATCTGGCGTTCATCATGGTGCCTGCGCACGCAGTCCCTGACGTCATCGACGACGCAGGCGCGGCCGGGGTCCGCAACGCGATCGTGCTCGCCGGCGGGTACGGCGAGGTGGGCCGGGAGGGGCTGGCGGAACAGGCCAGGCTGGTCGCGCAGGCGGCCGGGCACGGGATCGTCCTGCTCGGGCCCAACTGCCTGGGGTTCCTCAACGCCCACGCGCGCGCCGGGCCGTTCGCGCTGACGATCCCGCTCCCGCTACGGCCCGGGCCGGTCGGCCTGGCGCTGCAGAGCGGCGCGCTGGCCAGCGTGATGCTGGCCTTCGCCCGGTCCAGGGCGATCGGGGTGAGCACCGTGGTCAGCCTGGGCAACGAGTCGATGATCGGCACCGCCGACGTGCTCGACTACCTGGTGGCCGACGAGCAGACCCGGGTGATCTGCCTGTTCCTTGAGGAGATCAGGGAGCCTGACCGGTTCGCCAGGGCCGCAAAGGCAGCAGCGCGCGCCGGCAAGCCGATCGTGGCGCTCAAGTCCGGGTCGAGCCCGGTCGGCCAGGCGACGGCGCTGGCGCACACGGGCTCGATCGCGGGCGACGACGCCGTGGTGGACGCCGTGTTCCGCCGGTACAACGTGATCAGGGTGACCAGCGTCGAGGAGCTGATCGGCACGGCCGGGCTGCTCGGCTACGACCGGTGGCCGCGAGGCCGGCGGATGGGCGTGGTGACGGCCTCGGGCGGAGCCTGCGGCATCATCGCCGACCGGGCCAGCGCGCAGGGCATCGCGATCCCGCCGTTCGCGGCGAGTACGGTCGAGGCGCTCAAGGCGCACCTGCCGGCGTTCGCCGTCGCGTGCAACCCGCTCGACGTGACCGGGTACATGCTGGCCAACCCGCGAAGCGAGGCCCTGTCCGCGGTCGATCACGCGCTCGACGCGGCGCTGTCCGACCCAGGCCTGGACTTCGTGCTGTTCAACGGGCTGACCCTCCCCGACGCGCGGCCGGCGGACGAGGGCGCGGCCAGCAGGCTCGAGGAGCGTGCGCGCTGGCTCGGCGAGCGGATCGCCGACGCGCCGATCCCGGTCATCCCGGTCGGCTCGACCTGCGTCGACGTGTCAAGCTACGGCCGGGAGGTGCTCGGCGCCCACCGCATCCACCTGCTGGGCGGGTTCGAGCAGGGGGTGCAGGCCCTGGGCAACGCGCTGCGCTGGCTGGAGAACCGGACGTCCGCCGACTGTGCCAGCCCCGGGGGGACGACCCCCCGGGATCCCCCCGCGCACGGGGGGGCTGCCCGCCCCCCCGTTCCCCCCTGGGGGCCGTGGTCCGAAGCGGCGGCCCGCGACCTGGTCGCTTCCTGCGGCGTGCCGCTGGTGCCCGCGGAGCTGGTCACCTCGGCCGACGAGGCGGCGCGGGCGGCCGGGCGGATCGGGCTGCCCGTGGTGCTCAAGGTGTGCGCGGCGCAGATCACCCACAAGTCCGATATCGGCGGGGTCGCGCTCGGCCTGCGCAGCGAGGCGGAGGTCAGGGACGCCTACCGGCGGGTGCGGGCCGCCGGGGAGGCGGTGCCCGGGGCCGTCGTCGACGGGGTGCTCGTGATGCCGATGCGGTCCGGCGGGGTGGAGCTGCTGGCCGGGGTGACGGTGGACCGGACGTTCGGCCCGGTGCTCGCGGTCGGCCTCGGCGGCGTCTGGACCGAACTGCTCGCCGACACCAGCCTGCGCATGCTCCCGGTGACGTGTGCCGAGGTCAAGCGGATGCTCGGCGAACTGCGCGGTGCCCCGCTGCTGCGCGGCGCCCGCCCCGCCGACCTCGACCTGGTGGCCCGGGCGATCATCAGCGTGTGCGACGCGGCCACCTCGCTCGACGGGTCGCTCCGCGCGCTGGAGATCAACCCGCTGTGGGTCGACGGCGACCGGGTCGAGGCGCTGGACGTGCTCGTCGTCACCGGGCCGCCGGTAAAGAAGGGAGCGGACCCATGAACCTGGGAGTCAGCGCGGAGCAGCGGGAACTGCGCGATTCTGTGCGCCGTTTCCTGGCCGAACGAGCCCCGCTGCCGCGGGTCCGCGAGCTGATGGACACGGCGGACGCCATGGACGCCGGCGTCTGGCGGCAGGCCGCGGACCAGCTCGGCCTGCAGGGCATCGCGATCGGAGGGGAGTACGGCGGCGCCGGCTTCTCGTTCGCCGAGCAGGCCATCGTGCTCGAGGAGCTCGGCGGCGCCCTGTACACCGGGCCCTACCTGGCCAGCGCGGTGCTGGCCGCGACCGCGTTGGGCATCAGCGAGGACGAGGGCGCGCGGCGCGACCTGCTGCCCGGGATCGCGTCGGGTCAGAGGATCGCCACGCTGGCGTTCACCGAGGACGACGGGTCCTGGGGCCCCGACGCGGTCCGGCTGGCCGCGGTGAAGAACGGGCAGGGCTGGCGGCTCGACGGGCACAAGAGCTTCGTCCTCGACGGGCACGGCGCGGACCTGATCCTGGCGATCGCGGTCACCGACGCTTCTTCGTCGGGGCCGGCCGCGCTGTCGCTGTTCGCGGTCGACGGCACCGCCGCCGGGCTGACCCGCCAGGTCCTGCCCACGCTGGACCAGACCAGGAGGCTGGCCCGGTGCGAGTTCAGCGACGTGCCCGCGCGGCTGATCGGCTCGCCCGGCGCGGGCCGGGCCTGGCTCGAGCACACGCTGGACGTGGCCGCCATCGCGCTGGCTGCCGAGCAGCTCGGCGGCGCTCAGCGCGCCCTGGACATGGCGGTCGGGTACGCCAAGGTCAGGCAGCAGTTCGGCCGGGCGATCGGGAGCTTCCAGGCGATCAAGCACCGGTGTGCCGACCTGCTGCTCGAGGTGGAATCGCTGCGCTCGGCGGTCGGCTATGCCGCGGCCGCGGTCGCGGAAGGCTCGGGCGAGGTCCCGGTGCTGGCCAGCCTGGTCAAGGCCTACGCCTCGGAGGTCTACTCACGCGTCGCGGCCGAGAACATCCAGATCCACGGCGGCATCGGCTTCACCTGGGAACACGATGCGCACCTGTACCTGAAGCGGGCCAAGGCCAGCGAGCTGTTCCTGGGCGACGGCAGCTATCACCGCGAGCGGCTGGCCACCCGGATCGGCCTGTGACCTGCCGCGGGTACGTTTTGTCAGCGCTGGCCGGGGATTTGGACGCCGAACTCGGCGAGCAGTTCCTGCGAATAGGCGATGCGCCCGGTCAGCGTGCGCGGGTCGCGGTGGCACAGCAACAGCGCGGCCTCGGCCATCACCGACGGCGGCTCGCTGTTCGGGTCGTCCTCGGTAGTCAGGTGGTGGAAGATCGTGCCCGGGGTCGGGACCACCCGGGTCGGCGAGAGCGCGTTGACCGCGATGTTGTCCGGGTACAGCTCGGCCGCCAGGCCGGTGGAGAAGCGCTCGATCGCCGCCTTGCACATCCCGTACACGGTGCCGCCGCGGCCCGCCCAGGCGGTGGGCGGGATGGCCGGGTGCCGGGCCGCCACCGAGGAGATGTTCAGGATCCAGCCCGTACCGCGCTCGCGCAGGCCCGGCAGGACCAGCTGGGCCAGGTGGAACGACGCCTCGACCTGGACCGCGAACATCAGCGCGTACCGCTTGGCGGTGAAGTCCTCGACGCGCGTGAAGTAGGTGACCGCCGCGTTGCTGACCAGGATGTCGGGCGCGGCGAGCTGCCGCGTGGTCTCTTCGACCAGGTGTTCCCTGTCGGCCGGCTTGGCCAGGTCGGCCGCGATCGCGATCGCGGTTCCGCCCGCCTCGCGGATCTGGGCCGCGGTCTCGTCGATGGTGCCTGGGAAGGCGGAGGAGCCGCGCTGGGTGGTGCGCGCCGCCACGGCCACGGCCGCGCCTTCCGCGCCGAACCTCCGGGCGATCTCCGCGCCGATGCCGCGGCTGGCGCCGGTCACCAGAGCCACTTTCCCGTCCAGCACGCCCATCTCGACCGCCCTTACATAGGAGACTGCTTCGTGAATGCTAACTGGGAGGGCCGTTATGGCGCTTGACCATAGTCTCGTCGGGGTCGCGGGCGAGCCGCACGAGCGCTCGTGGACATCGTCCGACGCGCTGCTGTACGCGATCGCGGTCGGCGCGGGTCTGGGTGACCCGCTGCGCGAGCTGGAGTTCACCACCGAGAACTCGACGGGGATCGAGCAGCAGGTGCTGCCGACGTTCGGCGTGCTGGTCGCGCGGGGCGGCGGACCGGGGCGCAGCCTGGGCAGCTTCGACCCGGCCAGGCTGGTGCACGCCGAGCAGGCGTTCGAGCTGCACCGGCCGCTGCCGGTGGCGGGGACGGCGCGCACGACCTCGACCGTCACCGGGATGTACGACAAGGGCTCCGGCGCACTGGTGGTCACCGAAAGCGTGGCCGTCGACGCCTCGACCGGTGAGGCGCTGGTGACCAGCACGGGCAGCGCGTTCATCAGCGGCGAGGGCGGCTTCGGCGGCGAGCGCGGGCCGCGGGACGGCAGCGGGGCGTGGGAACGGCCCGAACGTGACGCTGACCTGCGGGTCGAGGAGCAGACCAGGCCGGAGCAGGCCCTGCTGTACCGGCTGACCGGCGACCGTAACCCGCTGCATACCGACCCGAAGTTCGCCGCGCGGGGCGGGTTCAGCGTGCCGATCCTGCACGGGATGTGTACCTACGGAGTTACCGGGCGCGCGCTGCTGCACGCGCTGTGCGACTCCGACCCGGCCCGGTTCGGCTCGATGTCCGGCCGGTTCACCCGCCCGGTCCTGCCTGGCGAGACGCTGGTGGTCTCGATCTGGCGGGAGGACGGCGGCGCCCTGTTCCAGACGGCTAAGCAGGACGGCACGGTGGTGATCGACCGGGGCCGGATACGGGTTCGTGAGCCGTCCCGGGCATGATGAGCGGGACCCTAGGAGGGAGTGTCCGATGATCGGCACGTTGCGCACGGTGGTGCTCGACGCACCCGACGTCCGGAGGCTGGCCGCGTTCTACACCGCCCTCGGCGGGTGGACCGAGCAGTACGCCGACGACGACTGGATCACGATGATCACCGGGGACGGGTGGCGCGTCGCCGTCCAGCTCAGCCCCGACCACGTGCCGCCGCGGTGGCCCGATCCGGCGTACCCGCAGCAGGCGCACCTCGACCTGCGCGTGCCGGACCTCGACGCCGGATCGGCGAAGGCGGTCGAGCTGGGTGCCGTGCTGCTGCGCGAGAACGAGAACTGGTACACGCTGGCCGACCCGGCCGGGCACCCGTTCGATCTATGCCTGTTCCCGGCGAAGCAGCAGACCACGCTCATGGGCGTGATGCTCGACTGCCCGGACGCCAGGGAGCTGAGCACGTTCTACGCGGAAGTCCTCGGCAAGCCCGTCACGTACGAGGGCGAGGGCGTGGCGATGATCGGCGAGGACGGGGGACAGCCGGTGCTGTTCCAGCAGGTCACCGAGTACCGCGCGCCGCGGTGGCTCGACCCCGCGTATCCGCAGCAGTTCCATCTCGACGTCACGGTCGACGACGTCGACGCGGCCGAGGCGGCGGTGCTGAAGCTCGGGGCCACCTCGCTTTCCCCCGGCGGGGAGAACTGGCGGGTCTACGCCGACCCGGCCGGCAAGCCGTTCTGCCTCTGCTGGGACTAGGGCCCGGAGATATTCGGTTGCCGTGACTGGAAGCGGCACCTACCGTAAGCTCCCGTGGCTGCCCTCCCACCGGCGACGACCGAGAAAGCCTACGCAAAGGTCGGCCGTGACGAATCCGCGCTCCGGCCCGGCCTCGAGCGGCTGGCCACACGCCTCGGCGTCGATCCGGCGGGCCTGACCAGGTACTCGGCCGGTTCGCGCCCGGTGTACGCGTCCGGCGATCTGGTGCTCAAGCTCTTCCCGCCGGTGGCCGGCTGGCCGGACTACCGGATCGAGGCGGCGGTGCTGGCTGCCGTGCGGGGCGCGCTGCCGACCCCGACGCCACGGGTGCATGCGGCGGGAGAGCAGGACGGGTGGGGCTACATCCTGATGAGCTGCCTGCCCGGGCTCCCGCTCGACGGCGCGTGGGACCAGATACCCGCCGACGACCGGGACCGGCTGGCTGGGGACCTCGGCGAGACAATCGCGGCGCTGCACCGGGTGCCACCGCCCGAGATCGCCGGCTGGTGGCCCGACGACTGGCCGGCCTTCGTGGCGCGGCGACGCGAACGGGTCGTGGGCGAGCAGCTCGGCCTGGGCCTGCCGCCGGAGTGGGCGGACCAGATTCCGGGCTTCCTCGACGAGGTCGCGCTGCCGGTCCGGCCGCCGGTCCTGCTACACACCGAAGTCATGCGCGAGCACCTGCTGGTCAGCGAGGACGCGCGCGGGGCCTGGCGGCTGTCCGGGCTGATCGATTTCGAACCCGCGATGCGCGGTGACCTCGAGTACGAATGGGCCGCGGTAGGGGTGTTCGTCGCTGAGGGCGACGGCGCCTTCCTGGGCCGGACGCTGACCGCCTACGGCTACCCCCATGATCGGCTCGACCGCGCCCTGCGCCGTCGGCTGCTGGCCTGGACCCTGCTGCACAGGTACAGCAACCTGGCCTGGTACCTGAGCCGACTGCCCGAGCCGGACCGCCCGGCGCTCGACGCGCTCGCGGACCGGTGGTTCGCCACGGAGTTACAGGCGCGGGTCGACGGGTTCGGACTCTAGGGCCAGGACGGCGAAGACGCATTCGTGGACGCGCCAGAGCGGTTCACCGTGCGCGACGCGGTCGAGGGCTTCTAGGCCTAGGGCGTACTCGCGGAGGGCGAGCGAGCGCTTGTGGCTGAGGCCGCGCTCGCGGAGGCGGGACAGGTTGGCCGGCTCGGTGTAGTCGGGGCCGTAGATGATGCGCAGGTATTCGCGGCCGCGGACCTTCAGGCCGGGCTGAACCAGGCCGTGCGCGCCATGGGTCAGGTTGGCGGCGGGCTTGACCACCATGCCCTCTCCCCCGGCGGCGGTCAGATCCTCCCACCAGCGGGTCGCCGCGGAGACCGACGCGGGATCGCCGGTCTCGACGGCGATGCGCCGGGTGGTCGCGATCAGGTCCGGCGCTGCGGCGGCGAGCCGGTCGGCCAGGTCCAGGTGCCAGGCGTGCGCGCGCTCGTGGTAGACCGCGCCCTCCGACGCCAGGAGCTGGAACGGGGCGACGCGCACCCCGGTCAGGCCTTCGGTGTCCCAGCAGTAGCGCAGGTAGGCGGCGGTGAACGCCTCGGCGTTGGCCAGGCGGGCGCGGGTCCGGCCCAGCAGCGCGTCCACTCCGTTCGGGGGCTCCGTGCGAGCGGCGGCCTGCTCTAGGGCGGCCACCGCGACGGGGAGCGAGGCCCGGGCGGCGGCGCCGACGGCGGCGTACTGATCGCGTAGGAGCTGGGCGGCCTTGACGTTCCAGGGCAGGAGTTCGGCGTCGAGGAGCAGCCAGGACGTGCCGAGCTCGTCGAACAGGCCGGCCCGCTCGGCGGCCGCCCGGACCTGGGCGATCAGCGACGCGGACGGCTGCGCCTGGAAGAACGGGCGGCCGGTCCTGGTCCAGACGGCGCCGGGGCCGGGGACGGCGGACGGGGGCCCCGCGGCGCCGGGGGCGGGCACGCCGGACAGGGGCCCCGCGGCGCCGGGGGCGCCGGGCGCGGGGACGCCGAACCGGGACCGCGCGGCGTCCTGCGACCGGCACACGAGCAGGACGGCGCGGGAGCCCATGTGCTTTTCCTCGCACAGGACCGAGGCCACGCCCTCGCGGTGGTACGCCTCGAAGGCCTGGTCCGGGTGCTCGAGCAGGTCGTCGCGATGCGAGGTGGCGACGGGGCTCATCGTCGGCGGCAAATAGAGCAGCCAGCGCGGGTCGAGGGCGAACCGGCTCATGACCTCCAGCGCGGCGGCCGCGTGGTCCTCGCGCACCGTGATGCGCGACACGTACCCGGTCTCGATCACGCGCGAGCCCGAGACGTCGCGGATGTCCAGGACGTCGGGCTCGCGGCGGGCGCTGGTCGCTTCCGGTGAGCCGGTACGCGGGGGCCCAGGGAACGGCTTGGCCGGCGCGTGGTACACCTGCGCGGCGGGGACGGAGACCAAAGTTCGTTCGGGATAATGAAGAGCCGTGAGACGGCCGCCGAAGACGCAGCCGGTGTCCAGGCACAGCGTGTTGTTCAGCCATTCGGTCTCCGGAACCGGGGTGTGGCCGTAGAGCACGAGAGCCTGGCCGCGGTACTCCTGCGCCCACGGGTAGCGGACCGGGAAGCCGTACTCGTCGGTCTCGCCCGTGGTCTGCCCGTACAGGCAGAACTCGCGGACCCGGCCGGACGCGCGGCCCTGGTAACGCTCGATGAGGCCGGCGTGCGCGACCACCAGGCGCCCGCCGTCGAGGACGTAGTGGCTGATCAGCTTGTCGATGAAGCGCTCGACCTCGTTGCGGAACTCCTCCGGTTCCGCGGCGAGCTGATCCATCGACTCGGCCAGGCCGTGGGTGCGCTGCACGTTCTTGCCGCGCAGGGCGCGCAGCAGCTTGGCCTCGTGGTTGCCGAGCACGCCCAGCGCGGTGCCCGCCGCGACCATGCCCATGACCAGGCGGAGGACGCCCGGGGTGTCGGGGCCGCGGTCGACCAGGTCGCCGAGGAAGATCGCCCGCCGTCCCGGGTTTTGCGCGCCGATCGGGCGGCCCTCGGGGTCGCGCTCGACCGCGTAGCCGAGCGTTGTTAGCAGCTGCTCCAGCTCGGCCAGGCAGCCGTGGACGTCGCCGATGACGTCGAACGGGCCGGATTCGTGGCGCAGGTCGTTGAACAGCTTCGTGCGGGTGATCGTGGCCGCTTCGATCTCGTCCGGGCTGCGCAGCACGTGCACGGTGCGGAAGCCCTCGCGCTGCAGCCCATGCAGGCCCCGGCGCAGCAGGCCGCGCTGCCTGCGGATCACGTGCGCGCCGAAATCCCGGTCGGGGCGTGCAGCGTTGCGTTGTGCGCAGAGCCTTTCGGGCAAATCCAGGACGATCGCCACCGGGAGCACGTCGTGCTCCCGGGCCAGCGTGACCAGCTCGCGGCGGGCCTCGGGCTGCACGTTGGTGGCGTCGACCACGGTCAGGCGCCCGGCGGCCAGGCGCTTGCCCACGATGAAGTGCAGGACCTCGAACGCGTCCTTGGTGGCGGACTGGTCGTTCTCGTCGTCGGCGACCAGGCCGCGGCAGTAGTCCGAGGAGATCACCTCGGTCGGCTTGAAGTGCGCGCGGGCGAACGTCGACTTGCCCGAGCCGGTGACGCCGACCAGGACGACCAGGCTCAGCTCAGGGACGGTCAGCTCGCGGGGGCCGGTGAGCTCGGCGGTCACGGGGTCGCCTGCCGGCCGGACGGCGGCTGGTCGACTGGCGGCCGGCCCGCTGGCGGCCGGTCGAAGACGGCGAGCTGGGTGGGCGGGCCTGCGTCCGGGTGCTCCGGGCCGACGGGGCGGAATTCCACTTGGTAGTGGTAGACATCGGCCACGCGTTCCGCCCAGGCGGCGAACTCGGCCCGGGTCCACTCGAAGCGGTGGTCGCGGTGCCGCATCGCACCGGCCGGGAGGGTGTCGAAGTGGACGTTGTATTCGGCGTTCGGGGTGGTGACCACGATCGTGGCGGGGGCCGCGAAGCCGAACAGGGCGCGCTCGAGGGCGGGCAGGCGTTCGGGGTCGACGTGCTCGATGACCTCCATGAGCACGGCCGCGTCCAGGCCGGCCAGCCGGTCGTCGCGGTAGGTCAGCGCGGACTGGAAGATCTTCAGCCGCTCGCGCTGCTTGGCTGGCATCCGGTCTAGGTGGAGGTCGCGGGCGGCGAGCTGGAGGGCCCGGGCGGAGACGTCGACGGCGACGATCGTGTCGATCTGCTTGTCCGCGAGCAGGGCCCTGGTCAGGGTGCCCGCGCCGCAGCCGAAGTCGCCGACGCGTTTGGCGCAGCGTTCCTTCAGGAGCGCCAGGATGGCTTCGCGGCGCTGTGTCGCGAGGGGTTTGCGTTCTTTGTTCTCCTCGTGGTCGGCTTCAGTGACGGCGTTGTCGAGTTCCTCGGGCTCGGTGTCGTCGGCTTCGGCCAGCCGGGCCAGCGCGGAGGCGGTGAGCTTGCGCTGGTGCGACAGGTACCGCCGGGTGATGAGCTCCTTGGCCGGGTGGCCGGCCAGCCAGTCGCCCCCGGCCCTGATCAGCTTGTCCACCTCCTCGGTGGACACCCAGTAGTGCTTGGCGTCGTCGAGCACGGGCAGCAGGACGTACAGGTGGCTGAGCGCGTCCGCGAGGCGGAGTTCGCCGGCCAGGCGCAGGTCTACGTAGGGCGAGTCGCCCCATGCTTCTGGTTGCAGCGGCTGGGCGGTCGCCTCGACGGTCCAGCCGAGGGGCTCGAACAGGCTTATGGCGAGCGGCGGGCCGCCACGGCAGCGCAGCGCGGGGACCCTGATGGCCAGCGGGATGGGGGCGGCGGCCAGTTCGGGGCGCGCGTCGCAGCGGCCGGTCAGCGCGGTGCGGAAGACCTGGTTGAGCGCGACGGCGAGCATGCTCGAGGCCGCGTAGGGCCGGTCGTTGACGTACTGGGCGAGCTCGCCGTCACGGTGTTCGGGGCGGGCGTTCCTAGGGTCGGCGCCCACGCGGCCGCGGACGAGGGCCACCGGGTCAACCTCGAGGAGCAGCGCGGCCGTGCAGCGCTGCGGCGTGGCCTCGGGGTAGAAGACGTGCGCCTCACCAGCCGCGGTCGGGAAGGTCTGGAGCCGGCCGGGGTGTTTGTGCAGCAGGTACCCCAGGTCGGTCGCGGGCTCACCCGTGGTGGTGATGGTCAGTAGCACACATCATTGTGGCCGCCGCGGCTGCGGCAGATCAAAAGCATTACGCCGAACGTGCGGTGGCGCTTCGTCCGGGACGGCTACGGGCCCATGGGGTGGCCGTGGCACCCGCCTGACATGGCGGGGACCTGGACCGCGGCGGGGACCACCTGTACCGAGGCCGGGACCGGAGCTACCGACCTGGTGCTGAAGCTCACGCCCGAGCTTGACATGTGCGTGAAGAGGAAGATGACCAGGACGACCCCGAGCAGCTCGAAGATGGTCGAGGCCGTCAGCCAGCCCCTGGCCTTGCGTGACGCGCTGGCGGCACTCTGCACGTCACCGGCCGCCCACGCCCTTTTGACCTTCGAGCCGTAGTTAAGGCCGACGATGGCGGTGGGGAGGCCGATGAGCAGGCTGAACAGGACGCCGCCGACGATGGCGCTGACCGCCCAGGGTCCGTAGGTCGGTGGCTGCGGGCCCGACGGGGGGTACATGGGCGGGCCGTAGCCGGGCTGGGGGTACGAGGGCATGCCGTAGCCGGGCTGGCCGTAGCCGGGCTGGCCGCCGTACGGGGGCTGGCCGTAGCCGGGCTGGCCGTAGCCGGGCTGGCCGCCGTACGGGGCCTGGCCGTACGCGGGCTGCTGGCCGTACGCGGGCTGGCCGTAGGTCGGCTGGCCGTAGGTTGGCGGCTGGCCGTAGCCGGGCTGCTGTCCCTGAGCCCAGTCCGGAGAGCCTGCGGGCCCGGGCTGGCCCGGGTAAGGAGACTGCGCTCCGGCGAGATCGTCTTGTTCTCCGCCGGAGATAGGTCCGTAGCTCATGGTGGCGAGCCCCCTTCGCCCGATGCGGACGCGTTGCTTGGATGCCGGGCTAGATATGGCCATCGTAGCGAAAGGGCTCACCGGCAGAAAGCCATCAGCCGGAGGGGCTCGGTTTTCTGTGACGGGGGGCATCATGTTTGACGTGGGGCGGTGGGTGTTGCACGTGGACCTCGACCAGTTCATCGCGGCGGTCGAGGTGCTGCGGCATCCCGAGCTACGGGGGCGGCCGGTCGTGGTCGGCGGCGACGGCGACCCGACCAAGCGGGGCGTGGTGAGCACGGCGTCGTACGAGGCGCGCGAGCACGGCGTGCATTCGGGGCTGCCGCTGCGGACGGCCGCTAAGCGGTTGCCGGACGCGGTGTTCCTCCCCGTCGACCGGGAGGCGTACGAGGAGGTCTCGGCCACGGTGATGGACGTGCTGCGGGCTTCGGGCGCGGTGGTCGAGGTGCTCGGGTGGGACGAGGCGTTCCTGGGCGTCGAGACTTCCGATCCCGAGGGTTTCGCCCGGGCGCTGGCGGCTAGCGTGCGCGAGGCTACGCAACTGGACTGCACGGTCGGGATCGGGGAGAACAAGCTGCAGGCCAAGATCGCGACGGGGTTCGGCAAGCCGGCGGGGGTGTTCCGGCTGACCTCGGCCAACTGGTTCGAGGTGCTGGGCGGCCGGCCGACCGACGCCCTGTGGGGCATCGGCGCGAAGACCGCTAAGAAGCTCGCCGACCTCGGCATCGTTACGGTCGCCGCGCTGGCGGCGGCGGATCCGGACGCGCTGGCGGCGGAGTTCGGGCCGATTACGGGGCCGTGGCTGGTGCTGCTCGCCCGGGGCCGGGGCGACGCCGACGTGGACGATTCGCCGTACGTGGCCCGGGGGCACGGGAAGGAGGAGACATTCCAGCAGAACATCGCCGACTGGGCGCGGGTGCAGGCGGAGGTGTCTCGGATCGCGCGGCTCCTGTCGGTGGATCTGGAGTCCGAGCCGCGACCCGCGGTGCGGTTGGTGGTGAAAGTGCGGTACGCGCCGTTCATTACGGAGACGCACGGGGTGACGCTGGGCTCGCCCAGCTCAGATGCTTCGGTGATCGAGCAGGCGGCGCTGGAGGCGCTCTCGCGGTTCGACGGGCGGCGGCCGGTGCGGCTGCTCGGGGTGCGGGCGGAGTTCGGGTCCTGAGCGGTGTTTGCGAAGCCTGGCCGGACGCCTCCCACATCCCGCTAGCCCCATCCGCGCATTATTCGCTCGTTAGTGCGCTGAAGGTAAGATTTTTGCGGGAAATTGTGGCCATCGGCCGGGCAGGGCGGGCCTGGGCTAGACGAGCGGTCGCAGCGGGCGGGACATGGCGACTTCGCCTAGGGCCGGGTTGGACGGGAGGGGCTGGCGCTCGCCGGTCAGGGCGAAACCGCAGCGCTCGTAGAGCAGGCGCGCGGGTTTGTTGGTCTCGGTGACCCATAGGTGTACGGAGGCGGCGCTCCTGGCCGCGGCCCAGTCGATCACGGTGGCGATCAGCGCCTCGCCGACGCCGCGGCCCCTGGCCCGCGGGCGGACGTACATGGAGACCAGCTCGACCGTCTCGGGATCTTCCTGGAAGCCGCCGATCAGCCCGGCGGGCTCGGTCGCGCTGGCCTCGGGGAGGTAGCCGAGGAAGTTGCCGCCGCGGGCGATCCTGCGCTGCCAGTCGGCCTCGACGAATGCCACCTCACGTCGATGTGTCGACCCGAAGGCCTCCGGGGCGTCGTGCAGCGCCTCCAGGCGGATGTCCCTGAAGGCTTCCCAATCCCCGGCGACTACCTCGCGCACCAGCACCATGCCCCATGGTCACGTTGCCACCGGACCGCAGGCAACCGGTTTTCCCGGCCGCTACGTACGATGCGGAGGTGACGACACCGCTGGCGGGCGACGAGCCGCGCATCCTGGCCGCCCCGACCATCGGCGCCGCCTGGCTCGGCGTGGCCAGGCGGATCCTGGACGAGGGGATCGAGACTTCGTACGGGGCGCGGTGGAGCTAGTCGCCTACGCGCACAGCATCGACTTCGGGGCCAAGGGGTACGGCAACCTGGTCGAGCTCGTCTGCTTGCAGCACCACGTGGCCGACCAGCTCGGGGTGCCTGCCGGCCGGCTGTTGATGATCGTCAAGTCGGCGCACGTCTACCAGACTGAAGAGGCGTACGTGCGGGGCATCCTGGCTGGCTAGTCCGCGGGTGGGAGCTCACCGCGCTGGGCGGCCTTGGCCAAGCGGCGGGCTTCCTTCAGCCCCAGGCCGCGGGCCTGCGGCGGGAGCCGGTAGATGGTCGCGCCGCCCATCAGGTTCCAGCTGCGCACGTGGATCACCGGCGCCCCCGGGCGCGGGCTGCGTTGCGAGCCGAGTTCGGTGTGCCCGCCCATCAGAGAGAACCCGCTCACCTCCAGGTCGACGGAGTCGGGAACGTACAGCGTGGCGCCGCCCATCAGCGCGAACATGTTGAAGGTCAGTTCCCCGCCCTCGATCACGGCCTCCCGCAGGTCGATCTCGTCGCCACCCATGATCGAGACGGAGTTGACCTGGCCGACCGCGCGGAACCGGCCGCGGCGCTGGGAGCCGCCCATGATGGCGACCATCCAGCGCACCGGCTTGCGGGTCCGCGGCACCGCCACGTCCGCCGTGGGCGTCGCCTGCTGGGGCAGATCGCTGGTCAGGGCGGCCAGCTCGCCGCGCGTCTTGGCTGTGAGTGCCTGCCCGGCTCGGTCTTCGAGCTCATCCAGGGTGAGCCGCCCGACCGCGGCGTGGTCGCCGAGCGAGTGGATCGTCGCGTCGCGCTCGGCGTCCGACACGCGGAGGGAGTCGTCGGATCCGCTCATCGCGGGCCTCCCGTCAGCGGTCGACGTGAGCGGATAGCCAGGAGCACAGAGGTTGCGCCGTTCGGAGGAACGAAACGACGTGGTCCTTGGCCCCGGCGGTTTCCAGCCAGGGCTCGACCGGCCACTGCTTCCACGCGGTCACGCCCTTGTAGCGGAGCAGCGCCACCCGCGGGTGGTCCACCGGGTAACCGCGGGGCGCGGACTTGAGCGCACCGTGCCCGTGCACGGTGACGTCGGCCTTCTCGATCACGGCGATGACCTCCTCGAGATCGGCGCCCGAGCCGTCGTCGGCGACGGCCTCGCGGTAGCGGGCCAGCTGCTCTGGGTTCATCTCCCACATGCCAGCACCCGCTCCCAGGCCCTCGGCGGACAGCTGGATGTAGCCCACGTGGCCGACCGTCGCCCCGATGTGCGTCTTGTACGGGGTCTTGTCGGCGCTGAACCTGACGTCCCGATAGGGCCGGAAGATCTTCGGCTCGCCGAACTCCGCGGCCAGTTCCTCGGTCAGTTCCGCCATCGGGCCCAGGATCTTCTGGTCGTAGGTGGCCCGGTGCTCGGTCCAGTAGGTCTTGGAGTTGTCGGCCGCGAGCCCGTCGTAGAAATCCAGCGCCTCTTCAGGCCAGCCGCTGAACGCCATGGTCAGGCTCCTTTCGGTGCTTGGTCCCGGGTCACAGGGTAGTGCTTGCGCCCGGAACCGTGTATACGGGTCCCATGACCACGCCAGAGCGGGATGGCGTAGAGCTGACGCATCTCGATGAGCCGCTGTTTGACGGGGCCGACGCGACCAAGCGGGATCTGGTCGACTACCTGGACGCCGTCTCCGACGCGATCCTGCGGGAACTGCGGGGCAGGCCGCTTTCGGTGATCAGGGTCCGCGGCGGGCAGCCGCCGTTCATGCAGAAGAACGTGCCCGACTACGCGCCGGCCTGGATGCACACGATGACGCTGTGGGCCGAGTCGTCCAAGCGCTACGTGCGGTACGCGCTGTGCGACGACCGGCGCACGCTGATCTGGTTCGCCAACCAGCGCGCGGTGGAGTACCACCCGACGCTGAGCCTGGCGGGCCAGCTAGACCGGCCGACGTACCTCATCCTCGACATCGACCCGCCGTCCGGCGAGTTCGGGCACGCGGTGGCGGCCGCCTGCCTCGTCCGGCAGGCGCTGACCGATTCCGGGCTGGCCGGGGCGGTCAAGACCAGCGGGGCCAAGGGGGTGCACATATACGTGCCGATCGACGCGGACGCCGAGTCGGCGGCCGCGGCGACCCGGGCCATCGCCGCGCGGGCCGAGCGGCTGGACCCGGACCTGGCCACCACGGCGTTCATCAAGGATGACCGGGAGGGGAAGGTGTTCCTGGACTCGACCAGGGCCCACGGCGCCACGGTGGTCGCGTGCTACAGCCCGCGGGCGCGGCCGGGCGTGACCGTCTCGTTCCCGGTCGGGTGGGACGACCTGGACTCGGTGACCCCGGCCGACTTCACGGTGAAGACCGCGCCGGGGTTGCTGGGCGGGCGGGACCCGTGGGCGGACCAGATGCCGGCACCGCAGGCGCTGAGCGCGGAGCTGGTGGAGGAAGGGCACGCGATCCCTGTCGCACGGGTCCAGGCCATGCACGAGGGCAAGCGCCGGGCCCGCGCGGCGACCCAGAGCAAGCCCGGCCCGGCCAAGCCCGGCCCGGCCAAGCCCGGCCCGGCCAAGCCCGACTCGGCATAGCCGGCGGCGTTCGGCTGGCGGGACTTGACCTGAGCGAACCGCTCACCCATGAGCTGGCTGGACCGGTTGGCCAGGGCGAACATGCCGGGGCCGGGGTGAACGTGCCGGGTCTGCGGGCCTGGCCGCCAGCGCCGCCATCACCACCGACGCCACCAGCCCGTCCGGCGCCACCGTCACCTACCCCCTCCCGGCGGTAAAGGACCCCGACAACCCCACCCCGCCCACGGCGGTGTGCACCCCGTCCTCCGGGTCGGTGTTCCCGATCGGCACCACCACGGTGACCTGCACCGCCACCGACGACAACGACGACGTCATCAGCACGGTGAGCACCACCTTCACCATCACGGTCAACGGCGCCGCCGCGCAGCTAGCCGCCCTGCGCCAGGCCGTGAACGCCCTCGGCTTCGACAACATCCCGGCCCTGTTCGCCGGCATCGCCCAGCAGCAACTGGCCGCCGGGCACCCCACCCTGGCCTGCCAGACCCTCAGCCAGTTCATCACCGACGTCCGGCAGCAGGTCCCGGCCAGCACGGCCGCTACACTCATCGCTGACGCCGAGCGCATCCAGGCCGTCCTGGGCGGGTGCGGATCCCGCCCGCCCGTCTGAAAGGCTCGCCTCCGGCTCCCATGGGTCGTGCGGAAGGCTGGGCTTAGCTGGCGGCCTTCGGGATCCAGCGGCCCGGCCGTCACGTGGCCACCTACGTGTCCGCGGCGCAGTGGACCGCGCTCGCGACCGTGGGCCTGCTGGCCTGCTCGTTCGCGGTAGC
>JBOHCK010000068.1:0-23366 GCA_050698755.1 Streptosporangiaceae bacterium | reverse complement strand
GGCCTGACCCGATTCGGGGAGCATGTAGATCGGGTCGTAGTAGGGGTACTCGCGGCTGGTCGCCAGGTCGTCGTCCTGCTCGATCCCTGTCCGGTAGTTCTTGGTCCAGTAGGAGATGCCGCGCTCGGTGTCGTACCTGGCCAGCTGGTGCACCCAGCGCTTGCCCACGTACGGGACGTCGCAGACCATCCGCGGGGTCGCGAACCCGGGCAGGTAGCCCATGATGTCGTGCTGCAGCGCCTGGCCCTCGGCCACGGTCAGCCGCCAGTGCTCGCTGCCGGGGATCATGTCGCACATGTAGAAGTAGTAGGGCATGATCGCCGCCCCGTCGAGCAGCGCGAAGCACAGGTCGAGCAGCGCCGCGGAGCTGTCGTTCACCCCGCGCAGCAGGACGCCCTGGTTCCGCACGTCCCGGACGCCGGCCTCCAGCATGGCCTTCGTGGCCTGCGCGACCAGCGGCGTGACCGACTGGGCCGCGTTCACGTGGGTGTGGATGGCGATGCTCACGCCGCGCTCGCGCGCGGTCGTGGCGAGCCTGGTCATGCCCGCGCGGACCTCGTCCGACAGCCAGTGCTGCGGCAGCCCCATCAGCGCCTTGCTGGCCAGCCGGATGTCCCGGACCGAGTCGATCTCGAGCAGCGCGGCCACGAACGACTCAAGCCGCGGCCAGGGCAGGTTGGCCACGTCCCCGCCGGACACCACCACGTCGCGCACGCCGGGGGTGGCCCGCAGGTAGGACAGCATGGCCTCGAGCCGGTCCTCGCGGGTCAGCGCGAACTTGTGCTTGTCGGTCACCGGGGTCGGGTTGCCGACCAGGTCCATCCGGGTGCAGTGGCCGCAGTACTGCGGGCAGGTCGGCAGCAGTTCGGCGAGCACCTTGGTCGGGTAGCGGTGGGTCAGGCCCTCGACCGCCCACATCTCGGCCTCGTGCAGCGAGTCGCGCTGGGCGTACGGGTGGGACGGCCAGTCGGCGCGCCGGTCGCTGAACGCCGGGATCATGTACCTGCGCACCGGGTCGGCGTAGAACGCCTCGGTGAACCCGGCGTCGCCGGGGGACAGCGCCGGCACCATGGTGTTGATCATCTGCGGCGGGACGAGCATCGACATCGTGGCCCGCTCGCGCTGGTCGCGCTCGAGGTCGGCGAAGAAGGCCTCCGCGAGCCCCGGGCCGGTGACCTGGCCGAGCTGCCGGAGGTTCTTGACGCAGTGGGCGCGCTGCCACTGGGCGGAGGCCCAGTCCTGCTCGGACACCCCGGCCCAGCCCGGGAAGCGGCGCCAGTCGGGTTCGGCCAGCTCATGCCGCGTATAGGGATACGGTTGCGAGATCATGAACGAAGCCCTCCCATTCCTTGCATGATACCGAAGGACCTGCGGTACAAAACGTGGTAGACCGCAGATTTTCCTGAACGACCCAGGTGTCACCCGTCCGTCCGTGGCCCGTTCCGCATGGCCGCGCTCAGCGGGCGGCACCAGCCGGGTCCTACAGTGTGCCTCAGCAAAATTTACTGTATAATGGTACTTCCGCCGAAGATATTGCTGTTTCATGCGATCATAGCAGAAGATTTTCCCGAACGATCTGTGTGTTACGTCACCGTCTGTGCATCCAAACCCACAGACGGGCGGACGCGGACCGGGCAGGCTGGACTGTCTGGGGCCCGCGGGAAGGAACAAAGGTAAAGGGCATGACGACCTCGCTGCCGCCGACCTCGGCGCTCGGGCTGCACCGGGTGATCGACCCGCCGGGCGTGCTCCCGCAGGCCGCCTGGAGGCTCGACCCGGACCCGGCCGTCGCCGCTGACGAGGTCCGGGTCCGCGTCGACCGGCTGAACCTCGACGCCGCCTCCTACCGTCAGATCCGCGAGACCTACGCGGGCGACCCGGACAAGATCAGGGCCGCGGTCGGCGAGATCATCGCCACCCGGGGCAAGATGCAGAATCCGGTCACCGGGTCCGGCGGCATGCTCACCGGCACGGTCGAGGAGGTGGGGCCGGACTCCCCGCTCGGCCTCGAGCCAGGCCAGCGGATCGCCACCCTGGTCTCGCTCACGCTGACCCCGCTGGCCATCTCCGACGGCCTGTACCGCTGGGACGGCCAGTCCGAGCAGGTCCCCTGCGAGGGGCACGCGATCCTGTTCGCGCGGTCGATCGCCGCCGTCCTCCCGGACGACCTCCCCGTCCCCCTCTCGCTGGCCGTGATGGACGTCTGCGGCGCGCCCGCCCTGACCAGGAGAGTCGTCCGGCCGGGCGCGGTGGTCCTGGTCATCGGCGCGGCCGGGAAGAGCGGCTCGCTCTCCGCCGCGGCCGCCCGCCAGGCCGGCGCGGCCAAGGTCATCGGCGTGGTCCCGACCGAAACCGAGGCCGCGCTACTGCGCGGGACCAGCGCGCTGGTCGACGAGATCGTCATCGCCGACGCCCGGGATCCGGTGAACCTCGCGGACCGGGTGGCCGCCGCGGGCGGCCCGGCCGACGTGACCGTCGTCTGCGTGGACGTCGCGGGCTGCGAGGGCGGCGCGATCCTGTCGACGGCGCAGGGCGGCACGGTGATCTTCTTCTCGATGGCCACGTCGTTCAGCGCGGCCGCGCTCGGCGCCGAGGGCATGGCCGCCGACGTGACGATGCTGGTCGGCAACGGGTACGTGCCCGGTCATGCCGAACTCGCGCTGGACCTGCTCCGCGGCACCCCGAGCCTGCGGGACCTGTTCGAGCGCCGCGTCCTGGAGGGAGAACGCCGGTGACGAGCAAGCTGGATCTCGACCCGGCGCTGGTGCGCCAGGCCCGCGAGCTGGCCGCGGCCGCCGGGCAGCCGGTGGTCGAGCTGGCCAGGACGCACACCACCGTCTCGGTGGAGCGGGCCGTGCTGCGGCTGGCCGGGCTTGAGGGGGCCGACGAGGACGGGATGCCCTGGGTCAACCGGCTCGCCGACGCGGTCCGCGAGTCGGTCGGGCTCGAGCACGGGGTCGCCCTGCCCGCCTGGGACGCGATGCTGGCCGGCGGGTACCCCGACCTGCGCACGCTGGCCGCCGACGCGGGCGCCGGGCTGGCCAAGTTCCGCCTCCCCGCGGGGGACGAAGCGGACGCGGCCAGGGCGGCAGCCGCTCGTTCGGTAAAAAAGGGAATTTCCAGAATCGACGGCCAGCGCGCCGAGCGGGATCGGATGATCGCCGCCACCTCGGACCCCGCCATGCCGTGGATCTACCTGATCGTGGCCACCGGCGACATCTACGAGGACATCCCGCAGGCGCAGGCGGCGGCGCGGGAAGGCGCCGACATCATTGCGGTGATCAGGTCTACCGGGCAGTCGCTGCTCGACTACGTGCCCGAGGGCGCGACCAGGGAAGGGTACGCGGGGACGTACGCGACGCAGGAGAACTTCCGGCTCATGCGCGCCGCCCTGGACGAAACCTCGCGTGAGCTCGGGCGCTACGTCCGGCTGACCAACTACGCCTCGGGCCTGTGCATGCCGGAGATCGCCTCGCTGGCCGGGCTCGAGCGGCTGGACATGATGCTGAACGACTGCATGTACGGCATCATCTTCCGCGACATCAACCCAGTGCGGACGTTCATCGACCAGCGGTTCTCCCGGCAGGTGCACGCCCGGGCGGGCATCATCATCAACACCGGCGAGGACAACTACCTGACGACCGCCGACGCGGTGGACGCGGCGCACACGGTCGTGGTGTCTCAGCTGCTCAACGAGTTCTTCGCGCGCGAGGCCGGCCTGGCCGACGGCCAGATGGGCCTGGGGCACGCGTTCGAGATCAACCCCGAGGTGCCCGACTCGTTCCTGCTCGAGCTGGCGCACGCCCAGCTGGTCAGGGAGCTGTTCCCCGACGCCCCGCTGAAGTACATGCCGCCGACCAAGCACATGACCGGCAACGTGTTCGCCGGCTACCTGCTCGACGCGTTCTTCAACTTGTGCGGCGTCATGACCGACCAGTCCATCCTGCTCATCGGGATGATGACCGAGGGGATCCACACCCCGTTCCTGTCCGACCGGGACCTGGCCCTGGAGAACGTGCGCTACGTCAAGCGCGCCGCCGGGCAGCTCGGCGCCTCGTTCCGGCCCGAGCCGGACGGCTTCGTGGCCAGGCGGGCCCGGCAGGTGCTTGACGAGACCATCGACCTGCTGGGCAAGATCGGTGCCGAAGGGTTGCTCAACGCGATCGCCGACGGGACCTTCGGGGTGACGAAGCGGCCCGCGGACGGCGGCCGCGGTCTGGACGGGGTCGTGGAGCGCGCCGAGGGCTACTACAACCCCGCGGCCGAGATGCTGGAGGTGAGGTCGTGAGCCTGACCGGGATCGTCCGCCCGTACGGTGACACCACCGGGGACGGGCGGGTACAGGTGTCGTTCACGCTGCCCGTGCCGTTCGGCGACGAGACAGAACGGGCCCGGGCCGAGGGGGCCGCGCTGCAGCTCGCGGCCAAGATGGGCCTGAACCCGGCGATGGTCGTGCACGCTAAGGGGATGGGGCCCCACTTCACCTTCTTCATCGTCTACGGGCGGGTCAGCCACCTGGTCGACCTTTCGGCCGTGTCGGTGACCGAGCGGGAGTTCCCGCTGCTCCCCGCCGCGGAAGTGAACCTTCGGATTCGCTCGGGTCTCGGTCGCAAGCTCGTCGTGGTGGGGGCCTGCATCGGCACCGACGCGCACACCGTCGGGATCGACGCGATCCTCAACGTCAAGGGGCACGCGGGGGAGAAGGGCCTGGAGTACTACCGGGAGATCCGCGTGGTCAACCTGGGCGCTCAGGTCGGGGTACCGGACCTGGTGGCGCGGGCCGCCGCCGAGCACGCCGACGCGGTCCTGGTCAGCCAGGTCGTGACGCAGCGCGACGCTCACCTGACCAACACGCGGGAGATGTCGGCGGCGTTCCACGCCGGGTTCGGCCCGCAGCGGCCCCTGCTCGTGGTCGGCGGGCCCCGGTTCGATCCCACTGCCGCGCAGGACCTCGGCGTCGACAAGATCTTCGGGCGCGGCACCACGCCCGGCGAGGTGGCCAGCTACCTGGTGCACGCATTGGCTCCGTCGAGCGAGGCCGCGTGAGCGGGGACCCGTCGTCGCACGTCGGCCTGTCCGTGACCCACCGCAGGTACGTGAAGTACGGCGACGCCCACTACGGGGGCAACCTGGTCGACGGGGCCTACGTGCTCGGGCTGTTCGGGGACGTGGCGACCGAGGCGGCCATCCGGATGGACGGCGACGAGGGGCTGTTCGCGTCGTACTCCGACGTGCAGTTCCGCGCGCCGGTCCTGGCGGGTGACGTCATCGAGGCCACGGCCACGGTGACGGCCGTGGGCCGCCGCAGCAGGCAGCTCGCCTTCGAGGCCCGCGTGGTCTGCCGCGCCGACCTGTCTCGCGGCGACTCGGCCGCCTCCGTCCTGGCCGACCCGATCGTCGTGGTCACCGCTCTCGGCACGGTCGTGGTCCCCGCCGCGAGCTGAGCGGGTGACCAGCCGCCCTGGTCACCCGCTCGGGTCATTGCCTGCCTTGTCACCCTTGGTTCGGGGTCCCCGTGATGTGGATCACGGGCTGACCGGGCTGCCCGGGAGTGCTGAAGCACGAAAGGGGAGCGCCCTGCTCGATGAGCGACATCCTGACCGTTTGCTGGAAGGTCCCGATGCTGAGCTCGGCCCCGGGCGGCATCGCTTGGCCATTGATCACTATCGCGTCCGATCCGTCAGCCAGCGTCGTTGGTTGCACGACCTGGCCGAACGGGACCGGCGCGAGGGGGGTGGTGCGGCAGAAGCTGCCGACGGTGACCAGTGCCGGAATGCCGTGCTGCGCTAGGGCCTGACGCAGCGCGCTGGGGTCAAGCGGCGCGTCCTTGCGCAGGACCAGTGTGGTGCTGTCGCCGGGGCCGTTGGTCACCGTGAACGCGGCGAGCCTGACGGAGCCCTGGCTGGCCGAACCCGGGCTCGCCGATGGCGCGCGGCCGGAACGGGCCGGGGCGGGTGCGGCTCCGCCAGCAGTCAGCGCGATGACCGCCGCTGCCCCCGCGGTCGCGGCGGTCGCCGCCGTCAGTGCGGCGAGCTTGTGCCGTCGGCGGGCGCGGCTCCTGGCCCAGACCTGCTCCACCGGCGTGTCCATGCGCAGCCCGGAGAAGGACTCGCGCACCTGGTACATGACGTCGTGCTCGTTCATCGGGTGACCTCCGTTGCGTTCGTATCCGTGTTGGCCATGGGCAGATCCCGGCGTAGCGCCGCGACGGCGCGGGACAGGTGCGCCATCACCGTCCCCGGCGCGATCCCGATGATCTTCGCCGTGGTCTCGGTGTCCAGATCGAGGAAGATCCGCAGCGCGAGCACTTCGCGCTGGCGGGCCGGCAGGCGCCGCAGCGCCGCGATCAGCGCGGGGTCCACGCCGTCGCCCGGGCCGACCTGGGTGGCGGCATCGTGGTCGGCCAGGGGCACCTCCCGGGACCGGCGCCGCCACCAGGACACCCCGAGGTTCAGCGCGGTCCGCACCACCCAGGCCCGCGGGGCAGCGTGCCTGCGCACCCTGCCCCAGGATGTCCAGGCCCGGGCGAAGGCTTCGGCGACCTGTTCCTCGGCCCGCTCGCGATCACCGACGACCGCGGTCACCGCCCTCAGGCAGGAATCCCGGCTGGCCCGGTAAAACTCCGCGAACTCGTCCTGCTCGTGCCCCATACCCTTTAAACGTTCCAGCCAGCCGATCCACTTACCTCCGTGCGCCCGAGCCTAGTGACGGGACAGGCCACCACGGGGCGGGCCCGCGCTGGCATCGGGGCTTGTGACCCACAAGCCCCGCCTATCGGGGCCGGTGGGCCACGAGCCCCGTTAGGTCGCGAACAGCAGCCCGGCGGGTCATTTCCTATCGGCCGGGTGCGGTCCCCTGGCTGACCGCCACCGGGCGATGGGCCAGGCGACCATCGCGGCGAATACGGCGGCCCACACGGCCGCGGCCACCCATACGGCGGCGGTGCCTAGCTCGCGAACCGGCGGCAGGCCGGCCTCGGCACCGATCCGCATGCTGGCCGTCGCGTACATCCCGACCGGGAACACGATCATCCACAGCTCGCGGCGGAACCCCCTGAGAGCGTGGCCACGCAGCCACCGGACGGCGCCGGTGGCGGCCAGGACCGGGATGAGCCCGGTGGCAACGGCCCAGAAGGCGAGCGCTATGTCGGTCACCGCAGGGCGGGGCCCGCTTAGCACCGCCGGCCCGGTGACGTGCAGGAACTGCGCCGCGGCCAGCACCGTGATGGACGCCGCGCCCATGGTGACCCAGTAGGGCGCGAAGGGATCACCCGGCGGCAGGCCGGCCTTGACCAGCCGCGTGATGACCAGGGAGGTGACCACCACGTACAGCACGGCTCCGGCGGACCACACGATCAGGCCCGCCCACGCGGCGAGCCGGTCAGGCACGACGCCCGCCGCGTAGGCGGACGTCGCGGCGATGGACGCCGACTGGGTGCCCACCACCCACAGCTCCCAGGTGCCGTTCACGTCGGCGATCGCCCGGCGCGGCCCCGGCCGCCCGGGCCGGGCCAGGAAGGCGAGAACGACGCAGCAGGCCGCGACCCAGGCGAGCGCCGTGAAGGCGGTCAGGGCCGCCACTACATCGTGCTGGCCAGGGCCGGCCAGCCGGGCGGCGAGGACGCTAGCGGCGGCCGGGACGGCGAAGAAGCTGAACACCCGGTCCGGCCGGGCCAGGTCACGGCGTACATCGGCCGGGAACGCCGCGGCTCGCCACACCGATGCGGCCACGAGAACGACGAAGGCCGCGGACGCGACCCACAGCAGGGCGGCCGACAGCGGCGGGCTTGCGGCCTGCCGCAACGCCGCCGACACGATCCCGGTGGCCATCACCATCGCGAACGCGCGAGGATCCGCGCCGCGCACCGCGGGCGCCAGCACCTCGCTAAGAAAGGGCGGATCTTTGGTCTTCGTGGCGGGTCACGAACTCGTCGAGGACGGCGGCTAGCTCGTGCAGGCGCTCCAGATGAGCCCGGGTGAGCCGCTGCAGGATCTGGTCCCCTTGCGGGGTCAGACGGACCCGCACCACCCGGCCATCGGCGGGGTCCCTGGTCCGCTGGACCAGGCCGGCGAACTCGGCCCGGTCGACGAGTTCTACCGTGCTGTGCGGCCGCAGGAGCAGGTAGCCAGCGAGATCGCCGACGGTAGGCGGCTGGCCCCCGGGGTGCCCCTTGATCGCCACCATTAGCTGGTGCTGAACGTGGGTCAGGCCGGCGGCCTGCGCCTGGTCTTCGCTCCAGCGCTGAAACCGGCGCAAGCTGACCCGGAACTCCAACAGCCTCTCGAAGTCTTGCTGGGTCAGCCGGTCCATGGCCACCTTTCAGCTGATACTCAATTAGGATCGCCCTCACCCGCAGGGTGGACAGCGAATCTACGGAGCATATCCTATGACAGGAGCTATATCGTGAAGTGAGGAATGCTCGTGCTCCGTCGAGCGGTCTCTGGGAGAACCCGCTCACCTGCGTTATCGCTGGGCACAGGAGCGTTGCCGAAACTTCTCAGTCAAAAATATCGTAGTACGATATATTAGGCCAGATCGGATGGAGCGCGACTAAAGCGGTCGGCGCACTGCCTCTCGGTCGGATGTTCGTGATACGATACATATGCTCCAGCGATCGGCGGTGGCAGACATGAAGCGCTGCAAATACCAGGCTCTGGTTACCCCCAACGCTAGCGATGAAGCCCGGGAGAAGCTCGGTTCCGGGTCGCACCGCATGGTGCTGCGAGTGGAGAACAGCGAGACCAGGCGAAGCCAGGTCTTCGCCGCCCTGGTCGACGCCGACGAGGAAGCGCCGTTCCGGCCCGGGAAACCCGAGGTCGTGGTCACCCTGCGAGTGATCGGTGACGACATGGCCGACTACCTTGATATCGGCAGCCACTTCAGCCTCTGGTCAGGCAGCGACGTCGGGCACGGCGTCGTGACCCGCCGCCTGTTCCACTGACCTCGGAGCAGGCCCGCAAAGATCGGATGACAAGCCAGGTATCTGTTTGGTATCAGCCGTGTTTCGAGGGCTTTCGGGGCATCAACTACGAGACGCAGTACGCCGCGCAGCTCCACATCAAGCTGCTCGGCCCGCTGCTCGCCGCGGCCAACGCGAGCCTGCAGAACACGCAGATCGAGACCCTCGTCAACGAGGACGCCAAGGCCATCGTGGTGAACCCGGAGACGGCCACCAGCCTGGGCCCGGCCATCTCATACGCAGCCGCTCATCACGTCCAGCTCATCTCGGTCGACACTCGATTGCGTGCTGGTGGCCGGGAGGTACACGCTGCTTGACGACTCCGCGGGCGGGTCCCTGTTCCCGCTGTGCCGCTCGCGCCGGGGTCGCGGTGCTGGCCGGGGGCGTGTTCAACAGCGGGATCCTGGCCGGGGGCGATCGCTACGACTACGCTCTGGCCCCGCCCGGCATGCTGGCCCAGTCCCGCCGCATCGCCGAGGTCTGCGCCCGCTACGAAGTCCCGATGGCGGCGGCCGCCCTGCGCTACGTCCTGCGGCATCCCGCGGTCACCGCCGCGGTGGTCGGCGTACGCACCCCGGACGAGGTCCGAGCGGACGCCGGGTACCTGTCCCTGGTCATCCCGGACGCGCTATGGGCCGACCTGGCCGGCCTCGGGCCATGACCGTTTCTCAGAGCACCGAGGCGAGCCACTGCTCTACGCCTGCGATGTGCACGGTGGCCCAGGACCTGGCGATCTCGGGTTCGTGAGCGGCCACGGCGTCGAGGATGGCCTGGTGTTCGGCCAGCGTCCCGGTCTGGGTCAGTCCGCGCCAGACGCGGGCCCTGGTGGTTGGTGCCGATATCGACTCGAGCAGCGAGGAGAGCACGGAGTTACCCGAGCAGGCCACGATCCGCCGGTGGAACTCCAGGTCGTTCGCCACCAGCTCTTCGGCCTCCGGGTGCGGGCCGATGCTGTCGAGCAGCTTGCGCAGGCCCTCGGTCTCGGAGTCGGTGATCCGCTCCGCGGCCATGGCCGTGGCGGCCGGCTCGAGTATCCGCCGGACCCGCAGCAACTCCAGCACGGTGTCGTCACGGTGGAAGTCCACGATGAAGCTCAGCGCCTCGAGCAGGAGCCGCGGTTCCAGGCTGGTCACGTAGGTCCCGTCGCCCCGACGGACGTCCAGGATGTTGACCAGCGACAGCGCCCGCACCGCCTCCCGCAGCGAGCTGCGGGACAGGCCGAGCTCGGCGGCCAGGTCCGCCTCCCTGGGCAGCCGGTCACCCGCGCGCAGCGCGCCGGAGGTGATCATGGCCTTGATCTTCTCGATGGCCTCGTCGGTGACGGCCACGGTGCGCGCGCTCCCCTCCTCGCTCGGCAAAGATCGGATGTTTGTCTGGTGTCTGTCCGAGTATGACATATCGCCAAAACCGCAGGACGGAGAGACGTGGTTAGAGTCGCACGGCACACGCGCGGGCCTGTCGTCCGGGAGCTCTGAACGACCATGCGGATCGTCGATGCTCACCATCACCTGTGGGACCTTCGCGTGCGGGACCAGGACTGGATCACCGGCGCGGCGCTCGCCAGCAGGTCGTACAGCAGGGCCGGATCCCCGGACTGGACGACGGCGTGCCACGCCCGCACGGCAGCAGGTTGCTCAGGCACGGGTGGACTCACTCCTTAGCTGGGCAGGAAGTCGAGTTAGCTGGGCAGGAAGTCAAGCAGCAGCGCGTTGACCTGGTCGGGAGCGTCGAGCTGCATCCAGTGGCCGGGGCCCTCCAGGCGCTCGTAGCGCCACGGACCCGCCACGTTCTCGGCGGAGTCGGTCATCTGGATCTCGGTGAGGGCCGGGTCTTTCGTGCTCCAGACGCCCATCGTGGGCGCCTGGACGGGCGGGAGCTGGGGCGGAGGCGCTACCCACGTCTCGGGCGGGACGTTGGCCCGGTACCAGTTCAGGCCCGGGGTGAGCGAGCCGTTCGCCTCCAGGTCGGCGATCACGCCGTCGGCGTCGGGGTGCCCGCCCCAGTTACGGAAGTTGGACCAGTCGTCCCCGGACAGCCAGCGCTCGGCGATGCCGGGGAACTGGAACAGCAGCATGTACCAGGACTTCTCGCGCTGCCGCGGGGAACGGCGGAAGGTGGCCGGGTGGCCGACGGACAGGACGGCCAGGTGGTCAACGCGGTCCGGCGCCAAGGACGCGAGCGCCCAGGCTAGCGCGGCTCCCCAGTCGTGACCCACGAAGTGGGCCCGGTCGATCTTCTCCTCCGCGAGGACCGTCAGGACGTCGCCGGCCAGGTGCATCATCGAGTAGGCCGAGACGTCCTCGGGCTTGTCGGAGCGCCCGTAACCGCGTAGGTCCGGGACGATGACCCGGAATCCTTCCTGCGCCAGGGCCGGTGCCTGGTGCCGCCAGAGCCGGCCGGAGTCGGGAAAGCCGTGCAGGAGCACGACCGGGCGCCCTTCCCCGGTGACCTCGTACTCGATTCCGACCCCACCCACGTCTACGCGGCCCATTGGGCTCCTCCTGTCAGTCGATCGGAGCCTACGCGCCGGACACCAGCGCGAGGATCTGCTTGCGGGTCGGGCCGAACGGCGGCTCGTCGCGCCAGTCCGACCCCAGCGTCAGGGTCTTATCGCGGAGCCCGGGCCGGGCGAAGACCTCGGCGGGGGTCTGCAGCACGAACCGGATGTCGAAGTTCGCGCGTGCGCAATCAGGATCTCGGTCGAACGCGGCGCCGAGGGCCTTCTCCAGCTGGTACGCGGGGTCCGGCGAATCGTAGGCCGCGCCGCGCAGGCCGGCCTCGATCTCGCCTAGCCGGTACCGGTCGGTGGCGAGGGTGGCGCGGTACCAAGGCTCGACGGTCTCGGCGGTGGCGGTGTGGAACGCGTCGGCGAACGCCGCCGGTTCGCCGAGGTCGGCCGCGCGAAGCTGGTCCCGGAGCGTCAGGGCGTGCAGCAGGCCGATCGATGCGCCGCGCCCGTTGGCGGGATTAGAGCAGGCCCAAGAGTCGGCCACGGCCACCACGCCGGTCGCGACGGGCTGGCTGTCGACCACGAAGCCGTGGTAGCGGTCCTCCAGCCGGGCCAGCACCTGGACCTCGTCCTCCAGAGGAGTCCCGTCCAGCCAATGAGCGACGAGCGGAAGGCCGCGCACTACAGCCTGCCAGCGCGCCGCCTCCCGCAGCGGCCGCAGCGCGGGGTCCTTCGACCCGGTCACGAGGACGACGGCCCAGGTCCCGTTGTCCGCGGGCAGGGTGAGCGAGGTGACCGTGCCCCAGTCCATCTGAACGGGCCCGCGCAGGGCGGGCATCGAACCGTCCGCCGACCTGAAGTACCGTCCGTAGTAAAGGAACCCGCTGTCTTCCAGTTCCTCGACGGGCGGGCGGGCGTCGACGCCGCGGAGCCAGGCGGGCAGGGCCGACCGTCGCCCGCTCATGTCTACGACCAGGTCGGCCGGGATGGACTCGCCGAGCCTCGTCCGCACTCCCACCACGTGCGGGACGCCCGGGCGGGCCCGCGACCCGGTGACCAGGCCGACGACGGCCGTGCCGCGGCGGATCTCCACGCCGGGAGCCGACTCGGCGGCCGCGGCGAGCACGGCCTCGACCAGCGCGCGCCTGCCGGTGAGCCAGTCGTAGCGCTCGTCGCCGTCCCGCCAGCCGCCGGTCATGGTCGCAGGCAGCACGTCGCGGATCAGGTTCAGCCGCAGGGCGCCGGCGGCCTGCAGGGCCTTGGCCACCTCCGGCAGTTCCGCCTCGAGGACCGACCGGAACCCGGGCAGGAAGACATGCCCCTGCCGGAACTGGTTGAGACCCGGGCGCTGCCAGCGTTCCCACGCGTCCGCCGGGTCACTGGGCGGCGGCTCCGGATCCCGCTCTAGCACGGTGACCTGATGCCCGTCACCGGCGAGGAGCATCGCGGCCCCCAGCGCCACCACCCCGGCTCCCACCACCACGATCCGCGCCATGATCGAAGGCTAGGGGGTGTGGCCCGCCCGGCGGAAGCGGGTCATGGGGCCGAGTACGCCGGGCACCACCTCGAACGGGGTCATGCCGAGCCGTTCGATGACCCGGATCGACGGGGCGTTGCCCTCGTCCACCTCGGCCAGCACCTCGGGCAGGCCCAGCGGGCCCAGCGCGTGTTCCACCACGGCCCGGGCGGCCTCGGTGGCGTATCCCTGGCCCCACGAACCGGGCGCCACGCTGTAGAAGATCTCCAGCCCGAGATGCTCCAGCGGCCGCAGCCCGGCGGTACCGACCAGATCCGCCCCGTCTTTCTCCTGGATCAGCCACACGCCGTACCCGGAGGCGGTGAAGTCCCGCACGCTGTCCTCGATGGTCTCGGTGACCTCCTCCTCGGACATGATCCCGCCGTCGAAGAGGAACCGCCGCACATCGGGCGTGGTCCAGTGGGCTAGCAACACGACCTGGTCGCGTAGCGTCACCGGACGCAGGACGAGGCGTTCCGTGGTCAGGAGGTGATTCACGATCGCTACCCTACCTACCCCTGGTCAGCGGGTATGTCGAGCTCGTATCATTAATAACTCATATTTCAGTTCGAAACACAGGGTGATGACGGTCGGTGATGCAGCGGGTGTTCGGAGCAGGGGTGACCACGATTGACGTTCGGCGGTGCGGCGGATGTCCGGAGCGGGGGTGATGACGGTCGGCGTTCGGCGGCGCGGCGGGTGCACCGTCACCGTGAGCATCGGCGCCGACCGGCTGTGCCTGATCTCAAGTCAGCGCGAGGACGGCAGCCTCGGCGAGGTCTTCATCCGCTGGGGCAAGTACGGCAGCAGCGGCGCGGGCCTGCTTGACACTTACGCTGCCGCGCTCTCGGCCGGACTAAGGCACCGGATCCCGCTACCGGACCTGATCCGTCCCGGGCTGGGGCTGGCCTTCGCCCCCAACGGACGCACCAACGACCCGGAGATCCCGCGGGTCCGCTCCGCCGTCGACTACATAACCCGACGGCTGGCCATCGACTGGCTGCCGTACCCCGATCGCGCCGCGCTCGGGGTGTTCACGCCGGCCGAAAGCGCGGAGCGGGAACGGCGGTCGGCCTGACCGGTCAGGACAGGCCCATCCGGCGCAGGAAGTTCCTGGCCGTCTTCGTCGCCTCCCGGACCCCCTGGAAGGGATCGGTCTCCTGCTCCACGCGCAGGCCGGGAGGGAGGTGCACGCGGAAGTCACCGGGCGAGGCCGGGCCAGTGATGTCCCTCAGCTCGTACCGCCGCACCGGCTGGCCGCCCAGGTAGGACGTCAGGGACAGCAGGATCCCCAGTTCGGCGTCCACCACCGCGACGGCGGGGGAGAACATCAGGGAGAACGACCACGGCGCATCACCGCGCGCCACGTTGACGCGGTACGCCGGGCGGTCCCTGGCCATGACGAGCGTGCCGTCGGACAGTCGGCACTCAAGCAGCCAGGACGCGTCGGCGAGGTCCGCTAGGTCACTGGGGAGCGGCTGGGCCGGGCCCGCGGTCATCCGGTAGCGGTAGACCTGCCAGCGGCGCTGCCCATCACACGCCGCAGCAGCCAGGAGGGGCACAGCAGCGTGCGCATCGGCGGCGCGGGTCCGATCAGGTGGTCCGTCCCGTCCGCCGCCCGCGGCGGCCATGTCCACGGGTACTCGCCGTCGCAACCCCTGATGCCCTCTGCCGTCTGCTCCCGGTACCGGCCGCCCGGCGCTACCAGTACGGTTGACCCGTCATTCACCCTGGCCGAGATGCTGAGCCGGGTCCAGTCCGCGTGCTGCATCAGCCCGATCACGTCGGGATCGCCGGTCATGGCTTCCCTGAGCTGAACGTGAACATCTTCTCCGCGACAATGCGCGCGCCCACCGCATCCGCCTGGTCCAGCCAGGTCTCGAAGCCCGGCCCCTGCAGCGGCAGGTGGTGGTCGAGCATCGCCTGGCGCAGCTCACTGCGGGCCGGGTCGTTGACGTCGAACAGCTCGGCCCGACCGTGCACCGTCAGGGCGAGGTTCTCACCGGGCAGGTAGGTCGCGCTTACGCCTGGCCGGACGGCCAGGTGACGCATGCGGACCGAGTCGCGGCCCGAACTGAAATAGAGCGATCCGTGCAGGAGGTAGCCGTCGACCGGGCCGGCCAGCGGCCGGCTGTCCGCCGTCACCGTGGCCACCACGAGCAGCCGCAATCCCTGCATGAGCTGGCACACCTGCTCGGCCGACAGGCGGCGGTCATCGGTAATGATCCCGCGCAGGTGCGGCCCGCCCGCGGCGGCGCTGCGGTCAAGCAGCCGCTGCAGGCGGTCCATTTCCTCCGGCGTCTCCAGCATGTGCCGATTACACCAGATCCGGGGCAGGCCTGGCCGGCCGGCTTGACGTGCGGAAGCTGCCCGGGTGAACGCGCGGAGGGCAGGGGAGTGGCGCTACAGGGCGGCACCGCGCTGCTGGGGCGGGCGGCTGATCCTGGCGGCGAACAGGTCGCGGAGGCTGACCACGCCCCGCACGTTGCGCCCTTCCACGATGGGGAGGTGGCGGAAGCCGTTCAGGAGCATCATCTGAGCGGCGTCCTCTACCGTGGTGTCGGGTCCGGTGGAGTGCGGGTCGGCGGTCATCCAGGCCGAGACCGTCACCGCGGTGAGATCGGTCCCTGACGCCGCGGCCCTGAGCACATCGCGTTCGGTGAGGATGCCGGCCAGGAACGGCCCTTGCATCACGAGAGCGGAGCCCACTTTCTCCTGCACCATCGCGCCGGCCGCCTCCGCGACGGGGGTGTCCGGGCTGGTCGAGACCAACCGGGTGTGCATCACATCGCCGACCGTCAGGATCCGGCGGCCGTTGTCAGCCACTTTCGCCGATCTCGTACAGCTCCGAGTCGTCGTGCGGGGCCGCCGGCCCGGCCAGCTCTTCTGACAGCAGGCGCCAGAGCGAACCGGCCCACGCGGACAGCTGCGGCCACCGCATCCAGAACAGCTGGAGCGTCGTCTCGTCGAACTCGGCATGCGCCTGATCAGGGCTTACTGTGCGGGTGAAGTCCTCGAGTTGGTGAATAAGGTCGAGGAACCGGTCGGCGTTATCATCCATCGATCACCTCCAGGGGGGCCAGCGGGGTTAGCCGCGGAAGCGCGCGGAAACGTCGGAGACGCGAAGTGGGGGGATCCATACCCCGAAAGCGCGCCATGCAAGAGGCTGCCGGCGCATATTTTCTACGGAGGGATCAAAAATCCGGCCTTCGTCAGACAAAGCCGACAGATGACTTTGGCTACCGTGACGGGCAGTAGGCGACGCGGGAAAAGGTGCAGCGACATTCCCCGTAGTGGTTACTGAATGTGATCGAACCTTCCCCGTGCGTACACCTGACGCGGTTGACATCGCCGCGATCGAGGGTAAGTTGCTGCTCAGGTCCAGCACCGGGCTCGTCAGCCGGACCTGCAGACTCGTCAGGTTTTTAGCGCTATGCCACGGCCGGAGGCGCTCGCATCCAGCCGCCCTCGAGACCAGGCATAGCCCGATCGGGCCGAACGAGTCTGGGACACTCATCCGGCTGGATGGGGGGTTGGGCGTGGAAAGGGCCCGGGCAACCAGTAGACAACGGAGGCTGAGCCCGTTGCCAACGGGACGGTCTCCGGTCCGAAGGTGCTGCCCGGGTCCTTTTCCTTGGCCAGGAATGTCCCGCCTGCCCTGGTACGGGCACGAACCTGGTCGCCGGTTCGTTGTCATAATCACGGGAGCAAGGCCGCGGGCCCGGTCGAGCCTGGGCGCGCGAGCACGGGGATATCATGTCCTGCACGTCCGTGGTTAACGGCTGTTAACCGACGCAGCGATAGGCAGAGGTAGTGACTGAGCCACACCCAGCAGCCGATCAGCCGATCGGCCGAACGGTCATCGTCATGCCCACCTACAACGAGAGGCAGAACCTGGAGTCGGTCGCGGGCCGGGTCAGGGCCGCGCTGCCCGAGGCCGACCTGCTCGTGGTGGACGACAACAGCCCGGATGGCACCGGTGACATCGCCGACAAGCTGGCCGAGACCGACGCGCACGTGCAGGTTCTGCACCGGACGGAGAAGGCGGGCCTGGGCAAGGCTTACATCGCCGGGTTCGGCTGGGCGCTGGATCGCGGTTACGACGTGATCGTGGAGATGGACGCGGACGGCTCGCACCTGCCCGAGCACCTGCCCGCCCTGGTCGGCGCCCTGGCCCGCGCGGACCTGGCCATCGGGTCCCGGTGGACGAGCGGCGGCCGCGTGCTCAACTGGCCGAAGTCCCGCCTGCTGCTCTCCCGGGGCGCCAACGTCTACACCGGGCTCATGCTGGGCGTCGGCGTTCGCGACGCGACCGCGGGATTCCGCGCCTACCGGGCCTCCACCCTGCGGACGATCAGCCTGGACCAGGTCCAGTCGACCGGCTACTGCTTCCAGATCGACCTGACGCTGCGGGTCGCCGACGCGGGCCTGCGGATCGTCGAGGTGCCGATCACGTTCGTCGAACGCGAGCACGGCGCCAGCAAGATGAGCAACAGCATCATCATGGAGGCGTTCTGGCGGGTGGCGCAGTGGGGACTGGCCAGGAGGCTCCGTCAGCTCAGGCCGCGCCGGACCGGCTGATTAACCGGGAGAGCTTAGGCGCTCCGGCGGTGCGGCTGGTCCGTGCCGAGGTCCTGACCGCGCTCGGCGCTGCGGCGCTCCCTGATCACCTCGAGTCGCTCAGCCAGGACCGCCTCGAGGTCCTCGACCGTGCGCCGCTCCATGAGCATGTCCCAGTGGCTGCGCGGCGGCTTCGCCTTCTTCGGGGACGGCGATTCCCCGGTGGCGGCGATGGCGATTGAACCGCAGACACGACACTCCCACGTGGCAGGAAGTTCCGCCTCGGCCGCAAACGGCACGCTAAAATGGTGCCCGTTGGGGCAATCGAAGGCGACGTCCTGACGAGGCGCCAGGTCGGTGTTCCTGTCGTTCTCGTAGCTCGTCGCACCGAGCCGGGTGCCGCGAAGTGCGCGTTCGGCCATGCTTACTGCCTCCCAGGCGATCAGCGGTCTTGTTGTGCAACGCTGGGTACCCGGACAAGATTCCCCTTATGGGCGTTACCCAATCGTTTTTTCCCCAGAAGATCGCAGCTATAGGCCCTGCGGGACACCTTAGCCTGGGTGAGACGCCCGGCCGCGCGCCGTCGCGGCTCCCTCAGCTGGTGGCCCGCGGATGCCACTGACCGCGCTCGATGAGCAGGTCGCGCAGCGTCTCGATGTCGTCGGTGAAGATCCCGTCGGCCCCCAGGTCCAGGAAGCGCGTCATCGCGGCCCGGTCGTTGATCGTCCACACGTGGACGTCGAGGCCGACGGCGTGGGCGCGGCGGATGAACGACCCGGTGGCGACCCGCCCCGGCACCTGCGTGCAGCGCATCTGGGACCGCGAGAACCGCCCGGCGAGCAGCCGGGTCCGCGGCCCGTGGGGGGTAGCGCTGATGGCGCACCGGACGGCGGCGATCGCGGCCGGCGAGATGGCCATGCACACCGGCCGCTCGAACAGCCCGCGGGCGATGCGGAGCCTGCCGCCGGAGAACGAGGTCACGCAGACCCGGTCCCACGCGCCGGTCCGGCGCAGCACGTCGGCCAGCAGGGGTATCCCCGGCTCGTCCTTGAGGTCAATGTTGAAGCGGACGTCGGGCCACGTACCGAGCAGGTCCTCGATGCGCGGTATCGGCTCGGAGCCAGCCACGCGCAGGGCCTTGATCTCGCGGTACGGCAGCGCGCTGATGGGCCCGGAGGCGCCGGTCACCCGGGCCAGCGTGCGGTCGTGGAACGCCATGAGCATTCCGTCCGAGGTCGCGCGGGCGTCGGTCTCCAGGTACGCGTACCCGAGGTCGACCGCGTGCTCGAACGCGGTCCACGAGTTCTCCGGCGCGTGCGCCCCGCCGCCGCGGTGGGCGACGGCGATGGGACGCGGGTAGTCGAGAAAGGGAACGCGCACGACGCTAGTATGCCCGCGGCCAGGGCCGTTCCGGTGAACTGAGGGTGTCGGGCGGTTGATCAGGTCACTGCGGCCGCGTCCAGGCCCGGCGGCGCACCTCGGCCATCGCGATGGCCGCCGCCACCGCGACGTTCAGCGACCCGACCCGTCCGGGCTGCGGGATGTACGCGATCGCGTCGGCGATGGCGAGCAGCCCGGCGGTACAGCCGTGGTCCTCGTTCCCGATGGCCAGGCAGACGTCGCCGTCCAGCGGCGCCTCGTGCAGCGGGACCGCGCCGGTGGCCAGCTCGATCGCGACCACCCGCAGCCCCGAGGCCGCCGCGGCCTTGGCCGCCTCGACCGGGCTCGGCTCGGTGGTGGCCGGCACGAGCCGCTGGGTGCCGAGCGCCGTCCGGCTCACCCCGGGGTGGCTGAGCGGGGCGGTGCTGCCGCACAGCCACAGTTGCTCGGCCCCGAAGGCGGCGGCGGAGCGGACGATGGAGCCGACGTTGAACGGCTGGCCGACCGAGTCGAGCAGGACGGCCAGACGGGCGTCGCTGGCCCGGCGCCATTCGCGGTTCAACCGCTTAACCTCGACGGGACGCAACTGCCTCGGCGCGCCACCGTCGGGCACGGGCACCTGGGAGGTCGGAGGGGTACGGGGGGGCGGAGAGCCCTCCCGAGCCGGGGGGGCCGAGGGGGTCGGGGGGGTACGGGGGGGCGGAGGGCCCTCCCGTGCTGGGGAGGTCACCGGGGGGGTCATCCCCCCGGGGGAAAACACTGTCACGGGGGAGTCACCACCGCTCGTTCGGCAGAAATATTGACGTGCAGCAGGCGGTAACCGCTCCGCGCGGCCAGGCGCGTCACGGGCCAGCCCCGCTCGGCGAGCCAGCGGTGCAGGGAGTCGGCACCCAGGTTCCGGCCCGCGACCAGGTAAGCCTGGCCGGCGGGCCCCAGCCGGTCCAGCCACCCGCTGAGCAGTGCGTGCAGGGCGGCCTTCCCGACGCGGACCGGCGGGTTGGACCACATCGCCGTCAGCCGGGCCGGGACCGCCGGGTCCCCGGGCGTGACGCAGCGGACGTTCTCCAGGCCGGCGGCGGCCGCGTTCCGCGTGCATAGCTCCAGCGCGCGCTCGTTGACGTCGACCGCCCACACGGTGGCGCCCGGGGCGCGGGCGGCCAGCACGCAGGCGATCGGGCCGTACCCGCAGCCCAGGTCGAGCAGGTCGCCCGCGGGCGGCGGGGTGGGGGACGCCTCGAGCAGCAGGCGGGTGCCGGGGTCGAGCCGGCCGGGGGAGAAGACCCCGGCGTCGGTAGCCAGTTCCAGGTAGACGTCGGGCAGGATCACCCGCACCAGGCCGGGGCGGTGCGCGGCGCGTGGCTGCGGCGAGAAGTAGTGCTCACTCACGCGGTCATAAGCGCACGGCCTGGGCCGAAGGGGCGTCGCCGTACGGCGCGGGCCTGATGAACCGGCGGGTGATCCACCGCTCGACGATGAACGTCATCACGGGGATGGTCCCGGCCAGCAGCATGATCACCGTCGGCTTGTTCGCCAGCCTCAGCAGCCTGGACAGGCGCCAGGCGAACACCAGGTAGATGATGTACAAGATGCCGTGCACCACCCCGACGTCGTTGGCGACGACCGGATGGCCCGCGACCTGCAGCGGGATGCCGACAAAGCACAAGACGATCAGCACGGTGCCGGTCACGTAGGCCATCACCCGGTACCGGCGCACCGCTCGGTCCAGGAGGACCGTTCCTTCGGCGGATTTCATCTCCCGCTCTTCACCCCAGTCCGTGCCACCGGCCGTGCCGCTTGACCTCGGCGTTGAGCCGCGAGAGGTAGGCGTTGTAGGCGGTGAGCTCCTCGTCCTCGTCGTCGGCAGGCTCCGCCGTGCTGGCCTGGACGGATCTGACGCCGGCGATCCTGGTGGGCAGGTCGGCCGGGTCGGCGTCGGGGCTGACCGTCACGTCGCCGCGCTTAATCCGGAACTCATCCCTGATCGTCCTGGCCCAGAAGACCACGGCAAAGCAGGAGAACAGGGGCCACTCGAACGTGTACGCCCAGCTCAGCCCGTTCCCGGATAGCGCGCGGTGCAGCTGCCAGTCGCCGAGCCACAGCATGCCCCAGAACGAGACCACCATCAGCAGGTGCCACGCGATCCACCGCGGCTGGATCAGGAACCGCCACGCCGGCCCGGACCCGAGTTCCTGGGCGGCGCCCGGCACGGAGACGGCGTCTCCCGCTGGGGCGGCGTTTTCCGCCGCGGCCGCGTTCTCCATGCCATGAGGGTAGCGCTGTAGCCTGGGTGCCGCTCGGGCGCGCCGCGTCTGCAGGGGCCGGGCGGGGGCGCGGCGGTGGATAATTCACCCATGGGTCTGTCCGCGGGGTTCTCCAGCGAGGGCGGGCGGCTGCCCCGACGGCTGGAAGACCTGCGCGGCCCGTGGCAGGGGGTCGTGGTGCTGCCGATCCACCTGACCTGGGGCGGGGCGCGCGAGTTCGACGTGGGTAGCGAGCGGCCCAGGCTCCAGCTCTACAGCACCGTGCTCAGCCAGGGCCGGCCGGGCGACATGGTCCGGCTCCTCAACGCGCGCCGGCTGGCCGAGGACTGGCCGCAACTGCGCGTGCTGGTCAGCCGCAAGGTACGGCGGACCTGCGAGCGCAAGCTGGGGCTGCGCGCGCCCGCCGCGCGGTCGCACTCGGCCCGCGGCCGGGGCGCAGGGGACTAACCGGGTTTGCTCTGCCGGGTACGGGACGGCCGCGCCTATATGCCAGGCTGATGGCATGCGCAAGTACGTCATCATGGGCGTCCAGGGCAGCGGGAAGGGCACGCAGAGCCAGATGCTGGCGGCCGACCTGGACCTCGTGCATATCAGCGTGGGAGACATCTTCCGCTGGAACGTGCAGAACCATACCAAGATCGGCGCGCTGGTGCGCCGCGTCATGGCGGCCGGGGAACTGGTCGGGGACGACCTGGTGGAGTCGGTGGTCAGGGACCGGCTGACCGGGCACGACTGGAACTACGGCTTCATCATCGACGGGTTCCCGCGGAACTGCAGCCAGGCCGAGTTCTTCGTCGAGAGCTACGACATCGACGGCGTGATAGCCCTGGAGCTGCCGGACAGCGAGGTCCGCCGGCGGGTGCTCAGCCGCAGGCTGTGCGCGGGGTGCGGGATCAACTACAACCTGATCGACAGCACCCCGGCCGTGCCCGGGCAGTGCGACGCCTGCGGGGGAGAGCTGACGACCAGGGAAGACGACACCGACGAGGCGCTGGCTGTCAGGCTGCGGGACTATCACGAGAAGACCGCCCCGGTGCTTGAGCTGTTCCGCCGCAAGGAATACGTCATCTCCGTGGACGCGCGGCCGCCGGCCGAGGCCGTCCAGGCCGAGATCCGGCAGCGGCTCGGCCTGCCGCGGCGGGAGGAAGCCAGGAGTGCGTGAGATCGTCGTGTTCGGCGGGAGCGCTCACCGGGCGCTGACCGCCGAGATCTGCGAATACCTTTCCGTGCCGCAGCGGCCGGTCCGGCTCACGCGGTTCGCCAACGACTGCCTCGAGGTCCAGCTGCAGTCCAACTGCCGCGAGCGGGACGTGTTCATCATCCAGCCGCTGGTCCGGCCGGTACAGGAGCACCTGGTCGAGCTGCTGCTGATGGCGGACGCGGCCCGGGGCGCCTCGGCCGCGCGGGTGACCGCCGTGATCCCGCACTTCGCGTACGCCAGGTCGGACAAGAAGGACGAGCCGAGGATCTCCATCGCCGGGCGCCTGGTGGCCGACCTGCTGGTCACCGCGGGCGTCAACCGCGTGCTCACGATGACCCTCCACTCGCCGCAGGTCCACGGGTTCTTCTCCGTGCCGGTGGATCACCTGCACGCGCTGAGCGAGTTCACTGAGTACTTCCGCGGCCGTGACCTGTCCAACACCGTGGTGGTCTCACCGGATCTCGGCCACGCCAAGAGCGCCGCCGCGTTCGCCCGCAGGCTGGGCGTGCCGGTGGCGGCGGGCGCGAAGGAACGGATCAGCGACAACCAGGTGGTCATCACCGCCATCATCGGCGACGTGACCGGGCGGGACGCCATCATCCTCGACGATGAGATCTCGCGCGGCACGACCGTGTTCGAGTTGCTCGACCGGCTCCGCGAGCGCGAGGTCCGCTCCGTCGCCGTGGCGTGCACGCACGGCCTGTTCGCCGACAACTCGCTGGACAAGCTGGCCGCCTCCGACGTGACCGAGATCGTGTGCACCAACACCGCCCCGGTGCCTCTGGATCACCCGAAGCTGCGCGTCCTGTCGATAGCTCCCGCCCTGGCCGAGGCCATGAGCCGCATCCACGACGGCGAGTCCGTCAGCGCCCTGTTCGTCCAGTAACCCTCGGCTTCGTCCTCAGCGGGGGCTGGCCGTGGTGATGATCCAGGCCAGTACCAGGGCTTCCTCGAGCCACGCGTCGTAGCGCCCGCTCCGGCCGCCGTGACCCGCCTCCATCTCGATCTTCAGCAGGAACGGGCCGCCCTTGGCCGTGGCC